>NZ_JBIBVF010000024.1:0-157412 GCF_043080045.1 Streptomyces sp. NPDC015125
CAGGGGTGTGGGACGTAAAGCGAAGCAGTCCCACACCCCTGCCCCGGAGGCCCGTCACCGCACCCACAGCCCCGCGCAGCGGACCCGCCCGCCGCCAGGCGCAATGGCGGGAAAGCCAAAAACGGGCCGAGGCAAAGCGCAGCGGACCGGCCCGCCGCCAGGCGCAGCGGCGAGCAGCCCCCACGGCGGGACAGCCGAAAACGCGGGAGGACAATGGCACCCGTGAACGACCTAGACGCTTTCGTCGGCCTCATCGCCCCGGAGGGGCAATCGCTGCTGGCCGAGCTGCGCGACCACGACCCGGCGGACGAGCTCGCGGCAGCCACCCGGCTGCGCCGCGACCACCCCGCGCCGCTGGTTTCGGCCGCGCTCGGCCAGGCCCGGCTGCGGCAGCGCGCGGCGGCGAAGTTCGGCGCGGATGCGTGGCTGATGTACTTCACGCCGAACGGTGTCGAGCAGTCCACCCGCGCCACGGTCGCCGCCCACCGCGCCGCCCGGTTCGCCGCGCAGGGCGTCCGTACGCTGGCCGATCTGTGCTGCGGTATCGGCGGCGACGCGATCGCGCTGGCCCGGGCCGGGATCCGGGTGCTGGCCGTGGACCGTGACCCGCTGGCCTGCGCCGCGGCCCGGGCCAACGCCGAAGCGCTGGGGCTCGCGGAGCTGATCAAGGTGCGCTGTGCGGACGTGACAGACGTCGACACGGCAGGATATGACGCGGTGTTCGTCGATCCGGCACGGCGCAGCAAAGCCAGGGGCGGGCGGATCTTCGACCCCGAGGCGTACTCGCCGCCGCTGTCATGGGCCGTCGAGGCGGCCCGCAGGGCACCCGTCGCGGCGTTGAAGATCGCGCCGGGGGTGCCGCACGATGCGCTGCCCGAGGACGCCGAGACGGAGTGGATCTCGGACGGGGGTGACGTCAAGGAGGCCGTGGTGTGGTTCGGCACGGCGGAGGACGGGACGGCCCGCCCCACGCCCGGCGGCCGCCGCGCCACCCTGCTCCCGGCCGGGGACTCGCTGCTGGGCGCGGGGCTGCCGGACCCCGAACCGGGGCCGGTCGGGGACTGGCTGTACGAGCCGGACGGGGCGGTGATCCGTGCCCATCTGGTCGCGGATGTCGCCCGGCGGATCGGCGGGCGGCTGATCGATCCGACGATCGCGTACCTGACCGCGGACCGGCTGGCCGAGACGCCGTACGCGACCGCCTACGCGATCACCGATGTGCTGCCGTTCCACGTGAAGAGGCTCAAGGCGCTGCTGCGGGAGCGCGAGGTCGGCGTCGCGGTGATCAAAAAGCGCGGCTCGGCGGTGGAGCCGGAGGAGCTGCGCAAGAAGCTGAAGCTCGGCGGCGGCCGCAACTCCTGCACGATCTTCCTGACCCGGGTCGCCGGCGCCCCCACGATGCTGCTGGGGCACCCGGCGGCGGACGCCCGTTGACCGGCGCTCACGCCAGGTCCCTACCGGTGCTCACGCCAGGTCGGTGAGGTCCTCGGCGTAGATCTGGGAGAGCGGCTGCGGGCCGATGTACTGCTGGCAGGTGCACTGGCCCGCCTCGTACTGCACCGGCTTGTGGTCGGCGTCCCAGGCGACCGCGACCTCCACCAGCTCATGACACTTGCCCTTTTTGTCATGCTTGGCGAGGTGGTGGGTACAGCCGCACACCGGCTGCGGCGGCTGCTGTGCGGCGGCCAGCTCCTGCCGCTCCTGACGGGCGGTCTCCAGCCGCTCGATCTTGCGTTCGTGCCGCGTCCGCAGTGCCGTACGGGCGGTGTCGGCGACCTTCGCGAAGCCGCCCGCCATGAAGAAGACGAAGACCCACCAGAACCAGTCCACAGCCTGCCGCCTCCCCACGCGCGCCCGGTGCTGCCTGCCAGGGTAAGACCTCGGGCCGGACCTCGGGCCAGGGGAGGCGTGAGGACTCACAGAACGACAGAACAAGCCCTCGGCCGGCCTCAGGAGTAGAGGTTGTGCTTGCTCATCTCGTGGTCGTGGCCGTGGCCGTGGCCGTGGCCGTGGTGATGGTGTTGGGAGGCGGACGGCTCTTCGTCCGTCTCCCCGGGCACATGCGGTTCGGTGACCGGCAGGGACGAGTCGGCGGAGAGGTCCCAGGCGGACGCCGCCCGGCCCCGTGTCACCATTTCCGCGCCCAGGGCGGCGACCATCGCACCGTTGTCGGTGCACAGCTTGGGCCGCGGCACCCGCAGGGTGATCCCGGCGTCCTCGCAGCGGCGCTGGGCCATCGCCCGCAGCCGGGTGTTGGCCGCGACCCCGCCGCCGATCATCAGGTGGTCCACGCCGTTGTCCTTGCAGGCCCGGACGGCCTTCCGGGTCAGCACATCCACCACGGCCTCCTGGAAGGACGCCGAGACATCCGCCACCGGCACCTCTTCGCCGGCCGCCCGCTTGGCCTCGATCCAGCGGGCTACGGCCGTCTTCAGACCGGAGAAGGAGAAGTCGTAGACCGGGTCGCGGGGGCCGGTCAGTCCGCGCGGGAAGCGGATCGCGTCGGGGTTGCCCTCGCGTGCGTAACGGTCGATGACCGGGCCGCCCGGGAAGCCGAGGTGCAGCACCCGCGCGATCTTGTCGAAGGCCTCGCCCGCCGCGTCGTCGATGGTCGAGCCCAGGGGGCGTACGTCGGAGGTGATGTCGGGCGCCAGCAGGAGGGAGGAGTGGCCGCCGGACACCAGCAGGGCCATCGTCGGCTCCGGCAGCGGGCCGTGCTCCAGCTGGTCGACGCAGATGTGCGAGGCGAGGTGGTTGACGCCGTAGAGCGGCTTGCCCAGGGCGTAGGCGTACGCCTTGGCGGCCGAGACGCCGACCAGCAGCGCGCCGGCCAGGCCCGGTCCGGCGGTGACCGCGATGCCGTCCAGGTCGGAGGCGGCGACGCCGGCGTCCTTCAGGGCGCGCTGGATGGTGGGGACCATCGCCTCCAGGTGGGCGCGCGAGGCCACCTCCGGCACCACACCTCCGAAGCGGGCGTGCTCGTCGACGCTGGAGGCGACCGCGTCGGCGAGGAGGGTGTGGCCGCGGACGATGCCGACACCGGTCTCGTCGCAGGAGGTCTCGATGCCGAGGACGAGCGGTCCGCCGCGTGAGTCAGCCATGAGTGTCAAGTTCCTTGTACGGAGGGTGCTTCGGAGGAGGTCTGGGTGGTGCGCCGCATGACCAGGGCGTCGACGTTGCCGGGCTGGTAGTAGCCGCGGCGGAAGCCGATCGGCTCGAAGCCGAAGCGCTCGTAGAGGCGCTGCGCGCGTACGTTGTCGACCCGTACCTCCAGCAGCACCTCGTGGCATTCGAAGTCCGTCGCGGCGCCGAGGAGTTCGGTCAGCAGCCGGGCGCCGAGGCCGGTGCCCCACTGGTCGCGGGCGGTGGCGATGGTCTGGATGTCGCCGGTGCCGTCGACGGCGGCCAGCCCGCCGTAGCCGACCAGCCGGCCGTCCCGCCCGGCACCCGGCCTTCCCCCGGCTCTCGGCTCCGTTCGAGCAGGGGAGACCCCAAGCCCCTCATCGGCGCCTCCCCCAGACGCTGTCCGGGGGGACCCCCGGCGCGGCGGCACCTCCAGTTCGGCGACGAGGTAGCGGCGGGTGGCGTACGGGCCGCGCGCATGGGCCAGCTCGGACCAGAACATGCCCGGCGACCAGGCGTCCTCGGGGAACAGCTCCCGTTCCAGCTCCAGCACCGGCGCAATGTCCCACCAGCGCATCTCGCGCAGCACCGCACCGGGCCGAGGGGCCCCGCCGGGCGGCGGGGGCGCCGCGGGGCGCCGGTCGGGCGACGGGCGGGTGGTCACCGGGGAGTGACCACCTTGTAGTTGGCGGGCACCTGGGCGTCCGGGCGGCGCAGATACAGCGGCTGCGGGGGCGGCAGCTCCTCGCCCGCGGCCAGCTTGCCCGCGGCCAGGGCGGCCAGCGCCCCGGCGGACTGGTGCTCGGGGGCCTCGCGCCGCAGGCCGGTGAAGACCGTGTCGTAGAGCACGGCGCCCGCGCCCACGGCGGGGACGCCGGCCACCTGGTCGGCGATGTCCGCGGGACGGTCGACGGAGGGCTCGCTCAGGCGGGTGATCGAGCGGGGCGCGGCGGAGCCGCTCGCCGAAGGGCCGTGGCCGGACGAGGGGCCGGCCTCGTAGCGCGCCCAGTAGACCTCCTTGCGGCGGGCGTCGGTGGCCACGACGAAGGGCTCGGTGAGCCCGGAGGCATAGGCGAGGCCGTCCAGCGTGCACAGGCCGTGGACGGGTACGCCGAGGGCCGCCCCGAAGGTCGCGGCGGTCACCAGGCCGACCCGCAGACCGGTGTACGGCCCCGGGCCCACGCCGACCACGATGTCGCTGACGGCATCGAGTTTCAGACCCGCCTCGGCCAGCACCCGGTCGACGGCGGGCAGCAGCAGCTCGCCGTGGCGGCGCGCATCCACCTGGCGGGACTCGGCGAGGACCCGGGTGCCGTCGTGGAGCGCGACGGTGACGGCGGGGGTGGCGGTGTCAAGAGCTAGCAGCAGCACGTCCTTAAGACTACGGCTCGGCCGGTGGTACCTGTCGCGGTGCTACCGTCGCCCCCGTAGCCCAGCAGCAAGCAGCCCGGCATTCCCAGGTCCGGGGCTCCCCGCCAAAGGCAGGGAGAGGGAGGAAGGTGGCACAGCGGTGCCCGCTAAGAGCAGCACGATCGTCACCGCGCTGACCACGGCTGCCGTGGTGGTGGTCGGTGTGCTCGGCTACCAGGCCGCGGCGTCCGCTCCGGACACCCTCACCCAGACCCGCAAGGACACCCGCCACAGCGTGCCCAAGAGCCCGCCGGAGCGCGGCGGCAAGAAGGACAAGGCCCCCGCCGCGGCCGCGGTCCCGCCGTCGTCCGGCAAGGGCCGCCGGATCGTCTATTCGCTGGACGCCAAGCGGGTCTGGCTGGTCGGCGCGGACGGCAAGGCGGTGCGTACGTACCCGGTCACGCCGAGCCCGGTCGGCCCGCCGCTGGGCGCGTACGCCGTCGGCTCGCGTTCGGTGAGCGTCACGGGCTCCGACGGCATCGCGATCGAGCATGTGGTGCGGTTCGCGAGTGTGGAAGGCGTCACCATCGGCTTCAGCGCGGCCGTCGACGGCTCCATGCCCGCCCCGGGCTCGTCGAAGCGGACCGGCGGCATCCGTGAGTCGCGGGACGACGGCAAGGCGATGTGGGACTTCGCCCTGCACGGCACCAAGGTCGTCGTGGTCTCCTGACCGCGCGGCCCGGCCGGTGGCGACCCCGGCCGGTTCTGCATGCGCCGCATTCGCCCCTACGGGCTACGCCGCGTCGCGGCCTGTGGTGGACGCCACCCCGGGCCCGTCCTGCTCCTCGCCCTCCGCTTCCGGCTCGCCCGCCGGCTTCGCGGGCTTGCCCCGGTCGGCTTCCTCGGCGGCGTCCGGGGGCGTGGAAACGGCGCTGGCCGCGGCACCCGCCGCCAGCAGTTCATTCATGGTCGGCGTCTCGCGCGCGGCGCACCCGGCCGCCGCGACGGGGGTGCCCCCGCGCCTTTCAGGCGTAGTGGGGGGCTGGTGGGCCGACATGGACGCCTCCCGGGGCTCCTGGGACGAGCGACAGAAGCTAGGCTTGCTACTTAGGCTGACCTAACTGGGGTCTCCACCCATGTCACCACGCCCGGCACCAGGTGCGCAACATCTTACCGACGGCTTGTCGGAAACTACCGGGCGGTGCCGGCCGGATCGGCGCCCGCCGGTCCGCTGCCACGGCCCCCGCCACAACCGCCGCCACAACCGCCGTCAGGCCTGGGGGAAGCCGTCAGCAGGTCTCCAGCGCGAGCAGGCCGGCGTCCGCCCAGCGGGCGCCGAGACCGGTGACCGTCACCTCGCGCACATCGTCCACGTCGTCCTCGGGATGCCCGCCCGCACCACCGGGTGCATCCGCACCCACGGCGCGCCCGATGACCACGTGCAGCCGGTCCTCGGAAAGCTCCTCGACCTTGCCGTCGCCCCACTCCACGACCACCACCGACTCCGGCAGCGAGACATCGAGGTCCAGGTCCTCCATCTCGTCCAGCCCGCCGCCGAGCCGGTACGCGTCGACATGCACCAGCGCGGGACCGCCGGTCAGCGAGGGGTGTACCCGGGCGATGACGAAGGTCGGCGAGGTCACGGCGCCGCGTACGCCCAGCCCCTCGCCCAGGCCACGGGTCAGCGTCGTCTTGCCGGCGCCCAGCTCACCGGTGAGCAGTACCAGGTCGCCGGGGCGCAGCAGCGGGGCCAGCCGGCGGCCCAACTCCTGCATCTGTTCGGGAGACTTGACGGTGACGTGCGCAATCGCTCCGGTGGTGCTCATGCCGCAAATGGTACGTCCCGCCCGGCGCCCGGCCGCCGCCCCTCGGCGGTGCCGCCGCGGGGCGGCAGGCTGTGCCCCGCCCGGCCGGGCACAGCCTGCCGCCCGGCGCCTCAGGCGCGGGCGTGCCGCGAGCTGCGGGCCGCCACGCTCGCCCGCTCCACCAGCGACACCAGCTGCTCATTGACCAGCTCGGGCCGCTCCAGCATCACCAGATGCCCGGCGCCGGGCACACACACCAGGTCCGCGTGCGGCAGCACCTCGGCGATCGTCCGGCTGTGGTCGGCGGGCGTGATCAGATCGCTCTCCCCGGCGAGCACCAGTGCGGGCACCGCGTCGTACGCCACCAGCGCCTCGGTCTTGTCGTGCACCGCGAACGCCGGGAAGAACTCGGCGACCACATCGATCGGGGTCGCCTCGATCAGCCGCTCGCCGAACCGGGCGATCCCCGGGTCCACCTTCTCCGGCGTCCCGAACGAGTACCGCTTGATCAGCCCCGCGAAGAGATCGGCGGTGGCCCGCCGCCCGCGCTCGACGATCTCGTGCTGCCAGCCCAGCGCCTTGAGGACGCCCGGCGCGAGCCAGTGGAAGGCCTTGACGCCCATGGACGGCAGCCCGAAGCCGACCTCGCTGAGCCGTCCTGCGGAGGTGCCGATCAGGGCCACCCCGACCACCCGCTCCGCGACGTACTCGGGGAACTGGTCGGCCAGCGCCATCACCGTCATCCCGCCCATGGAGTGCCCGACCAGCACGATCGGTCCCTCGGGGACCGCGGCGTCCAGCACCGCCTTCAGGTCCCGGCCCAGCAGGTCGATGGTGACCGGTTCCGTGCCGTCGATCTGGCCGTGGCCGCGTGAGGAGCGGCCGTGGCTGCGCTGGTCCCAGTGGACGGTGCGCACCGTGCCGCGCAGCGCGGAGCGCTGGAAGTGCCAGGAGTCCTGGCTCAGGCAGTAGCCGTGGCTGAAGACGACCGTGGGAGCCGCGGAGCGCCGCCCCAGCACCGCCGTCAGCCGCTTGCGCAGACCGCCGTGGGCCTCCTGCGCGGCGCGGGCCTCCTTGCCGCGGACCGGCTTGGCGGACCGGTCGTTCTTGCCGTGCTTGCCGGGCTTGCCGTTCACCGCGCCCTTGGCCGCCCCGTCGTCCTTCTCCGGCGGGCCCGGCTCGTCGACCTCGTAGTACAGCTCGGTGCCGTCCTCGGCGATCGCGGCACCCGGGGTGCCGCGCAGCGTGCCGTACGGGCCCGCGGCGTCCAGCGCGAGCCGTGCGCGGCGCCGCATCCCGCGGCCGACCGTCATCCGCTCTATCGCCACACCGGCCGCGGCACCCGCCGCGACCACGCCGATCGCGGCGCCGGCGACACCGGCGTGCCGGCCCGCCCGCGCCCAGTTGCCGGCCACCTCGGCCGCGGTCTCGACCGCCTGCGCGGCGGCTTCCTGTCCCTCGGTCATGCCGTACCCCCCGTGAGCGCGCTGTCTCCTTCGGCTTCGCTCCCCGTGCCGCTGTCCACATAGACGCGTGGCACCCGGGATCCGATCCGGGTGACGATTTCATACCCGATGGTTCCGGCCACGCGGGCCCAGTCCTCGGCGGTCGGCTCACCGCGGTCCCCGGGGCCGAACAGCACGGCCGGATCGCCCGGCTCGGCGTGCGCGCCGTGCAGGTCGACCACGAACTGGTCCATCGCGATCCGCCCGGCGACCGTCCGCCACTCGCCGGCGACCAGCACGGGGCCGACGCCGGAGGCATGCCGCGGGATGCCGTCGGCGTAGCCGAGCGGGACCAGCGCCAGGGTGGTCTCGCCGGACGTCGTGTAGTGGTGCCCGTACGACACGCCGTGGCCGCCCGGGACGCGCTTGACCGACGCGAGCGAGGCCTCCAGGGTCATCGCCGGGCGCAGCCCGAAGTCCTGGGAGGTGCCGACCTCGGGGCTGGGCGAGAGGCCGTAGATGCCGATGCCGGTGCGGACCAGGTCGAAGTGCGCCTCGGGCAGCGTCAGCAGCGCCGGGGTGTTGGCGATATGCCGCACCTCGGGGTGCAGCCCGGCCGTCTCGGCGGTCTTCAGCGCCGCATGGAAGACGTCCAGCTGGGCGGCGATCGAGGGGTGTCCGGGCTCATCGGCGCAGGCGAAGTGCGACCAGACGCCGGTGACGGTCACCGTGCCCTCGGCCTCGGCGGCCCGGGCCGCGGCGGTCAGTTCCGGCCAGTCGGCGGGCGGGCAGCCGTTGCGGCCGAGACCGGTGTCGACCTTGAGCTGGACGCGGGCGGTGCGGCGGCACGCCCGCGCCGCCGCCCGCACCTCGTCGAGCGCCCACAGCCCGCTCACCGCGACGTCGATGTCCTGCTCGACGGCCCGCTGCCAGGGGCCGCCCGGCGTCCACAGCCAGCACAGCAGCCGCCCGGTGTCACCGGCCGCCCGCAGCGCGAACGCCTCCTCGGGCAGTGCCGTGCCCAGCCAGCCCGCACCGGCCTCACGGGCGGCGCGCGCGCAGCGCACCGCCCCGTGCCCGTAGCCGTCGGACTTGACCACGGCCATCAGCTCTGCCCGGGGTGCACGGGCCCGCAGCGCACGGACGTTCGACCGCACGGCGGCGACGTCGATGGCGGCACGGGCACGCTTCGCTGTCTCGTTCATCCCCCTCAGTGTCGCAGGCGACCTTGCGGATCCCCGGGGGACGGGCGGGGAAACCGTGCTCACACGCCGGGTTTCCGCCCCCAGACGTGCACGATGTCGCCCCTATTGAGCACTTCCCACGCCCTTCGCGCGTCCGTCATGGTGAGGTTGACGCAGCCGTGCGAGCCGGCCCCGGAGAAGATGTCCTCGTGGACGCCGTGCAGCGCCTCCCCGCGGTCGAAGAACTGGGCGTACGGCATGGAGGTGCCGTACAGGTTGGAAATGTGCTGTCGGTGCCGCAGATAGATCCGGTACGTGCCGGTACGGGTCTCCATCGTCGGCGCACCGGAGCGGATCGCCACCGGGTCGAAGATCACCCGCCCGTCCTGCTGCACCCACATCAGCTGCCGGTTCAGATCGACACACACGGTCCGCTCGGCCCGGTCGGGACAGTGACCGGCCCGGTTGGGGTCCTTCTTGGCCCGCATCACCCGCACCATCGCCCCGGTGACCGGCCCCGCGAATCCGGACGCCGGCGCAATGCGGTGCGCCTGCTGGAACCGCCGGATCGCCCGGCAGTCCCCCGCACTCTGCCGCCCGTCCACCTCGCGCCGCAGATAACGCTCCGCCTGCCGCTGGTAGGGCCCGGTGGCGGCACTGCAGCGCAGCGCCCTCGTGCCGGGGCGCCGTGCCTCGGACCGCGGCACGTACTCGATGTGCAGCTGCCGCCCCGGCGCCCGCACCGTGCGCGGCAAACCGGGGACCAGGTCGGACGGTCCGTACGCGGCGAACGGCTGCCTCACGGCCCTCGCCGACGGCTGTGTCACGGCCCTCGCGGACGGCTGCGTCACGGCCGCTGCGGGCGACGGTGCCACGGCCACCGCGGGCGGCCCGGCGACAACGAGCAACGAGGCGCAGACCAGCAGCGCCGGAAGAGTGCGTTTCATGCCCTCACGCATGCCGTGGCGCGGCGGCCGCGCGGCCCGCCGGGCGCCAGGTTCGCCCTGGTGCCCGCCCCATTCCCCCGCGGGGCGTAACGCCGGTCCGTCGCCTGCCGTCAGCCGGTCGCCTGCGGCCGGCCCGTCGTCGGCGGCCGGCCCATGGCCCGCTGTCGGCCCGTCATCCGCCGCCCGTCGTCGGCTGCTGTCAGTCCGTCACATCCCGCCAGGCCGCCGCCAGATGGCCCGCGACCTCCGAGGCCAGGATCGGTGCGCCGGCCGGCCCGGCCGCCCGGCGGGCCGCCAGCCCGTGCAGATACGCACCGACCGATCCCGCGTCCCGCGCCGTGAGTCCCGCGGCGAGCAACGCCCCCGTCACCCCCGACAGCACATCCCCGCTCCCGGCCGTCGCCAGCCAGCTGGTACCCGTGGGATTGACCCGCACCGGCCCGTCCGCCTCCGCCACCAGCGTCGTCGAGCCCTTGAGCAGCACCGTGGCGCCGTACCGCGCCGCCAGCTCCCGTACGGAGGCCAGCCGGGCCGCCTCGACCTCCTCGCGCCCGCGTCCGAGCAGTGCGGCGGCCTCCCCCGCATGCGGCGTCAGCAAGGTCGGGGCGGTGCGCTCGGCGACCCGCTGCGGCGTCAGGAACCGCAGCCCGTCCGCGTCCACCAGCACCGGCACCTCCGCCGCCAGCACATCGTCCAGCGCGTCCGATTCCTCGCCGATGCCGGGGCCGATCACCCACGACTGCACCCGGCCCGCCTTGTCCGGCGGCCCGGCGTGCACCAGCGTCTCGGGGAAGTGCGCCACCACCGCGTCGGCGGCCGGCCCGACATAGCGCACGGCCCCCGCGCCGCCCCGCAACGCGCCCGCCACCGCGAGCACCGCCGCCCCCGGATACCGCGCGGACCCGGCGACCACCCCGACCACGCCCCGCCGGTACTTGTCGCTCTCGGGCGCCGGACGCGGCAGCAGCTCCGCCACGTCCGCATGCTGCAACGCCTCGGCGTCGGCCTCCTGCGGCAGCGCGAGCCCGATGTCCACCAGTCGCAGCGCCCCCGCCCGCTCCCGCGCCGGGTCGATCAGCAGCCCCGGTTTGTACGCGCCGAACGTCACCGTGGCGTCGGCCCGTACGGCGTCCCCGGCGACCTCACCGCTGTCCGCGTCCACACCACTGGGCAGGTCCACCGCCACCACCGGCGCCGACTCCCAGGCGGCCTGCGCGAGTTGGGCGGCCTCCGGACGCAGCCCGCCCCGTCCCCCGATCCCGACGATCCCGTCCACGACCAGACCCGCCCGTGCGATGTCCCGCCGCGCATCGGCCGAGACGCGCCCCCCGGCGGCCCGCAGCGCGGCCAGCCCGCCCTGGTGCGCCCGTTCGGGCGAGAGCAGCACCGCCGCCACCCCGGCCCCCCGCCGCGCCAGCCGGGCACCGGCGTACAGCGCGTCCCCGCCGTTGTCGCCGCTGCCCACCAGCAGCACCACCCGGGCCCCGTACACCCGCCCCAGCAACTCCGCGCAGGCCGCGGCCAGTCCGGCCGCCGCCCGCTGCATCAGGGCCCCTTCGGGCAACCGGGCCATGAGCTCTCGCTCCGCGGCCCGCACGGTCTCCACGCTGTAGGCAGTCCTCATGCCGACAAGTCTCGCCCCTCGCCCACGGGGTGCGCGGCATTTCTCTCACGGGCCCCCGGGGGGATTTCCGCTCGCGAGGGATTCCCCGCGCGGGGTCCCGCCCCGCAAAGACGGCGCCCGCCCACCGACGAACGGGGGGCGGGCGCCGCAACGGCCTCATCCCTCGGCGATCACCACCGCCGAGGCGACCCCCGCGTCATGGCTCAGCGACACATGCCACGACCGGACCCCGAGCTCCTTCGCCCGGGCCTCGACGGTGCCCCGTACGCGCAACCGCGGCTGCCCGCTGTCCTCGACGTACACCTCGGCATCGCTCCAGTGCAGCCCGCCCGGCGCCCCGAGCGCCTTGGCCAGCGCCTCCTTGGCGGCGAACCGCGCCGCCAGCGAGGCGATGCCGCGGCGCTCACCGCTGGGCAGTATCAGCTCCTCCTCGATGAACAGCCGCTGCGCCAGCTCCGGCGTACGCTCCAGCGCCGCGCCGAAGCGCTCGATCTCGGCGACGTCGATCCCGACCCCGATGATCACTCGACCGTCACCGACTTGGCGAGGTTGCGCGGCTGGTCGACCTCGTTCCCGCGGGCGGTGGCCAGCTCGCAGGCGAACACCTGCAGCGGGATCGTGGACACCAGCGGCTGCAGCAGCACCGGCGTCCGCGGGATCCGCACCAGGTGGTCGGCGTAGGGCACCACCGTCTCGTCCCCCTCCTCCGCGATCACGATCGTCCGCGCCCCGCGGGCCCGGATCTCCTGGATATTCGACACGATCTTGTCGTGCAGCACGGACCGCCCGCGCGGCGACGGCACCACGACGACCACCGGCAGATCGTCCTCGATCAACGCGATCGGCCCGTGCTTGAGCTCCCCGGCCGCAAAGCCCTCCGCGTGCATATACGCGAGTTCCTTGAGCTTGAGCGCACCTTCCAGCGCCACCGGATAGCCCACGTGCCGGCCGAGGAACAGCACGGTGTTCTTGTCGGCGAGGGAGCGCGCCAGCTCCCGGACCGGCTCCATCGTCCCGAGCACCTGGTCGACCTGGGTGCCGATGGCCGCCAGTTCGCGCACCACGTCCCGGATCTCGTCGCCCCACTTCGTGCCCCGCACCTGCGCGACGTACAGCGCCACCAGGTAGCAGGCCACCAACTGCGTCAGGAACGCCTTTGTCGACGCCACCGCGACCTCGGGCCCGGCGTGCGTGTACAGCACCGCGTCCGACTCCCGCGGAATGGTCGAGCCGTTCGTGTTGCAGATGGCGAGCACCTTCGCGCCCTGCTCGCGCGCATGACGCAGCGCCATCAGGGTGTCCATGGTCTCGCCGGACTGGCTGATCGCGATGACCAGCGTCCGCCGGTCCAGGATCGGGTCGCGATAGCGGAATTCACTCGCCAGCTCGGTCTCGCACGGAATCCGCGTCCAGTGCTCGATCGCGTACTTGGCGATCATCCCCGCGTGGTACGCCGTCCCGCAGGCCACGATGACGACCTTGTCGACCTCGCGCAGCTCGGCGGGCGGGATCCGCACCTCGTCCAGGGACAGCTCCCCCGAAGCGTCGATCCGCCCCAGCAGCGTGTCGGCAACAGCCTTCGGCTGCTCCGCGATCTCCTTCAGCATGAAGTAGTCGTAGCCGCCCTTCTCGGCGGCCGAGGCGTCCCAGTCGATGTGGTACTCGCGCACCTCGGCGGGCGCCCCGTCGAAGCCGGTGACCGTCACCGCCTCCCGGCGCAGCTCCACCACCTGGTCCTGCCCCAGCTCGATCGCCTCACGGGTGTGCGCGATGAACGCCGCCACATCCGACGCGAGGAAGGCCTCACCGTCCCCGACCCCCACCACCAGCGGCGAGTTCCGGCGCGCCCCGACCACCACGTCCGGCTCATCGGCATGCACCGCGACCAGCGTGAACGCACCCTCCAGCCGCCGGCAGACCTGCCGCATCGCCTCGGCCAGCTCCCCGCAGGACGAGTAGGCCTCGGCCAGCAGATGCGCCACGACCTCGGTATCCGTCTCGGACGCCAACTCGTGCCCGCGGTCGGTGAGTTCCGCGCGCAGCCCGGCGAAGTTCTCGATGATGCCGTTGTGCACGACGGAGACCCGGCCGGCGTTGTCCATATGGGGGTGGGCGTTCCCGTCGGTGGGCCCGCCGTGGGTGGCCCACCGGGTGTGCCCGATACCGGTCGAGCCGGCCGGCAACGGACGGTCGGCCAGCTCCTTCTCCAGATTGGCGAGTTTGCCGGCCTTCTTGGCCGCTGCCAGCCCGCCATCGGCCAGCACGGCGATACCCGCCGAGTCATAGCCGCGGTACTCCAGCCGCTTCAGACCGGCCAGGACGACGTCAAGGGCGCTCTGCCCGCCCACATATCCCACGATTCCGCACATGGGGGCAGGGTACGCCGGGGCCCTGAGCCACCGGCGGCGGCATGTACCGGCGAGTCACCGATCGAAAAGCCCGGCCCGCACGGCCCCGACAAACGCGGCCCACGCACCAGGCGTGTGAAACGGCGTCCCGCCCTCACGGTCCTTGCTGTCCCGGACGGCCCGACCACCGTCGGCGGTGCGGGCGACCTCCACGCACTCCTGATTGATCCCCTGTGAGGCTCTGGCCTGACGACCTCGGTGACGCTCCCACGGCTCTCCAGCGGGTGCCCACCGCCCTCAATACCCCCGCGCTATCCGGCCGTGCGCCTCCCGCACCGTCTCCAGGAACTCCTCGTCCGCCTCCGCGTCCGCCCCGAGCTCGCTGCCCGGCTCGTGGCGCTCCAGGAAATCACCTAAATCCTCGCCCAGATCCTCGTCCGGCAGCTCTTCCGCAAGCTCGGCGTACACCCGCGCGGCGAACCCGTCCGATGCGGCATCCGCCGCCCGGCCCCCGGTCGCGCTTATGGTCCTCCCCCACGGCCACTGTCCCAGCAGGCCGGCCCTACGCGCTCCCACACGCACCCCCTGAATCGTCCTCGGCCCGAAGCCGGGCCGTCCTCGGCCCGTGGACAGGCCGCTCCCCGCTGCCGACCGTACCGGGCAAAATCCCTCGGGTACAGACACGCAGGCAGAGAAGCCCCAAGCCCGCCCCGACGTCCACAAGACCGGCCTCCGGGCTGCCCCCTGGGCATATCGGGGGGCTCGGCCGGGCACCCCGATATGAACGGCGTGTGGCGGCTGCGCACAATGGGCGCGTGCCCCTGACGACCGATCCGCAGCAACGACGCCGCGCCGACGGCTCTCCGTACGTCGACCTGACGCGCGCACAGTGGAGCGCCCTACGGGAGAAGACCCCACTGCCCCTGACGGCCGACGAGGTCGAACGGCTGCGGGGCCTGGGTGATGTCATCGACCTCGACGAGGTGCGCGACGTCTATCTCCCGCTGTCCCGGCTCCTCAACCTCTATGTCGGCGCCACCAGCAATCTGCGCGGCGCGCTGAACACCTTCCTCGGCGACGTGGGCAGCGGCCCCCAGCCCGGCACCCCGTTCGTCATCGGGGTCGCGGGCAGCGTGGCCGTCGGGAAGTCCACCACCGCCCGGCTGCTGCAGGCGCTGCTGGCCCGCTGGCCCGAGCATCCGCGGGTCGAACTGGTCACCACCGACGGCTTCCTGTTTCCCAATGCCGAGCTGCACCGCCGCGGCCTGATGTCCCGCAAGGGTTTCCCGGAGTCCTACGACCGGCGGGCGCTGACCCGCTTCGTCGCGGATGTGAAGTCCGGCAAGGCCGAGGTCACCGCACCCGTCTACTCCCACCTCGTCTACGACATCGTGCCCGGCGAGCGGCTGACCGTGCACCGCCCGGACATCCTCATCGTCGAGGGCCTGAACGTCCTGCAGCCGGCGCTGCCCGGCAAGGACGGCCGCACCCGCCTCGGACTCGCCGACTTCTTCGACTTCTCCGTCTACGTCGACGCCCGCACCGAGGACATCGAGAAGTGGTATCTCGGCCGCTTCCGCAAGCTGCGCGAGACGGCCTTCCAGAACCCGTTCTCGTACTTCCGCAAGTACACCCAGGTCTCCGAGGACGAGGCCCTCGACTACGCACGGATGATCTGGCGCACCGTCAACAAGCCCAACCTGCAGCAGAACGTGGCCCCGACCCGCGGCCGCGCGAACCTGGTGCTGCGCAAGGGTCCTGACCACAAGGTGCAGCGGCTGTCGTTGCGCAAGCTCTAGGGAGTCGCACGCCGTGCTGCATCTACGCCTGATCGTCCCCGGGAACCGCACGGACGACGTGCTCCGGCTGCTGGAGACGACCGTCGGAGTGACCCATCTGGTGGTATTGCCCGGGGCGGCCCGCGATCCGCAGGGCGATGTGGTGATGTGCGATGTCGCCCGGGAGGCCGCCGACGGGCTGCTGGCCGGGCTCCGGGCGAGGGAGCTGGAACGGACCGGTTCCATCGCGCTGGAGCACATCGATCTGTCGCTGTCCCGGCGGGCCGACCGGGCGGCGGACGACGCCCCCGGCGAGGGCGCCGACGCCGTGCTGTGGGAGTCACTGACCGACGCCACCCACGAGGAGTCCACACTCTCCGCGACCTACCTGGCGTTCCTGACGGTCGCCACGATGATCGCGGCCTGTGGTGTGGTCCTGGACAACGCCATTCTGATCGTCGGCGCGATGGCGGTCGGCCCGGAGTTCGGCCCGCTGGCCGGTATCTGCACCGCGCTCGTCCAGCGGGCACCGCGCCTGGCCTGGCGCTCTCTCCAGGCGCTGCTCGTCGGTTTCGCGCTGGCGATGGCGGTCACCGTGGGCTTCAGCCTCTTCATGGACGCGGTGGGCCTCTTCCACATCGAGGACCTGGGAGCCGCGCGCCCGAACACCAACTTCATCTACCGGCCCGACTGGTTCTCGTTCGTCGTCGCCGTGCTCGCCGGCACCGCCGGGGTGCTCTCGCTGACATCGGCGAAGTCCGGCGCCCTGGTCGGGGTGGCGATCTCCGTGACCACGGTCCCGGCCGCCGCCAACGCCGCGGTGGCCCTCGGCTACCAGGAGTACGGCCAGGCCTGGCACTCCATGGAACAGCTCCTGCTCAACCTGGCCGGCATCGTCCTCGCCGGCACGCTCACCCTGGTGGCACAGAAGCTGCTGTGGGCCCGGCATGACACCGGGCCCGCCCTCCGCTAGGAGGACAGGCCCGGAGAGCGGCGAAAGCGCTCAGCCCAAGGCGGACTTGACCGCGTCGGCCAGCCGCTCGGCCACCGCCCGCGCCTGCTCGATGTCCGCGGCCTCCACCATCACCCGCACCAGCGGTTCCGTGCCGGACGACCGCAGCAGCACCCGGCCGGTGGCACCCAGCTCCCGCTCCGCCTCGGCAACCGCCGCGGTCAGCTCGGGGGAGGTGGTCACCCGCGACTTGTCGACGTCGGGGACGTTGACGAGGATCTGCGGCAGCCGCTCCATGACGCCCACCAGGTCGGCCAGCGGCCGGCCCGTCACGGCGACCCGGGCACCCAGCATCAGACCGGTCAGCGTGCCGTCGCCGGTCGTCGCATGATCCAGCACGATCACATGGCCGGACTGCTCACCGCCCAGCGCGAGGCCGTGCGCCTTCATCTCTTCCAGGACGTAGCGGTCGCCGACCGCGGTCTGGACGAGGTCGATGCCCTCGCGCTCCATGGCCAGCTTGAAGCCCAGGTTGGACATCACGGTGGCGACGACGGTGTTCTTGCGCAGCATCCCCGCCTCGCGCATCCCGAGCGCCAGCACGGCCAGGATCTGGTCGCCGTCGACCTCGTTGCCCTCGCGGTCCACGGCCAGGCAGCGGTCCGCGTCGCCGTCGTGGGCGACACCCAGGTCGGCGCCGTGCTCGACGACGGCCGCACGCAGCAGCTGGAGGTGGGTGGAGCCACAGCCTTCGTTGATGTTCAGGCCGTCGGGGTCGGTGCCGATCGTGATGACATCGGCGCCGGCCCGCGCAAAGGCCTCGGGCGAGACCCGCGCCGCCGCACCGTGCGCACCGTCGATGACGATCTTCAGCCCGTCCAGGCGGTTGGGCAGCACGCCGACGAGATGC
This sequence comes from Streptomyces sp. NPDC015125, assembly GCF_043080045.1. Classification (NCBI taxonomy): domain Bacteria; kingdom Bacillati; phylum Actinomycetota; class Actinomycetes; order Kitasatosporales; family Streptomycetaceae; genus Streptomyces; species Streptomyces sp. NPDC015125. The sequence goes on from NZ_JBIBVF010000024.1 coordinate 17,467, forward strand.
GCGACATAGTTGTCGAAGCCCTCGTCATAGACGGTGACCCGGCCCACACCGGCGCCGGTCGGCCGCTCCCAGGGCTCACCGGAGCTGTGTGCCCGGTAGGTCTTCTCGATCCGGTCCTCCAGCTCGTCGGCGAGCTTGTGGCCGCCGCGGGCGAAGAACTTGATGCCGTTGTCGGGCATCGGGTTGTGACTGGCGGAGAGCATCACGCCGAGGTCCGCACCGAGCGAGCCGGTCAGATAGGCGACCGCCGGGGTCGGGAGCACCCCCACCCGCAGCACGTCCACGCCGGCGCTGGCCAGGCCCGCGACGACCGCGGCCTCCAGGAACTCCCCGGACGCGCGTGGATCGCGTCCGACCACCGCCACCGGCCGGTGACCTTCGAACGTGCCCGCTTCCGCGAGCACATGCGCCGCAGCGACCGACAGACCGAGCGCCAGCTCCGCCGTCAGATCCGCATTGGCGACGCCGCGCACACCGTCCGTGCCGAAGAGTCGTCCCACTGGTGTCCTCCGAGTAGATGAGCTTGGACCAGAGCATTAAGTCCAGGTATACGCCCCAGGTCCTGGATAGCCGAACGCCCCGGCAGCACGGATCCGTGCCACCGGGGCGTTCGCCAAGTGCTGCATGTCGCAGCGAGCGCGGATTAGCGCTTGCTGTACTGCGGCGCCTTACGGGCCTTCTTCAGACCGGCCTTCTTGCGCTCGACCGCACGGTCGTCACGCTTGAGGAACCCGGCCTTCTTCAGCGCGCCGCGGTTGTTGTCGACGTCCGCCTCGTTCAGCGCACGGGCCACGCCCAGGCGCAGCGCACCGGCCTGGCCGGAGATGCCGCCGCCGGAGATGCGGGCGACAACGTCGTAGCGGTTGTCGAGCTCGAGCACCTTGAAGGGCTCGTTGACTTCCTGCTGGTGCACCTTGTTGGGGAAGTAACCCTCAAGGGTGCGACCGTTGATCTTCCACTGGCCGGTGCCCGGAACGATCCGGACGCGGGCGATGGCGTTCTTGCGACGGCCCAGGCCGGCGGCCGGCTGCGGGTCGCCGAAGCGGGAGGCGAGGGACTCGGAGGTGTACTCCGACTCCACGACCTCGGTCTCAGTGGTGTATTCCTCGACGGCGTCGTCGTTCTCGATGACGGTCTCGGGAGTGGTCTCGGCCACGATGCTCCTCAGAATTCTCTGTCGTCTTAGGGGGTGGCCGGACTTACTGCGCGACCTGGGTGATCTCGAACGGGACCGGCTGCTGCGCAGCGTGCGGGTGCTCGGCGCCCGCGTAGACCTTCAGCTTCGAGAGCATCTGACGGCCGAGGGTGTTCTTGGGGAGCATGCCCTTGATGGCCTTCTCGACGGCCTTCTCGGGGTTCTTGTCGAGCAGCTCGTCGTAGCGGACGGAGCGCAGACCACCCGGGAAACCCGAGTGGCGGTAGGCCATCTTCTGGGTCCGCTTGTTGCCGGACAGGTGCACCTTGTCGGCGTTGACGATGATGACGAAGTCGCCCATGTCAACGTGCGGCGCGTAAACGGGCTTGTGCTTACCCCGCAGGAGGGACGCGGCCTGGGTGGCCAGACGGCCCAGGACAACGTCCTGCGCGTCAATGATGTGCCACTGGCGCTGGACATCGCCGGGCTTGGGGCTGAACGTACGCACGGTTAGCCTTCGCTTCTTCAGAGGTGGGGTGTCCCCAGAGCCTGAGGCCTCGGGGACGGGTCCTGTACTGGTCACCACTACCGATCACACCAGCAGGAGCGGCACTACGGGTGACGCAACCCGATCGTCCGTCGCTGGTCATCGGCCCGGTGGACCGCGTAAGGGCCCCCTCACGTGAGATAGAGCAAGCCAATACGCATAACGAACAGGCAGAATACCGGCCCGGCCCCGGTGGGGTCAAAACGCCCCCCGAACCGGCGTGCGGTACCGGCCTCCGCCGTCTCCCCGGTCACCGTGAGTACCGGCCGCCACACGGTACCCATCCGCACCGTCACCGGCGCAAGCCGCCGGCGCGCCGCGGACACCCCGGGCCCGGCCCGACACGCCCACCGACGCCCCTACCGCTCGCGCACCACCCGCCGCTCGTCCCACACCGGCTCCGCCGTCTCCCGTACCAGCCCGTCCGAGCCGAACACCAGGAACCGGTCGAAGGACCGCGCGAACCACCGGTCGTGTGTCACCGCCACCACCGTCCCCTCATACGCCTCCAGCCCCTCCTGCAGCGCCTGAGCCGACTCCAGGTCCAGGTTGTCCGTCGGCTCGTCGAGCAGCAGCGCGGTGGTGCCGGACAGCTCCAGCAGCAGGATCTGGAAGCGCGCCTGCTGGCCGCCGGAGAGCCGCTCGAAGCGCTGCTCGGCCTGCTGCTCCAGTTCGTAGCGGCGCAGCGCCGACATGGCCTGGCCCTTGTTCTTGGCGTGCTCGGTCCACAGGATGTCGAGCAGGGTGCGGCCCATCAGCTCGGGGTGTGCGTGCGTCTGCGCGAAGTGGCCGGGGACCACCCGGGCGCCCAGCTTCCAGCTGCCGGTGTGCGCGACGGGGTTCTGGTCGTCCCCGGCCAGCAGCCGCAGGAAGTGGGACTTGCCCGACCCGTTGGAACCGAGGACCGCGACCCGCTCGCCGTAGAAGATCTCCAGGTCGAACGGCTTCATCAGACCGGTCAGCTCCAGGCGCTCGCAGGTGACCGCCCGTACGCCGGTGCGCCCCCCGCGCAGCCGCATGGTGATGTCCTGCTCGCGCGGCGGCTCCGGCGGCGGCCCGGCCTCCTCGAACTTCTTCAGCCGGGTCTGCGCCGCCGCATAGCGCGAGGCCAGCTCGTGGCTGACCGAGGCCGCCTGCCGCAGCGAGACCACCAGCTTCTTGAGCTGCGCATGCTTCTCGTCCCAGCGCCGCCGCAGCTCCTCGAAGCGGGCGAAGCGCTCCTTGCGCGCCTCGTGGTAGGTGTCGAAGCCGCCGCCGTGCACCCATACGTCGGAGCCCGCGGGCCCCGGCTCGACGCTGACGATCTTCTCCGCGGAACGGGCCAGCAGCTCCCGGTCGTGCGAGACGAACAGCACCGTCTTACGGGTCTGCCGGAGCTGCTCCTCCAGCCAGCGCTTGCCGGGCACGTCCAGATAGTTGTCCGGCTCGTCCAGCAGCAGCACCTCGTCCGTGCCGCGCAGCAGCGACTCCAGCACCAGCCGCTTCTGCTCGCCCCCGGACAGCGTGCGCACCTGCCGCCACTGCGCCTTCTCGTACGGCATCCCCAGGGCCGCCGTCGTGCAGATGTCCCAGGCCGTCTCGGCCTCGTAGCCGCGCGCCTCGGCCCAGTCGCTGAGCGCCTGGGCATAGGCCATCTGCGCGGCCTCGTCGTCGCCCTCGGCGGTCATCATCGCCAGCTCCGCGGCGTCCACCGCCGCTGCCGCCGCCCTGATCCGTGGCTGGGCCACGGACACCAGCAGGTCACGCACCGTGCGCTCGTCCCGTACGGAGCCCACGAACTGCGGCATCACGCCCAGCCCGCCACTGACCGTCACCGCTCCGCCGTGCGGCTGGAGCTCCCCCGCGATCAGCCGCAGCAGCGTTGTCTTGCCGGCGCCGTTGGCTCCCACCAGCGCGACCGACGCGCCCTCCCCCACCCGGAAGGACACGTCTCCCAGCAGGACCCTCCCGTCCGGCAGGTAGTACTCCAGATGTCCGGCCTCAAGATGTCCCATGAGCGGGATTGTGACCGGCCTCCGGGCGTTCCACCAACCCCATTAGGATGCGCGGCATGAGCTTTGGGCAAGGGGGGCCGTTCGACGGCCCCGGGGGTTCTCCGTCGTCCACTCCCGACTGGGGCGCACTCGCCGCGGAGAGCGAGGTACAGGCCCGGCGCAAACGCCGGCTGTGGATCGGAGGCGGAGCGCTGGCGGCCCTCGCAGTGGCCGGCATCGTCACCTTCGCCGTCATAGCCGGCGGCAGTGGCTCGCCGAGCGGCAATCCGACGGCGTCGCCCACGGCATCCGACCAGGCCGCGGCGCCGGACGACCAGCCGTCCTTCCCCGACGTCTCCGTGCCGCCCCCGCCCAACCCGCGGGACTTCATCTCCGACCCCAAGAAGGACAAGGCGCCGCTCACCCCGGCCACCCTCTTCGGGCAGAAGAGCATGGTGGTCGGCGCGCACACCTACCCGCGCACCAAGACCGCCACCACCAAGGACTGCACCGCGGCCGCCCAGGGACCGCTCGTCTCCTCGCTGTCCCACAACGGCTGCAAGCAGTTGCTGCGCGCCACCTACGCCAAGGGCGGCGTCGCGGTCACCCTCGGCGTCGCGGTCTTCGACTCGCCCGCCCAGGCCGCCAAGGTCGTGAACGAGAACAAGGCCAACCTCATGCCGCTGCCCGGCGGCGGGGTCCCCGGGGACTTCTGCCAGGGCACGAAGTGCCGGATGGCCACCAACGCCACCGGCCGCTACGCCTACTTCACGATCGCCGGCTACCTCAACGGCAAGGACGTCACCAACACGGAGACCAAGGCCCGGCAGATCGCCCGGGACGGCGGCGCCTACGCGTTCAGCCAGATCACCCAGCGCGGCAAGGACCAGGCCGCCAAGGCTGCCGAACAGCAGCTCAGGGACGCCCGGAAGAAGGCCGGCAAGTCCTGACCGCTTCCGGTGGCGCCGCCCTTCCCGGCGGCGCCCCGAAGGCTCCACGGGCCACCGCTCAGCAGCAGCCGCCCCCGCCGCCGCCCCCGGGCAGCGTCCGCTTGTTGCGCGCCTCCTGGTTGCGCGCCATCAGCAGCTCGTCGGCCGGATAGCCGACCTCCTCCAGCGTCAGCCCGTGCGGCCGTACGACATGGACGGCGGAGTCCCGCACCCCGGCGGCCAGCACCTTCCCGGGCCACTCCACCGGCCGGTGCCCGTCGCCGACGAACAGCATCGCCCCCACCAGCGACCGCACCATGTTGTGGCAGAAGGCGTCCGCCCGCACGGTCGCCGTGATGATCCCGTCCGACCCGCGCGACCAGCTCAGCTCCTGCAGCGTACGGATCGTCGTCGCGCCTTCCCGCCGCTTGCAGTACGCCGCGAAGTCGTGCTCCCCCAGCAGCGGCCGCGAGGCCTCGTTCATCGCCTCGACGTCCAGCTCCCAGTCGTGCCACAGCACATGGCCCCGCAGCAGCGGATCCACGCCCCCGTGGTGATCGGTCACCCGGTACGCATACCGCCGCCAGATCGCCGAGAACCGCGCATTGAACCCGTACGGCGCCTCGGCCAGCCGCCACACCCGCACATCCTTCGGGAGCCGCCCGGCCAGCCGCCGCAGCAGCTTGTCCCGGTGCTCGGCCCACACCGCCCCGGGCAGATCCACCTGCGCCACCTGCCCCCGCGCATGCACCCCCGCATCCGTCCGCCCGGCCACGGTGAGCTCATAGGTCTCCCCGGACCGCGTCACCGTCCGCAGCGCGTCCTCGATCTCCCCCTGCACGGTCCGCCGGCCACCGGCCTGCTTCGCCCACCCGGAGAAGTCCTTTCCGTCGTAGGAAAGGTCCATCCGCACCCGGACGAACCCGGGCTCCACTTCGTCACTCACGACAGCAATCCTCCCTCACGCCGCGGGCAGTCGTTCCGCACGGGCGCCTCCCCCGGCCACGGCGGACCGGCCCCGCCACCGCCCGCCCGCACATGCGAAAGCGGGCCCGCCCCCAAGGGCGGACCCGCTCACACGTCCGTCAGGACTCAGGCGTCCTTCGACTCCTCGGTCGCCTCGACGGCCTCGGCCGCCTCCGCGTCCTTGGCCGCACGCTTCGTCGCGGCCTCGGCCTCACCGGTGGCCTGCTGGGCCACGGTCAGCGCCTCCACCAGCTCGATGACGGCCATGGGCGCGTTGTCGCCACGGCGGTTACCGATCTTGGTGATACGGGTGTAGCCACCCGGGCGGTTCTCGAACCGCGGGGCGATCTCCGTGAAGAGCGTGTGCACGACGCTCTTGTCCGAGATCAGCTGCATGACCTGACGGCGGTTGTGAAGGTCGCCCTTCTTCGCCTTGGTCACCAGACGCTCCGCGTACGGACGCAGACGACGGGCCTTGGCCTCGGTCGTCGTGATGCGGCCGTGCTCGAAGAGCGACGTGGCCAGGTTGCGCAGCATCAGACGCTCGTGCGCAGCGCTGCCGCCCAGACGGGCACCCTTGGCGGGCTTCGGCATGGTGTATCTCCTTCATCGCTGCACCGGCCGTATCAGGTACCGGTGTCAGTTCCCACGAGGCGGCCGCCCCGCGGAAGATTCTGCATTTTCCGGGGGACAACCCCCGGGCCCCCAGCCGGAAACACAAGCCGGTGGCCGGCACGACAGGGGCCCGGGAATCGCTCCCGGGCCCCAGCCGGACAAACTCAGTACTGCTCGGTCTCCACGAACCCGGCGTCCGCGTCGTCGTCCGCGCCGAAGGCGTCGGCAGCAGCGGTCGGGTCGAATCCGGGCGGGCTGTCCTTGAGGGCCAGGCCCATGCCGGCCAGCTTCGCCTTGACCTCGTCGATCGACTTCGCACCGAAGTTGCGGATGTCGAGCAGGTCGGCCTCGGAGCGCGCCACGAGCTCACCCACGGAGTGGATGCCCTCACGCTTGAGGCAGTTGTACGAGCGGACCGTGAGCTCCAGCTCCTCGATCGGCAGCGCCAGGTCGGCGGCCAGGGCGGCATCCGTCGGGGACGGGCCCATGTCGATGCCCTCGGCGTCGATGTTGAGCTCGCGCGCCAGACCGAACAGCTCGACCAGGGTCTTGCCGGCGGACGCCATGGCGTCCCGCGGGCGCATGGCCTGCTTGGTCTCGACGTCGACGATCAGCTTGTCGAAGTCGGTGCGCTGCTCGACACGGGTCGCCTCGACCTTGTACGTGACCTTGAGCACCGGCGAGTAGATGGAGTCGACCGGGATACGGCCGATCTCCTGGCCCACCTGCTTGTTCTGGACGGCGGAGACATAGCCGCGACCGCGCTCGACGGTCAGCTCCATCTCCAGCTTGCCCTTGCCGTTGAGCGTGGCGAGGACCAGGTCCGGGTTGTGCACCTCGACACCGGCCGGCGGGGCGATGTCCGCAGCGGTGACCAGCCCGGGGCCCTGCTTGCGCAGGTACATCACGACGGGCTCGTCGTGCTCGCTGGAGACCACCAGCTGCTTGATGTTGAGGATGAGGTCGGTGACGTCCTCCTTGACGCCCGGCACGGTGGTGAACTCGTGCAGGACACCGTCGATGCGGATGGACGTGACCGCCGCACCCGGAATCGAGGACAGGAGGGTCCGACGCAGGGAGTTGCCGAGGGTGTAGCCGAAGCCCGGCTCCAGCGGCTCGATCACGAACCGGGAGCGGTATTCGTCGACGACCTCTTCGGTCAACGAGGGACGCTGAGCAATCAGCATGGTGTTCGATCCTTCAGTCGTGGACGCCCGCTATTTGACGCCCGCTGTACTGACAAGGGTACGGGCGGCACGGCGCATACAGCTCCGTACCGCCCCCACCGGTCAGCTCTTACTTGGAGTAGAGCTCAACGATCAGCTGCTCCTGCACCTGGGTGTCGATCACCTGGCGCTCGGGCATGCTGTGCACGAGGATCCGCAGGTTCGAGGGAATCGCTTCCAGCCAGGCCGGAACGGTCCTCTCGCCGGCCTCGGCCTGCGCCACCGCGAACGGGGTCAGGTTCCGAGAGCCCTGGCGGACCTCGACGATGTCGTTCACGGCCACGCGAGCCGACGGAATGTCGGTCTTGCGGCCGTTCACCGTGATGTGTCCGTGACGGACCAGCTGACGGGCGTGGTCGCGGGACTTGGCGAAGCCGGCCCGGTAGACCACGTTGTCGAGACGAGTCTCAAGGATGCGCAGAAGGTTCTCACCGGTCTTGCCGGTCTTCTGGTTCGCTTCCTTGTAGTAGTTCACGAACTGCTTCTCAAGGACACCGTAGATACGGCTGCACTTCTGCTTCTCACGAAGCTGGAGCAGGTACTCGCTGTCCTTGGTGCGCCCGCGACCGTGCTCACCCGGGGGGTAAGGACGGATCTCGATCGGGCACTTTGCGCTCTCGCACTTGCTCCCCTTGAGGAAGAGCTTCTGCTTCTCCCGACGGCAACGCTTGCAGTCGGCCCCGGTGTAACGCGCCATATTGTTTTGTCTCCTACTTCAGCTGGTCAGACGCGGCGGCGCTTGGGCGGGCGGCATCCGTTGTGCGGGGTGGGGGTGACGTCCTGGATCGAACCCACCTCGAGGCCGGTGGCCTGGAGGGAGCGGATCGCGGTCTCACGGCCGGAGCCGGGACCCTTGACGAAGACGTCAACCTTGCGCATGCCGTGCTCCTGCGCGCGGCGGGCGGCCGACTCGGCGGCCATCTGCGCGGCGAAGGGGGTGGACTTGCGCGAGCCCTTGAAGCCGACGTGGCCGGCAGAGGCCCAAGAAATCACGTTGCCCGTGGGGTCGGTGATCGAAACGATCGTGTTGTTGAACGTGCTCTTGATGTGAGCGTGCCCGTGGGCAACGTTCTTCTTCTCCTTGCGGCGCACCTTCTTGGCGCCGGCCGTACGGCCCTTCGGAGGCATTCATTACTCCCGTGGAGGTGGTCGGTCCTACAGCGAAGACCGCTTGCAGGGGCCTGGGGGGTCTCCCCCAGGGCACACAGTGCGTCCTGCTGAGGACTACTTCTTGCCCGGCTTCTTCTTGCCGGCGATCGCGCGACGCGGACCCTTGCGGGTACGGGCGTTCGTGCTGGTGCGCTGACCGTGCACCGGCAGACCGCGACGGTGACGCAGACCCTGGTAGCAGCCGATCTCGACCTTGCGGCGGATGTCGGCCTGGATCTCGCGACGGAGGTCACCCTCGGTCTTGAGGTTGTTGTCCACGTACTCGCGGATCTTGATGAGGTCTTCCTCGGCAAGATCGCGAACACGGGTGTTCGGGTCCACGTCGGTGGCGGCGAGGGTCTGCTGCGACAGCGTCCGCCCGATACCGAAGACGTAGGTGAGGGCGACCTCCACACGCTTTTCGCGCGGGAGATCAACGCCTGCGAGGCGTGCCATTGATGTGGCTCCTGATGGCTATTCGGAGGTCTTCCGCAGCACCGTTCCCGTAAGACTCTGCAGAATTACGAGCCGGGTCCCCGGCCTCCGAGCCGAGGGTGTCGTCCCCACGCGAGTGATGCGGGGGTCGGGTGACTGCGTATGTACGTATGTGCTTGCGTCGCGCGAAAACTGCGAAATGCAGGTGGTCGGCGTGCGTCAGCCCTGGCGCTGCTTGTGGCGCAGGTTGTCGCAGATGACCATGACCCGGCCGTGACGGCGGATCACCTTGCACTTGTCGCAGATCTTCTTGACGCTCGGCTTGACCTTCATGGGATGTGAGGTTCTCCGGGTCAGTGCCGTCACCCCACGGGAGCGGGGCGGCGACAAGATCTACTTGTAGCGGTAGACGATCCGGCCACGCGTCAGGTCGTAGGGAGAGAGCTCCACGACGACCCGGTCATCCGGGAGGATACGGATGTAGTGCATCCGCATCTTTCCGCTGATGTGCGCGAGGACCTTGTGACCGTTCTGGAGCTCCACCTTGAACATGGCGTTCGGGAGGGACTCGATCACGGTGCCCTCGATCTCGATGGCACCTTGCTTCTTGGCCACGCTTCGCCCTTCGAATCGGCTACCTTGATCGACTATCCCGCACCACACCCTCGACCAAGAGGGCATACGGATGCACGAGAGCCGACGCGTTAGTCTACGTCAGCGCCCAGCAAAAGACGAATCCAGGATTATTGCCCACCCGGGGAGATCCTTATGCCCGGGGCCGGTCGGCCGGGTGGGTCGGGCCGCCCGGCGGATCAGCTGAGGAGGATCTCCCCCTGGCCCCTATGCCTTAGCGGAAGGGTCGGGCGCAGCCGTGATCCCCAGCTCGGCGAGCTTGGCCTTGCCGCCGTCCGGCGCGGTCAGCACCAGCGGGCCGTCCTCGGTCAGCGCGACCGAGTGCTCCCAGTGCGAGGACCAGCTGCCGTCGTTCGACTTGACCGTCCAGTCGTCGTCGAGGACGTGGGTCTTGGCCGTGCCGAGATTGACCATCGGCTCGATGGCGATGCAGAAGCCGGGCACCAGCTTCGGGCCCCGGCCGCGCTTGCGGTCGACGTAGTTCAGCAGATGCGGGTCCATGTGCATCTGCGAGCCGATGCCGTGGCCGCCGTAGTCCTCGACGATGCCGTACTTACCGTTCGCCGGCCGCGGCTGGCGGCGGATGTAGCCCTCGATCGCCTTGGAGATGTCGACCAGCCGGTTGCCCTTGGCGACCGCCGCGATCCCGGCCCACATCGACTCCTCGGTGACCCGGCTCAGCTCGACCAGCTCCGCCGGGTGACCGGACCCGACGAAGGCGGTGTACGCCGCGTCGCCGTGCCAGCCGTCGATGATCGCGCCGCAGTCGATGGAGATGATGTCGCCGTTCTGCAGCACCGTCTCCGTGTCGGGGATGCCGTGGACCACGACATCGTTGACGGAGGTGCAGATCGTTGCGGGGAAGCCGCCGTAACCGAGGAAGTTCGACTTCGCCCCGTGCTCGGCGAGCACCTTGCGTGCCGCGTCGTCCAGATCCTTGGTCGTGGCGCCGGGCACCGCGACCTCCCGGGTCGCCGCGTGAATGGCGGCGACCACCAGCCCCGCCTCGCGCATCTTCGCGATCTGCTCGGGGGTCTTGATCTCCACCATGACGGCTGGCGCCTTCCTGAACCGACTACAACGCATATCCGGCGGCCGTCACGACCGCCCCGTACACGATACGGCCGCGGCGCCCTTGCGGGCACCGCGGCCGTATCGGAAGCCGTGTGCTGCTACGCGTCCCGGGACGGCAGGGCCGCCATGGCCCGCCGGGTCACCTCGTCGACCTTCCCCATCGCGGGGATGGTGACGACCAGGTCCTGGTCCTTGTAGTAGTCGATGATCGGCTCGGTCTCCGTGTGGTAGACCTCCAGCCGCTTGCGGACGGTCTCCTCGCGGTCGTCGTCCCGCTGGTACAGCTCGCCGCCGCAGACGTCGCAGACGCCCTCGGCCTTCGGCTTGTTGTACTCCGCGTGGAAGACGTGGCTGGAGTCGTTGCGGCAGATCCGCCGGCCGGCGATCCGCTTGACGACCTCGTCCTCCGGGACCTCCAGGTCCAGGACGGCGTCCAGCGTGAGGTTCTTGTCCTTGAGGTACTCGTCCAGCGCCTTGGCCTGGCCAAGGTTGCGCGGGAAGCCGTCCAGGAGGAAACCGCCTGCCGCGTCGGGCTGCTCCATACGGTCCTCGGCCATCGCAATGGTGACCGAGTCGGGCACCAGGTTGCCGGCGTCCATGTACGACTTCGCCTCGCGGCCGAGGGGCGTGCCCTGGCTGATGTTGGCGCGGAACAGGTCCCCCGTGGAGATGTGCGGGATCTCGAGGTTCTTGGCAAGGTACGCAGCCTGCGTACCCTTGCCGGCCCCCGGGGGTCCGACGAGGACGATTCGCATCAGCGGAGGAACCCTTCGTAGTTGCGCTGCTGAAGCTGGCTCTCGATCTGCTTCACGGTCTCCAGACCCACACCCACGATGATCAGGATGCTCGTCCCGCCGAACGGGAAGTTCTGGTTCGCGTTGAAAAGCACCAACGCCACTGTTGGTACGAGCGCGATCAGCCCCAGGTACAGCGAGCCCGGCCACGTGATCCGGTTGAGCACGTAGCTGAGGTACTCGGCCGTCGGGCGACCAGCCCGGATACCCGGGATGAAGCCACCATACTTCTTCATGTTGTCGGCAACTTCTTCGGGGTTGAAGCTGATGGCGACGTAGAAGAAGGCGAAAAACACGATCAGCAGGAAGTACGTAACGATGTAAACCGGGTGATTTCCCTTGGTGAAGTTGGTGGCGATCCACGTCGCCCATGCCGCCTTCGACCCGCTGAACTGTGCAATGAGGGCTGGAATGTAGAGCAGCGATGACGCGAAGATGACGGGAATCACACCCGCCTGGTTCACCTTGAGCGGGATGTAGGTGGACGTACCGCCATAGGACCGGCGGCCGATCATCCGCTTCGCATACTGCACCGGAATGCGCCGCTGGGCCTGCTCGACGAAGACCACCAGGGCGACCATGGCGAGGCCCACCGCGATGACGGCGAAGAACTCGATCCAGCCGTCGGCCAGCTTGCCCTGGAGCTTGATCTGCCACAGCGCGCCCGGGAAGCCGGCGGCGATCGAGATGAACATCAGGATCGACATGCCGTTGCCGATACCGCGGTCGGTGACCAACTCACCGAGCCACATGATCAGGCCGGTGCCGGCGGTCATCGTGATGACCATGGTGATGGTGGTGAAGATCGAGTCGCTGGGCACGATCTCGCTGGCGACCGGGCAGCTCTGGAAGAGCGAACCACTGCGGGCGGTGGCCACCAGGCCGGTGCCCTGCAGGATGGCGAGCGCCACGGTCAGATAGCGGGTGTACTGCGTGATCTTCGCCTGCCCGGACTGCCCCTCCTTCTTGAGGGCTTCCAGCCGGGGAATCACCACAGTCAGCAGCTGGAGGATGATGCTCGCCGTGATGTACGGCATGATCCCCAGCGCGAAGATCGTGATCTGCAGCAGCGCACCACCGCTGAACATGTTCACCAGGGCGAACAACCCGCTGCTCCCGCCGGCCTGCTTCATGCAGGTCTCGACGTTCGCATAGTTGACCCCGGGGACCGGGACGTGTGCGCCGATCCGGTAGAGCACGATGATGCCCAATGTGAACAGCAGCTTCTTGCGCAGGTCGGGCGTCTTGAACGCTCGGGCGAACGCGGTGAGCACGGTGCCTCCTGCGCCTCCCGCCTTGAATGCGAGAGGTGACGGTCTTGAGGATCGACGAATACGTAGCGGGCAAAAACCGCGCAGACACGGCCCGCGCGGCGGGGGTCCGGGACGGAGCCCGGAAAACAGCAGTCCATCCCACCTTACCGGCGACCATACCCCCGTGGAACGACCAACCGGGGATGCCCCAAACGATGGGCATCCCCGGTCAGTTGAGTCAGCGAACTCAGATGAGTTCGGTGACGGTGCCGCCGGCAGCGGCGATCTTCTCCTTGGCGGAGCCGGAAACGGCGTCAACCGTCACCTGCAGCGCCACGGAGACCTCGCCGGTGCCGAGCACCTTGACGAGCTCGTTCTTGCGCACCGCGCCCTTGGCGACCAGGTCGGTCACCGTGACCTCGCCACCCTGCGGGTAGAGCGCGGTCAGCTTGTCCAGGTTCACGACCTGGAACTGCTTGTGGGCGGGGTTCTTGAAGCCCTTCAGCTTCGGGAGGCGCATGTGGAGGGGCATCTGCCCGCCCTCGAAGCGCTCCGGAACCTGGTAACGGGCCTTCGTGCCCTTGGTACCACGACCAGCGGTCTTACCCTTGGACGCCTCACCACGACCGACACGGGTCTTGGCGGTCTTGGCGCCCGGGGCGGGCCGGAGGTTGTGGACCTTCAGCGGGTTGTTCTCCGCCATGTCAGTCGACCTCCTCAACCGTCACGAGGTGGCGGACGGTGTGCACCATGCCGCGGAACTCGGGACGGTCCTCCTTGACAACCACGTCGTTGAGCCGCTTGAGGCCCAGCGAACGGAGGGTGTCGCGGTGGTTCTGCTTGCTACCGATGAAGGACTTCGTCTGCGTGATCTTGAGGTGCGCCATTACGCGGTCACCCCGGCACGCGCCCGCAGCAGAGCGGCGGGAGCAACGTCCTCCAGCGGCAGGCCACGACGGGCCGCGATCTCCTCGGGGCGCTGCAGGCCCTGAAGCGCGGTCACCGTGGCGTGCACGATGTTGATCGGGTTCGACGAGCCGAGCGACTTGCTCAGCACGTCGTGGATGCCCGCGCACTCCAGAACGGCACGCACGGGGCCACCGGCGATCACACCGGTACCGGGGGAAGCCGGCTTGAGCAGGACGACGCCCGCAGCCTTCTCGCCCTGGATGGGGTGAGGGATGGTGCCCTGGATACGGGGGACCTTGAAGAAGTTCTTCTTGGCCTCTTCCACGCCCTTGGCGATGGCAGCCGGAACTTCCTTGGCCTTGCCGTAACCGACACCTACGGTGCCGTCACCATCGCCCACCACGACCAGCGCGGTGAAGCTGAAGCGACGGCCACCCTTGACAACCTTGGCGACACGGTTGATCGCGACAACGCGCTCAACGTATGCGGTCTTCTCGGCGGCAGCGCCACCGTCGCGACCCTTCCGGTCCCGCCGCTCGCCGCCACCGGCACCGCTCCCGCGGCGCTGGGGTCCAGCCATTGGATTTACCTCTCTCTGTTACGTCCGCTAGCTCCGGAACCGGGGCTTAGAACTTCAGCCCGGCTTCGCGGGCGGCGTCGGCCAGAGCGGCAATCCGCCCGGCGTACTGCTTGCCACCACGGTCGAACACGACGGCCTCGACACCGGCGGCCTTGGCACGCTCGGCAACCAGGGAACCGACCTGCTTGGCCTGAGCGCTCTTGTCGCCCTCGCCACCACGGATCGACGCGTCCAGGGTCGACGCCGAGGCCAGCGTGTGGCCCGCAATGTCGTCGATGACCTGCGCGGTGATGCCACGGTTGGACCGCGTCACCACCAGACGCGGACGCTCCGGGGTACCCGAAATCCGCTTACGGATGCGGATGTGGCGCCGCTTGGCGGCGGCACGCTTGTAAGCGTCGCCCTTGGCGATCTTCACACCGTATGCCATGGCTTACTTACCAGCCTTTCCGACCTTGCGGCGGATGACCTCGCCGGCGTACTTGACGCCCTTGGCCTTGTACGGGTCAGGCTTGCGCAGCTTGCGGATGTTCGCCGCAACCTCGCCGACCTTCTGCTTGTCGATGCCCTCGACGCTGAGCTTGGTCGGGGACTCGACCTTGAAGGAGATGCCCTCGGGCGCCTCGATCAGGATCGGGTGGCTGTAGCCCAGGGAGAACTCCAGGTTGGAGCCCTTCGCCTGGACGCGGTAACCGACACCGCTGATCTCGAGCGCCTTGCTGAAGCCCTGGGTCACGCCGGTGATCATGTTCGCCACCAGCGTGCGGGACAGGCCGTGCAGGGCCTTGTTCTGACGCTCGTCGTTCGGGCGGGTGACGGCGATGACGCCGTCCTCACCCTTGGCGACCTCGATGGGCGCGGCGACGGTGTGCGAAAGGGAGCCCTTGGGACCCTTCACCGCGACCGTGCGGCCATCGATGGTGACGTCCACACCAGCGGGAACCTGGATGGGCAGCTTGCCAATACGCGACATTAGCTATTCCTCCGTTCCCTGGTTACCAGACGTAGGCGAGGACTTCCCCACCCACGCCCTTCTTGCTGGCCTGCTGGCCGGTCAGGAGACCGTGGGACGTGGAGATGATCGCCACGCCCAGGCCGCCGAGAACCTTCGGCAGACTTGTGGACTTTGCGTAGACCCGCAGGCCCGGCTTCGAGATTCGCTTGATGCCGGCGATCGAGCGCTCGCGGTTCGGGCCGAACTTCAGCTCGAGGACGAGGTTCTTGCCAACCTCGGCGTCCTCGACGCGCCAGCCGGTGATGTAACCCTCCTGCTGGAGGATCTCCGCGATGTGCGACTTGATCTTGCTGTGCGGCATCACGACGTCGTCGTGGTATGCCGAGTTCGCGTTCCGCAGACGGGTCAGCATGTCTGCGATGGGATCAGTCATGGTCATGAATTGGCCTTCGGCCTCTCTCGCCGGGGTTTCCTATGTGCGCCATCCCTCTCCCCGATCAGAGTCGGGACGGGTGCGGCGCGGGGACCTACGGCGTAGTAAGCGACGTTATGCGGGCTCGGCCCGCGGTCGGTCTCGGGCGGCGAGACGCCCAAACCCTTCTACCCTACGGGAAAAGAGGGGTGGGCGCCCGCCGGCCGAATGCTTACCGAGAGCTTCTGGTCATCCCAACTAAGGGATTACCAGGAGCTCTTGGTCACGCCCGGCAGCTCGCCACGGTGAGCCATCTCACGAAGGCACACGCGGCACAGGCCGAACTTGCGGTAGACGGAGTGCGGACGGCCGCAGCGCTGGCAACGCGTGTACGCGCGGACAGCAAACTTCGGCTTACGAGCCGCCTTAGCGATCAGAGCCTTCTTCGCCACGGTCAGTTCTCCTTGAACGGGAAGCCGAGGTGACGAAGCAGGGCGCGGCCCTCATCGTCGTTGGACGCCGTGGTGACCACGGTGATGTCCATGCCCCGCGTCCGGTCGATCTTGTCCTGGTCGATCTCGTGGAACATGACCTGCTCCGTGAGACCGAAGGTGTAGTTGCCCCGACCGTCGAACTGCTTCGGGGACAGACCACGGAAGTCGCGGATGCGCGGCAGCGCCAGCGACAGCAGGCGGTCCAGGAACTCCCACATGCGGTCACCGCGGAGGGTGACGTGGGCACCGATCGGCTGGCCCTCGCGCAGCTTGAACTGCGCGATGGACTTACGGGCCTTCGTGACGGCCGGCTTCTGTCCGGTGATCGTGGTGAGGTCGCGGATGGCGCCCTCGATCAGCTTGGAGTCGCGGGCGGCGTCGCCCACACCCATGTTGACCACGATCTTGGTCAGACCGGGGATCTGCATGACGTTCTCGAGCGAGAACTCGTCCTTCAGCTTCCCGGCGATCTCTTCGCGGTAGCGCGTCTTGAGACGCGGCGCGTTGGTGGTGGCAGTCATCAGATGTCCTCACCGGTCCGCTTGGCAACGCGGATCTTGTTGCCCTCGTCGTCGAAGCGGTATCCGACGCGGGTGACGACCTTGTTCCCGTCCTTCTCCACGACGAGCTGAACGTTGCTCACGTGGACAGGGGCCTCGGTCGTCACGATGCCGCCGGTCTTCGAACCACGAGCGGTCTGTCCGGCCTTGGTGTGCTTCTTGACCCGGTTGACACCCTCGACCAGGACACGGTCCTCGCGGGGGAAGGCCTGGATGACCTTGCCCTGCTTGCCCTTGTCCTTACCGGTGATGACCTGGACCAGGTCGCCCTTCTTGATCTTCATCGGTTACAGCACCTCCGGCGCGAGCGAGATGATCTTCATGAACTTCTTCTCGCGCAGCTCCCGGCCCACCGGGCCGAAGATGCGGGTGCCGCGGGGGTCGCCATCGTTCTTGAGGATGACGGCCGCGTTCTCGTCGAAGCGGATGTACGAGCCGTCCGGACGGCGGCGCTCCTTGACGGTGCGAACGATGACCGCCTTGATGACGTCACCCTTCTTCACGTTGCCACCGGGGATCGCGTCCTTCACGGTGGCGACGATGACGTCACCGATGCCCGCGTAGCGGCGACCGGAACCACCGAGAACACGGATGCAAAGGATCTCCTTCGCACCAGTGTTGTCGGCGACACGCAGTCGCGACTCCTGCTGGATCACGTCTATCTCCTGTTTGTCTGCCGGTTCCCGGCAGGGGCTGCCTCATACGAGACGGAGCCCCTGCCGAGCCTGGCGGAACTGTTCCTAGGGGGTCCCCCTAGGAGGGATTACTTGGCCTTCTCGAGGATCTCGACGATGCGCCAGCGCTTGGTGGCGGACAGCGGCCGGGTCTCCATCAGGAGGACGCGGTCGCCGACGCCGGCAGCGTTCTGCTCGTCGTGCGCCTTGAGCTTGTTGGTACGGCGGATGACCTTGCCGTACAGCGCGTGCTTGACGCGGTCCTCGACAGCGACGACGACGGTCTTGTCCATCTTGTCGCTGACGACGAGACCCTCACGGGTCTTGCGGAAACCGCGCTCGTTCGTCTCAGTCACATTCTTCTCGCTCATCAGGCGCTCTCCACCGTCTCGATGCCCAGCTCGCGCTCACGCATCAGGGTGTAGATCCGGGCGATGTCCTTACGGACGGACTTGAGCCGACCGTGGTTCTCGAGCTGTCCGGTCGCCGCCTGGAAGCGGAGGTTGAACAGCTCCTCCTTGGCCTCACGAAGCTTGCCGACGAGGTCCTCGTCATTCAGCTCGCGCAGCTCGGTCGCCTTGATACCGGCCGCCATCACGACTCACCTGCCTCGCGCCGCACAATGCGGCACTTCATCGGAAGCTTGTGGGCGGCGCGGGTCAGCGCCTCCTTGGCAACCTTTTCGTTCGGGAAGGACAGCTCGAACATCACCCGACCGGGCTTGACGTTCGCGACCCACCACTCCGGAGAACCCTTACCGGAACCCATGCGGGTTTCGGCCGGCTTCTTCGTGAGCGGGCGGTCCGGGTAAATGTTGATCCAGACCTTGCCGCCACGCTTGATGTGACGGGTCATCGCGATACGAGCGGACTCGATCTGACGGTTCGTCACGTAAGCCGGGGTGACGGCCTGAATGCCGTACTCACCGAAGGCCAGCTCGGTGCCACCCTTGGCCATACCGCTGCGCTTCGGGTGGTGCTGCTTGCGGTGCTTGACCCTGCGAGGGATCAGCATGTCGGTCAGGCCTCCGTTCCGGGGGTCTCCGCCGGAGCAGCGGCAGCGGCCTCGGCCTTGGGGGCCTCGGCAGCGGCGGTCTGCTGCTGCGGCTTGCGGCCACCGCGGCCGCCACGCTCGCCACCGCGGCGCGGGCGGTCGTTGCCGCCACCGCGGGCCGGGCGGTTACCCGCACGGGCGGCAGCGTTCTCGGCACGCACCTCGGCGATGTTCTTGACGTCGCCCTTGTAGATCCAGACCTTCACACCGATACGGCCGAAGGTGGTCTTGGCCTCGAAGAAGCCGTAGTCGACGTTCGCACGGAGCGTGTGCAGGGGCACACGGCCCTCGCGGTAGAACTCCGAGCGGGACATCTCGGCGCCGCCGAGACGGCCACCGCACTGGATCTTGATGCCCTTGGCGCCGGCCTTCATCGTCGACTGCATGCTCTTACGCATGGCGCGACGGAAGGAGACGCGGGAGGACAGCTGCTCGGCGACGGCCTGGGCCACCAGCTGAGCATCGGTCTCGGGGTTCTTGACCTCGAGGATGTTCAGCTGGACCTGCTTGCCGGTCAGCTTCTCCAGCTCGCCGCGGATGCGGTCGGCCTCGGCGCCGCGGCGGCCGATGACGATGCCCGGACGAGCGGTGTGGATGTCAACGCGGACGCGCTCACGGGTGCGCTCGATCTCCACCTTGGAGATACCGGCGCGCTCCATGCCCTTCGTCATCATGCGACGAATGGCGACGTCTTCCTTGACGTAGTCCTTGTACAGCTTGTCGGCGTACCAACGCGACTTGAAGTCGGTGGTGATGCCGAGCCGGAACCCGTGCGGGTTAACCTTCTGGCCCATTACCGGGTTCCTTCCTTGCTGCTGACGACCACGGTGATGTGGCTGGTCCGCTTGCGGATCCGGTAGGCACGGCCCTGGGCACGCGGACGGAACCGCTTCAGGGTCGGGCCCTCGTCGACATACGCCTCGGAGATGACGAGGCTGCCGGCGTCGGTGTGGTCGTAGTTGTGCGCGGCGTTGGCAATGGCGCTGTCCAGCACCTTGCCCACCGGCACGCTCGCGGCCTGCGGGGCGAAACGCAGGACCGCCTGAGCCTCCGTGGCATTCATGCCACGGATAAGGTCCACCACGCGGCGGGCCTTCATGGGCGTGACGCGGATGTACCGCGCCTGGGCCCTGGCTTCCATGGTTGTCCCTTCGGTGTCAGTCATAGTCTTCGCACTCCGCCGATCAACGACGCCGCGACTTGCGGTCGTCCTTCTCGTGGCCGCGGAAGGTGCGGGTCGGCGCAAACTCGCCGAGCTTGTGGCCGACCATCGACTCGGTGACGAACACCGGGACGTGCTTGCGGCCGTCGTGCACCGCGATCGTGTGGCCGAGCATGGCCGGGACGATCATGGAGCGGCGGGACCAGGTCTTGATGACGTTCTTGGTGCCGGCATCGTTCTGAACATCCACCTTCTTGGAAAGGTGGTCGTCGACGAAGGGCCCCTTCTTGAGACTGCGCGGCATCTAAACCCGCTCCTAGCGCTTCTTGTTCGTCTTGCGGCGGCGGACGATGTACTTGTTGCTCGCCTTCTTCGGCGAACGAGTACGACCCTCCTTCTGACCCCACGGCGAGACCGGGTGGCGACCACCGGAGGTCTTGCCCTCACCACCACCGTGCGGGTGGTCGACGGGGTTCATCACGACACCACGCACGGTCGGGCGGACGCCCTTCCAGCGCATGCGGCCGGCCTTACCCCAGTTGATGTTCGACTGCTCGGCGTTGCCGACCTCGCCGACGGTGGCGCGGCAGCGCACGTCGACCAGGCGGATCTCGCCGGACGGCATACGAAGGTGGGCCATGCGGCCCTCCTTCGCCAGCAGCTGCACGGAGGCACCGGCCGAGCGGGCGAACTTCGCACCGCCGCCCGGACGCAGCTCGATCGCGTGGATCGTCGTACCCACGGGGATGTGACGCAGCGGCAGGTTGTTGCCCGGCTTGATGTCGGCGCCAGCGCCGTTCTCAATCCGAGCACCCTGGACCAGGCCACGGGGCGCGATGATGTAGCGCTTCTCGCCGTCTGCGTAGTGCAGGAGCGCGATGCGCGCGGTGCGGTTCGGGTCGTACTCGATGTGCGCGACCTTGGCCGGCACGCCGTCCTTGTCGTGACGACGGAAGTCGATCACTCGGTAGGCGCGCTTGTGGCCACCGCCCTGGTGGCGAACGGTCACACGACCGGCGTTGTTACGGCCGCCCTTGCTGTGCAGCGGGCGGACCAGCGACTTCTCCGGCGTGGACCGCGTGATCTCGACAAAGTCGGCGACGCTGGAGCCACGACGGCCCGGGGTCGTCGGCTTGTACTTGCGGATACCCATTTCTCAGTCCTCGTCCGATTCCGGACGACTCGGACTCCGTTAGGAGACCGGGCCGCCGAAGATGTCGATACGGTCGCCCTCGGCGAGGGTCACGATGGCGCGCTTCGTGTTCGCACGCTTGCCGTAACCGGTGCGGGTGCGCTTGCGCTTGCCCTGCCGGTTGATCGTGTTGACCCCGGTGACCTTGACCGAGAAGACCGCCTCGACGGCCTGCTTGATCTGGGTCTTGTTCGAGCCCGGCGCGACGATGAACGTGTACTTGTTCTCGTCCAGCAGGGCGTAGCTCTTCTCCGAGACAACCGGCTTGACGAGCACGTCACGCGGGTCCGAGAAGTTCTTGCTGGTGACGACGGCCTCAGTCATCAGGCGTCGCTCCCTTCGGTCTCAGCGGCCTTGGGGCCAGACACGAAGGACTCGAAGGCGGCCTTGGTGAAGACCACGTCGTCGGAGACGAGCACGTCGTACGTGTTCAGCTGGCCCGGCTCCAGGATGTGAACCTGGGGCAGGTTGCGGGCGGACAGCCACGCGGCCTCGTCGCTGCGCTCGACGACCAGGAGCACGTTCTTGCGCTCGCTGACCTTGCCGAGAAGAGTCTTGGCGGCCTTGGTGGAGATGTCGCCCTCGACCACGCCGGCAACGACGTGGATGCGGCTGTTGCGGGCCCGGTCGGTGAGGGCACCGCGCAGGGCGGCAACCTTCATCTTCTTCGGGGTCCGCTGGCTGTAGTCACGCGGCACGGGGCCGTGGACGATGCCACCGCCGGCGAACTGCGGCGCGCGGGTCGAACCCTGGCGCGCACGGCCGGTGCCCTTCTGGCGGTACGGCTTCTTGCCACCGCCGCGGACCTCGCCGCGAGTCTTGGTCTTGTGCGTGCCCTGACGGGCAGCGGCCAGCTGTGCGACAACGACCTGGTGGATCAGCGGAACGCTGACCTTGGCGTCGAAGATCTCCGTGGGGAGCTCGACGGTACCGGCCTTGTCGCCTGCCGGCGAAAGGATGTCAATGGTGCTCATCGGTTACCTCAGGCCCCCTTGGCCGCGGTACGGACCAGGACGAGGCCGCCGTTCGGACCAGGAACTGCGCCCTTGATGAGCAGCAGACCCTTCTCCGCGTCAACGGCGTGGACGGTCAGGTTCTGGGTGGTGACCCGCTCATTGCCCATACGGCCGGCCATCCGCATGCCCTTGAACACGCGGCCCGGGGTGGCGCAGCCACCGATGGAGCCAGGCTTACGGTGCACACGGTGGGCACCGTGGGAGGCCTTGCCGCCATGGAAGCCGTGACGCTTCATGACACCGGCGAAGCCCTTGCCCTTGCTCTTGCCGGTCACGTCCACCTTGACGCCGGACTCGAAGGTCTCAGCGGTCACTTCCTGGCCGAGGGTGTACTCACCGGCATCGGTGGTACGGACCTCGACGAGGTGGCGACGGGGGGTGACGTCGGCCTTCGCGAAGTGGCCCTTGAGGGGCTTGTTCACCTTGCGCGGGTCGATCTCGCCGAAGGCGATCTGGACGGAGTCGTAACCGTCCTGGTCATTGGTGCGCACCTGGGTAACGACACAGGGGCCGGCCTTGACCACAGTGACCGGGACGACACGGTTGTTCTCGTCCCAGACCTGGGTCATGCCGAGCTTCTCGCCCAGGATGCCCTTGATCTGCTTAGCCATCTCTTCCGCGCCTCTCAGAGCTTGATCTCGATGTCAACGCCGGCCGGAAGGTCCAGGCGCATCAGCGAGTCAACGGTCTTGGGCGTCGGGTCGAGGATGTCGATCAGGCGCTTGTGCGTGCGCATCTCGAAGTGCTCGCGCGCGTCCTTGTACTTGTGCGGCGACTTGATGACGCAGTACACGTTCTTTTCAGTGGGCAGCGGCACCGGGCCCGCGACCGACGCACCAGTACGGGTCACCGTCTCGACGATCTTCTTCGCCGAGGAGTCGATGACCTCGTGGTCGTAGGCCTTGAGCCGGATGCGGATCTTCTGTCCCGCCATGGCTACTTCGTAGTCCTGTCTCTCGTAAACGCTCTGGGACCCGATGCGCTGTGCTCCGTGAGGAACACCGTCCCACCTCCGACCCCCGCGGTCGGGCGTGTCGCGCGCCTTCCGGTAAATCCCCACGAGGGGGATCCTTCTAGAAGGAATGCGTGGGGGTAGGACACCCACCGGGCGCCTGGCCGAGGCACCCCGCTGACGCTTCCCGGAAGATTCCCGTATTTCCGGCCCTGAAAAGGGACGACGAATACCTGGGACTCGCTTCCAGTCCTCCCGGCGGGAGGCGCGCAGCATTGGCACTCAACCGAGCAACCTGGACAGTGTGCCATACAGGCGACACGACTGGCCAACTGAAGCGGGAGACACTACCCGACCGCCGGGCAGAACGGTGCCCCTCGGCCGCAGCGCGCGTCGCGGAATCGCCGGCCCCTCCGGCCCCGTGCTACGAGAACCCCCTGGCAACCTGCCCGAAGCCGGCCGGGCGACCGGGCGCGCTCCCCCACGCTTCCCCGATACCGAAGGCCACAGAACGGCCGCGGCGAACCAAGGGGGTCGGCGGGGACCAGTGCAGCCATCCGGACCGCGCCCCCGCCCGCGGACAGGGCGCCGCCTCCCCCACCGCCGAAGCCGCGGGGAAGCCGCCCTGACCCTCTTCACGCTGGCGGCCCATTGGCTGCGCAGCAGCTGGTGGCTCAGCGCGCCGGCAATGATGCTTCCGTTTGCCGCAGTCCGGTGACTCTTCCCCTCGTAGCGGAGTCGGCCGCGATATCGGCGAAACGAAATATGGGCACGCCGAGAAAGCCTCTTGCCGTACCTGCGGACCGTTGCTTTCCAGCCCGGACGTAAGGCCTCACCGGCATCACGGATCTGAAGCATGAAGGGGCTTGAACATGGCGATCGCGCCGACCCGGGCAGAGGTCGATCAACTCTTTACCGACGCGGGATGGCACCCCGCTCGCGACGTATCCGAAAGAGTCCGGGAATTGGCGGAGTTCGTCATTGCCGACCTGGCAGCACATGACTGCCAGGTCGGGCTCTTCCCGGAAGCGGAGGCCTTCTTGCGCTCGTACGGGTTCCTGGACGTGCCGTTCCCCCACGCGACCGAACGCACAGATCGCTTCAACACCTGCGCCAAATTCTGCAGCAATCGATCCGAGCACATCTCCGAGCTCATGGACGATACGCAACAGTCCGTATTCCTCATCGGGTGGGAAAGAATGGAGAACGGGCTCGTGGTAATGGACCCCCATGAGCGGATGTTTTACCTGCACCATTCCGGCACCTACTACGCAGGATCAGGAATTCACGAAGCATTTTCCAGCCTGTATACGGTGCACCTTCAGCCCATCGACGATTACCTTGCCCGACCCGCCGAAGACACCCGCCCGGACGTCAAGGAGCCCCGCCCACCTGACGGTGGACGGGGCTCCTTGTGAGCTCCGGGGAGCTACGACCGGATCAACCGGATCAACGGAATTACTTGTTGATCTTGGTGACCTGGCCGGCGCCGACGGTCCGGCCACCCTCACGGATGGCGAACTTCAGGCCCTCCTCCATGGCGACCGGCTGGATCAGCTCGACCGACATCTCGGTGTTGTCGCCCGGCATGACCATCTCGGTGCCCTCGGGGAGGGTCACCACGCCGGTCACGTCCGTGGTACGGAAGTAGAACTGCGGGCGGTAGTTGTTGAAGAACGGGGTGTGGCGGCCACCCTCGTCCTTCGACAGGATGTACGCCTGGGCCTCGAACGAGGTGTGCGGCGTGACCGAACCCGGCTTGATGATGACCTGGCCGCGCTCGACGTCCTCGCGCTTGATACCGCGAAGCAGCAGACCGACGTTCTCACCGGCCTGGCCCTCGTCGAGGAGCTTCCGGAACATCTCGATACCGGTGACCGTGGTGGTGGTCTTCTCGGTCTTGATGCCGATGATGTCGACGGTCTCGTTGACCTTGAGGACACCACGCTCGATACGACCGGTGACAACGGTGCCACGGCCGGTGATCGTGAAGACGTCCTCGATCGGCATCAGGAACGGCTTGTCGACGTCGCGCTCGGGCTGCGGGATCGACTCGTCGACGGCGGCCATGAGCTTGAGGACGGAGTCGCCCCACTCCTTGTCGCCCTCGAGCGCCTTGAGCGCCGAGACCTTGACGACCGGAACGTCGTCGCCGGGGAACTCGTACTCGGAGAGGAGCTCACGGACCTCGAGCTCGACGAGCTCCAGGATCTCCTCGTCGTCCACCATGTCGGCCTTGTTCAGGGCGACGACGATGTACGGAACGCCGACCTGGCGGGCCAGGAGCACGTGCTCCTTGGTCTGCGGCATCGGGCCGTCGGTGGCGGCAACCACGAGGATGGCGCCGTCCATCTGCGCCGCACCCGTGATCATGTTCTTGATGTAGTCCGCGTGACCGGGGCAGTCGACGTGGGCGTAGTGACGGTTCTCCGTCTGGTACTCGACGTGCGCGATCGAGATCGTGATACCGCGCTGGCGCTCCTCAGGAGCCTTGTCGATCTGGTCGAAGGCCGAGGCCTCGTTCAGGTCCGGGTACGCGTCGTGCAGCACCTTGGTAATGGCGGCCGTGAGGGTCGTCTTACCGTGGTCAATGTGACCGATGGTGCCGATGTTGACGTGCGGCTTAGTCCGCTCGAACTTCGCCTTCGCCACTGGTTCCTCCTGAAGTGGTTCTGTACGCCTTACTCATCGGCGCCAGGTGATCTTTGCTGGGATGCCGGCTGACGGGGCAATCCTCACGGTTTGCGGGGATTGCCCCATCAGACGGTGTCAAGCCTAAAGCGTGTTCCGGCTCTCGGGAGACGGAGCTATTCGCCCTTGGCCTTCGCGATGATCTCCTCGGCGACGTTCCGGGGAACCTCGGCGTAGGAGTCGAACTGCATCGAGTAGCTTGCGCGACCCGAGGTCTTGCTGCGGAGATCGCCGACGTAGCCGAACATCTCCGAGAGGGGAACCAGGCCCGTGACGAGCTTGGCGCCGCTGCGCTCCTCCATGGACTGGATCTGTCCACGGCGGGAGTTGATGTCGCCGATCACGTCACCCATGTAGTCCTCGGGCGTGGTGACCTCGACCTTCATCATCGGCTCGAGCAGGGCCGGGGAGGCCTTGCGCGCGGCCTCCTTGAAGGCCATCGAACCGGCGATCTTGAAGGCCATTTCCGACGAGTCGACCTCGTGGAAGGCACCGTCGAGGAGGGTGACCTTGACACCGGTCAGCGGGTAGCCGGCGAGAACACCGAACTCCATGGCCTCCTGGCAGCCCGCGTCCACGGACGGGATGTACTCCCGCGGGATACGGCCACCGGTGACCTTGTTCTCGAACTCGTACCCGTCGCCCTCGAGCGGCGCGATCGCGATCTGCACCTTCGCGAACTGGCCGGAACCACCAGTCTGCTTCTTGTGCGTGTAGTCGAGACGCTCGACCGGCTTGCGCAGGGTCTCGCGGTACGCGACCTGCGGCTTGCCGACGTTGGCCTCGACCCGGAACTCACGCTTCATACGGTCGACCAGCACGTCGAGGTGCAGCTCGCCCATACCCGCGATGATGGTCTGGCCGGTCTCCTCGTCGGTGTGCACCTGGAACGAGGGGTCCTCTTCGGCGAGCCGCTGGATGGCGACACCCAGCTTCTCCTGGTCGCCCTTGGACTTGGGCTCGATGGCGACCTGGATGACCGGGGCCGGGAACTCCATCGATTCCAGGATGACCGGGTTGCCGGCGTCGCAGAGGGTCTCACCGGTGGTGGTCTGCTTCAGACCCATGACGGCGACGATGTCACCGGCACCCACCGACTCGATCTCCTCACGCTTGTTCGCGTGCATCCGGTAGATCTTGCCGATGCGCTCCTTCTTGCCCTTCACCGAGTTCTGCACCTGCGAGCCGGCCTCGAGGCGGCCCGAGTAGATGCGGATGAAGGTGAGCTTGCCCAGGTGGGGGTCGCTCGCAATCTTGAACGCCAGAGCGGCCAGCGGCTCACTCTCGGACGGCTGGCGCTTGATGACCTCTTCCGGGTCCTTGACGGAGTGGCCTTCGATGGCCTCGACGTCCAGGGGGGAGGGGAGGTAGCGCACGACCGCGTCGAGCAGGGGCTGGACGCCCTTGTTCTTGAACGCGGTACCGCAGAACACCGGGGTGACGGTGGTGTTCTCGGCCTTGCCCGAAGCGATGGTGATCCGGCGGATCGCCGCGTAGAGCTGCTCCACGGTGGGCTCCTGGCCCTCCAGGTACAGCTCCATGACCTCTTCATCGTTCTCGGCAACGGCCTCGAGCAGCTTGCCGCGCCACTCGTCGGCAGCCTCGATGTGCGTGTCCGGGATGTCGACGGTGTCGTACATCTCGCCCTTGGCGGCCTCGGCCGACCAGACCAGGGCCTTCATGGTGACGAGGTCGACGACACCCTTGAAGTCCGCCTCGGTGCCGATCGGCAGCTGCATCACGATCGGGGTCGCGCCGAGGCGGTCCACGATCATGTCGACGCAGCGGTGGAACTCGGCGCCCGTGCGGTCGAGCTTGTTGACGAAGCAGATACGCGGAACGCCGTAGCGGTCCGCCTGACGCCAGACGGTCTCGGACTGGGGCTCGACACCGGCAACGCCGTCGAACACCGTCACCGCGCCGTCCAGGACGCGCAGCGAGCGCTCCACCTCGACCGTGAAGTCGACGTGGCCCGGGGTGTCGATGATGTTGATGGTGTTGTCGACGTCTTCCAGCGGCCAGTGGCAGGTCGTCGCGGCAGACGTGATGGTGATGCCGCGCTCCTGCTCCTGCTCCATCCAGTCCATCGTGGCAGCGCCGTCGTGGACCTCACCGATCTTGTACGAAACACCGGTGTAGAACAGGATCCGCTCGGTGGTGGTCGTCTTGCCCGCGTCGATGTGGGCCATGATCCCGATATTGCGGACCTTGGCCAGGTCAAGCGAAGTGGTGGCCATAGTGGCTCAATCTTCTCTCGGTCTCGATGTGGGTTGCGACTACCAGCGGTAGTGCGCGAAGGCCTTGTTGGACTCGGCCATCTTGTGCGTGTCCTCACGCTTCTTGACCGAAGCGCCGAGGCCGTTGGAGGCGTCGAGCAGTTCGTTCATGAGGCGCTCGGTCATGGTCTTCTCGCGGCGGGCGCGGGAGTAGCCCACGAGCCAGCGCAGCGAGAGGGTGCCGGCACGGCCGGGCTTGACCTCGACCGGGACCTGGTAGGTCGCGCCACCGACACGGCGGGACTTGACCTCGAGGGTCGGCTTGATGTTCTCGAGCGCGCGCTTGAGCGTGATGACCGGGTCGTTACCGGTCTTCTCGCGCAGACCCTCCATGGCGCCGTAAACGATGCGCTCGGCGGTGGAGCGCTTTCCGTTCAGCAGCACCTTGTTGATGAGGGAGGTCACCAGAGGAGAGCCGTAGACCGGGTCGATGATGACCGGGCGCTTCGGGGCGGGGCCCTTACGAGGCATTCTTACTTCTCCTTCTTGGCGCCGTAGCGGCTGCGAGCCTGCTTGCGGTTCTTGACGCCCTGCGTGTCGAGGGAGCCTCGGATGATCTTGTACCGAACACCCGGCAGGTCCTTCACACGACCACCACGCACGAGCACGATCGAGTGCTCCTGCAGGTTGTGGCCCTCACCCGGAATGTAAGCGGTGACCTCGATCCCGCTGGTCAGACGCACACGCGCGACCTTACGCAGGGCCGAGTTCGGCTTCTTCGGGGTGGTCGTGAAAACACGCGTGCAGACGCCACGGCGCTGGGGGGAACCCTCAAGCGCGGGCGTCTTGTTCTTCTCGACCTTGTCCTGCCGGCCCTTGCGGACCAGCTGCTGGATCGTAGGCACCGTTTCTCCGGTTTCTGTGTGCCAGTCTCGGTAAAGCTAACCTGGAACATTCCCCGACCCACGCGGTCGGGTGTGTCGAATACTGCAGTCCGGTCCCTCGCTGGAACGAGTGAGGCGGCAGATTGCGGTGTCAAAACCCGGCTTCCGTGCTGTGGCTCTCCCGGCCAGAGGCTGTGGAGATTGCGCGCACGGCAGCCCAGGGACACCCCAGGCACAAGGTCAGAGCGTACCTACCGCATGGGCTGCGGTCAAAACAAATGCACACGCGAAGGACACGCCGGACTCCTCACGGCGTTGCGGCCACCGTAGTGCGATCGGTGACCGTACGGAAGAAGGCACCACCCCGCTGCCACACGCCGCGGCCGCCTACCGCCAGGGCCGCGGACCGGTCAGAGGTTGACCGCCGCCGACAGGACGAAGACCAGCAGAAACAGCGCCCAGCCGCCGATCGCCAGCCAGCCCAGCACCAGCCCCGTGATGGCCTGGCCGTCCCCGCGCTCCCCCGTGCGGCGGATCTCGGCGCGCGCCTTGTGCCCCAGGATCACCGCCGGAATCGCCGTCAGCCCCCAGGTCACCGGCGTCATGATCCCGCACACCAGCGCGCCCGTCGCCGAGGAATTGGTGTGCACCGGCACCGGCATCTGCATCGGCATGGGCATCGGCATGAACGTCGCCGGCACCATCGGCCGTTGCGGCTGGAACTGCGCCTGCGGCACCGGCCCCTGCGGAAGATCCGAGACCAGCATCTGCAGCTCCGCATGGGTCTGCGCCTTGTAGGCCCGCCCTATCCGCTGCTCGTACTCCGGCTGCTGCAGCCGCCCCTCGGCGAAACCCGCCTTGAGCACATCGACCGCCCGCTCACGATCAGCGTGCGAGGCGCGCATCGCAGGCACCTGATGCGACGGCTGAGCCGGCTGCCCGCCCTGCCACGGCTGGAATGCCACTTCGCGAACCTCCCCCGCTCGACAGTTATCCCCATCTTCTCATCAGAGACGCAGCAATGGGAGGACAAGTTCCCCCGCGCGGCCCCCAACCCTGCAGGAAGGCCGGACAACGCCGCAGGGCGGCCACCCCGCGAGGGATGGCCGCCCTGTTGCTGTCGTACGGACCAGGCTTACTGGTTGTACGGACCGTAGTCGTAGTCCTCCAGCGGGACTGCCTGGCCGGAGCCGGTGCCGAAGGGCGAGTAGTCGATGTCGTCGTAACCGACGGCCGAGTACATCGCGGCCTTCGCCTCCTCGGTGGGCTCGACCCGGATGTTGCGGTAGCGGGACAGGCCCGTACCGGCCGGGATGAGCTTACCGATGATGACGTTCTCCTTGAGGCCGATCAGGGAGTCCGACTTGGCGTTGATCGCCGCGTCGGTCAGGACCCTGGTCGTCTCCTGGAAGGACGCCGCCGACAGCCACGACTCGGTGGCCAGCGAGGCCTTGGTGATACCCATCAGCTGCGGACGGCCGGAGGCCGGGTGGCCACCCTCCGCCACGACCCGACGGTTCTCACCCTCGAACTTCGTGCGCTCCACGAGCTCGCCCGGCAGCAGCTCCGCGTCGCCGGACTCGATGATCGTCACGCGGCGCAGCATCTGCCGGATGATGATCTCGATGTGCTTGTCGTGGATCGCCACGCCCTGGCTGTTGTAGACCTTCTGGACCTCGCCGACCAGGTGGACCTGGACGGCACGCTGGCCGAGGATCCGCAGCACGTCGTGCGGGTTCACGGCACCCACGGTCATCGGCTGGCCGACCGTGACGTGGTCGCCCTCGCCCACCAGGAGACGGGCACGCTTGGAGACGCCGTAGGCCATCTCGTCGCTGCCGTCGTCCGGGGTGACGACGACCTTCTTGGTCTTCTCGGTCTCCTCGATCCGGACGCGGCCGGCCGCCTCCGAGATCGGGGCGACGCCCTTGGGCGTACGGGCCTCGAAGAGCTCGACGACACGCGGCAGACCCAGGGTGATGTCGTCACCGGCCACACCACCGGTGTGGAAGGTACGCATCGTCAGCTGGGTGCCGGGCTCACCGATGGACTGGGCGGCGATGATGCCGACCGCCTCACCGATGTCGACCAGCTTGCCGGTGGCCAGCGAACGGCCGTAGCAGAAGGCACAGGTGCCGACCGCGGACTCACAGGTCAGGACCGAGCGGGTCTTGACCTCCTCGACGCCCGCGTTGACCAGCGCGTCGATGAGCACGTCACCGAGGTCGACGTTGGCCGGCGCGACGACCTTGCCGTCGACGACGACGTCCTCGGCCAGCATCCGTGCGTAGACGCTGGACTCGACGTCGTCCGCCTTGCGCAGGACACCCGCGGCGTCCTTCGAGGCGATCCGCAGCTTGAGGCCACGCTCCGTGCCGCAGTCCTCCTCGCGAATGATGACGTCCTGGGAGACGTCGACCAGACGACGGGTGAGGTAACCGGAGTCGGCGGTACGAAGGGCGGTGTCCGCCAGACCCTTACGGGCACCGTGCGTGGAGATGAAGTACTCCAGCACGGACAGACCCTCGCGGAACGACGCCTTGATCGGACGCGGAATGGTCTCGTTCTTCGCGTTCGACACCAGACCACGCATACCGGCGATCTGCCGCATCTGCATCATGTTTCCTCGGGCACCCGAGTCAACCATCATGAAGATGGGGTTCGTCTTGGGGAAGTTCTCATTCATCGCCTCGGAGACCTCGTTGGTCGCCTTGGTCCAGATGTTGATGAGTTCCTGCGTGCGCTCGTCCTTGGTGATCAGACCGCGCTCGTACTGCTTCTGGACCTTCTCGTCCTGGGCCTCGTAGCCCGCGACGATGGCCTTCTTGGCCTCCGGCACGACGATGTCCGAGACGGCGACGGTGACGCCGGACCGGGTCGCCCAGTGGAAGCCGGACGCCTTCAGGTTGTCGAGCGTCGCCGCCACGATGACCTTGGGGTAGCGCTCGGCCAGGTCGTTGACGATCGCGGAGAGCTGCTTCTTGCCCACCGAGTAGTCGACGAACGGGTAGTCCTCGGGCAGTAGCTCGTTGAAGAGCGCACGGCCCAGGGTCGTCCGCAGCCGGAAGCTGTCACCCTGCTGCCACTCGGGCTCGCCCTCCTCCGGAACCGGCGGGGTCCAGCCACGGGGCGGGACGGTGCCGATCGGGAAGCGGATGTCGACCTTCGCCTGCAGCGAGAGCTCACGGGCGTCGAAGGCCATGATGGCCTCGGCGACCGAGCCGAAGGCCCGGCCCTCGCCCTTGACCTCGCGCTCCTCTTCATCCGTGGTGAGGAAGAAGAGGCCGAGCACCATGTCCTGGGTCGGCATGGTGACCGGACGGCCGTCGGCCGGCTTGAGGATGTTGTTCGAGGACAGCATCAGGATGCGGGCCTCGGCCTGGGCCTCCGCGGACAGCGGGAGGTGGACGGCCATCTGGTCACCGTCGAAGTCCGCGTTGAACGCGGTGCAGACGAGCGGGTGAATCTGAATGGCCTTGCCCTCGACCAGCTGCGGCTCGAAGGCCTGGATGCCCAGACGGTGCAGGGTGGGTGCACGGTTCAGCAGCACCGGGTGCTCGGCGATGACCTCTTCGAGCACGTCGTAGACGACCGTGCGGCCGCGCTCGACCATGCGCTTGGCGCTCTTGATGTTCTGCGCGTGGTTGAGGTCCACCAGGCGCTTCATCACGAACGGCTTGAAGAGCTCCAGCGCCATGGCCTTGGGCAGACCGCACTGGTGCAGCTTGAGCTGCGGGCCGACGACGATGACGGAACGCGCCGAGTAGTCGACTCGCTTACCGAGCAGGTTCTGACGGAAGCGGCCCTGCTTGCCCTTCAGCATGTCGCTGAGGGACTTCAGCGGGCGGTTACCGGGACCGGTGACCGGGCGACCGCGACGACCGTTGTCGAACAGCGCGTCGACGGCCTCCTGCAGCATCCGCTTCTCGTTGTTCACGATGATCTCGGGGGCGCCGAGGTCAAGGAGACGCTTGAGGCGGTTGTTGCGGTTGATCACACGGCGGTACAGGTCGTTCAGGTCGGAGGTCGCGAAGCGGCCACCGTCCAGCTGCACCATCGGACGCAGGTCCGGCGGGATCACCGGGATGCAGTCCAGCACCATGCCCTTGGGGCTGTTGCGGGTCTGCAGGAAGGCGGAGACGACCTTGAGGCGCTTGAGCGCACGGGTCTTCTTCTGGCCCTTGCCGGTACGGATGATCTCGCGGAGGCGCTCGGCCTCCTCGTCGAGGTCGAAGGTCTCCAGGCGCTTCTGCAGGGCAGCGGCACCCATGGAGCCGTCGAAGTACGTGCCGAAGCGGTCCCGCAGCTCGCGGTAGAGCAGCTCGTCGCCCTCCAGGTCCTGGACCTTGAGGTTCTTGAAGCGGTTCCAGACCTCGTCGAGACGGTCGATCTCGCGCTGCGCACGGTCGCGCAGCTGCTTCATCTCACGCTCGGCGCCCTCGCGCACCTTGCGGCGCACGTCCGCCTTGGCGCCCTCGGCCTCCAGCTCGGCCAGGTCGGTTTCGAGCTTCTTGGCGCGGGCCTCCAGGTCGGAGTCGCGGCGCTGCTCGATCTGCTGACGCTCGACGGAGACGTGCGCCTCCAGCGAGGGCAGGTCGCGCGTACGGCGCTCCTCGTCCACCCACGTGATCATGTAGGCGGCGAAGTAGATGACCTTTTCGAGGTCCTTGGGCGCGAGGTCCAGCAGGTAGCCCAGCCGGCTCGGCACGCCCTTGAAGTACCAGATGTGGGTCACGGGAGCGGCAAGCTCGATGTGGCCCATCCGCTCACGACGCACCTTGGCGCGAGTGACCTCGACGCCACAGCGCTCGCAGATGATGCCCTTGAAGCGGACGCGCTTGTACTTACCGCAGTAGCAC
This sequence comes from Streptomyces sp. NPDC015125, assembly GCF_043080045.1. Lineage (NCBI taxonomy): Bacteria > Bacillati > Actinomycetota > Actinomycetes > Kitasatosporales > Streptomycetaceae > Streptomyces > Streptomyces sp. NPDC015125. Next base: position 50,805 of record NZ_JBIBVF010000024.1, read on the forward strand.
TCCCAGTCCCGGGTCGGACCGAAGATCTTCTCGCAGAAGAGTCCGTCCTTTTCGGGCTTGAGCGTGCGGTAGTTGATGGTCTCGGGCTTCTTGACCTCGCCGTGGCTCCACTGACGGATGTCGTCAGCGGTAGCCAGACCGATCCGGAGCTCATCGAAGAAGTTGACGTCGAGCACTATGCGTCAATCCCTCTCAGGGTTGTAAGTCTTGGGGTCTGAAACGGGGGTCCTGGGGCCGGCCGGGGGAACCATCACTGGCTCCCCGGCCGGACTCCCGTCAGACCTCTTCGACGCTGCTCGGCTCGCGCCGGGACAGGTCGATGCCGAGCTCCTCCGCTGCGCGGAAGACGTCCTCGTCGGTGTCGCGCATCTCGATGGACATACCGTCCGAGGACAGCACCTCCACGTTGAGGCACAGGGACTGCATTTCCTTGATGAGCACCTTGAAGGACTCGGGAATGCCGGGCTCGGGGATGTTCTCGCCCTTGACGATGGCCTCGTAGACCTTCACGCGGCCGGTCACGTCGTCGGACTTGATCGTCAGCAGCTCCTGGAGGGCGTAGGCGGCGCCGTAAGCCTCCAGCGCCCACACCTCCATCTCACCGAACCGCTGGCCACCGAACTGAGCCTTACCACCCAGCGGCTGCTGGGTGATCATGGAGTACGGACCGGTCGAACGCGCGTGGAGCTTGTCGTCGACCAGGTGGTGCAGCTTGAGGATGTACATGTACCCGATCGAGATCGGGTCCGGGAACGGCTCACCGGAGCGGCCGTCGAACAGCCGGGCCTTGCCGGAGCCCTTGACCATCCGCTCGCCGTCGCGGTTGGGGATCGTCGACTCGAAGAGACCGGAGATCTCGTCCTCGCGGGCACCGTCGAACACCGGGGTGGCGACGTTGGAGCCGGCGGCGACCTCGTCGGCGGAGATCGAGTGGAGACGCTTCTTCCACTCCTCCTCGACACCCTCGACCTTCCAGCCCTGGCTGGCGAGCCAGCCGAGGTGGATCTCCAGGACCTGTCCCGGGTTCATTCGGGACGGGACACCCAGCGGGTTGAGGATGATGTCGACCGGGGTGCCGTCCTCCAGGAACGGCATGTCCTCGACCGGCAGGATCTTCGAGATGACGCCCTTGTTGCCGTGCCGGCCGGCGAGCTTGTCACCGTCGGTGATCTTGCGCTTCTGGGCAACGTAGACGCGGACCAGCTGGTTCACGCCCGGGGGCAGCTCGTCGCCCTCTTCGCGGTCGAAGACGCGGACGCCGATGACCTTGCCGATCTCACCGTGCGGCACCTTCAGCGAGGTGTCGCGCACCTCGCGCGCCTTCTCACCGAAGATCGCGCGGAGCAGGCGCTCCTCGGGGGTCAGCTCGGTCTCACCCTTGGGCGTGACCTTGCCGACGAGGATGTCGCCGGCGACGACCTCGGCACCGATACGGATGATGCCGCGCTCGTCGAGGTCGGAGAGGACCTCCTCGGAGACGTTCGGGATGTCCCGGGTGATCTCCTCGGGGCCCAGCTTGGTGTCACGGGCGTCGACCTCGTGCTCCTCGATGTGGATCGAGGAGAGGACGTCGTCCTGCACGAGGCGCTGCGACAGGATGATCGCGTCCTCGTAGTTGTGGCCCTCCCACGGCATGAACGCCACGAGCAGGTTCTTGCCGAGCGCCATCTCGCCTTCGTCCGTGGACGGACCGTCGGCGAGGACCTGGCCCTCGATGACCCGCGCGCCCTCGTCCACGACGACCTTCTGGTTGAAGGAGGTGCCCTGGTTGGAGCGGGTGAACTTGGCGACGCGGTACGTGGTGTACGTGCCGTCGTCGTTGGCGACGGTGATGTAGTCCGCGGAGACCTCCTGGACCACACCGTCCTTCTCCGCCTTGATGACGTCACCGGCGTCGACCGCACAGCGGTACTCCATGCCGGTGCCGACCAGCGGCGACTCCGCCTTGATCAGCGGAACGGCCTGGCGCATCATGTTCGATCCCATGAGCGCACGGTTGGCGTCGTCGTGCTCGAGGAACGGGATCATGGCGGTCGCGGCCGACACCATCTGGCGCGGCGAGACGTCCATGAAGTCCACCTCGTCGGCGGGGACGAGGTCGACCTCGCCGCCACGGCGGCGGACCAGGACACGCTGCTCGGAGAAGCGCATGTCCTCGCCGAGCTTCGCGTTGGCCTGGGCGATCAGGAAGCGGTCCTCCTCATCAGCGGTGAGGTAGTCCACCTCCTCCGTGACCTGACCGTCGACGACCTTGCGGTAGGGCGTCTCGATGAAGCCGAAGACGTTGACCCGGCCGTAGGAGGCCAGCGAGCCGATCAGACCGATGTTGGGACCTTCAGGGGTCTCAATCGGGCACATACGGCCGTAGTGCGAGGGGTGCACGTCACGGACGTCCAGGCCGGCCCGCTCACGGGAGAGACCACCCGGGCCCAGCGCCGAGAGTCGACGCTTGTGGGTCAGACCCGACAGCGGGTTGGTCTGGTCCATGAACTGGGACAGCTGGCTGGTGCCGAAGAACTCCTTGATGGAGGCAACGACCGGCCGGATGTTGATCAGGGTCTGCGGCGTGATCGCCTCGACGTCCTGGGTCGTCATGCGCTCCCGCACGACGCGCTCCATCCGCGCCAGACCCGTGCGGACCTGGTTCTGGATGAGCTCGCCGACGTTGCGCAGACGACGGTTGCCGAAGTGGTCGATGTCGTCGGTCTCGACGACGATCTCCGTGCCGTTCTCGCCGATCGTCTCGGTCTCGCCGGCGTGCAGCTTGACCAGGTACTTGATCGTCGCGATGACGTCATCGGTGGTCAGCACACCGGCGTCCAGCGGCTCGTCGCCACCGAGCTTCTTGTTGACCTTGTAGCGGCCGACCTTCGCGAGGTCGTAGCGCTTGGGGTTGAAGTAGAGGTTCTCGAGCAGCGTCTGAGCGGCCTCGCGGGTCGGCGGCTCGCCCGGACGCAGCTTGCGGTAGATGTCGAGCAGCGCATCGTCCTGGCCCTGGGTGTGGTCCTTCTCCAGGGTGGCGCGCATGGACTCGTACTCGCCGAACTCCTCGAGGATCTGCTCGGTCGTCCAACCGAGAGCCTTGAGCAGGACGGTCACGGACTGCTTGCGCTTGCGGTCGATGCGCACACCGACCATGTCGCGCTTGTCGATCTCCATCTCCAGCCAGGCACCCCGGGACGGGATGATCTTGGCGGAGAAGATGTCCTTGTCGGACGTCTTGTCGATGGAGCTGTCGAAGTACACGCCCGGCGAGCGCACCAGCTGCGAGACGACGACACGCTCGGTGCCGTTGATGCAGAAGGTGCCCTTGTTCGTCATGAGCGGGAAGTCGCCCATGAAGACCGTCTGGGACTTGATCTCGCCGGTCTCGTTGTTCGTGAACTCAGCGGTGACGAAGAGCGGAGCCGCGTACGTGAAGTCGCGCTCCTTGCACTCGTCGATGGAGTTCTTCGGGGGCTCGAAGCGGTGGTCGCGGAACGTCAGCGACATCGACCCGGAGAAGTCCTCGATCGGGGAGATCTCTTCGAAGATCTCTTCCAGACCGGACTTGGTGGGGACTTCCTGCCCACTCTCCAGCGCAGCCTCGACGCGACCCTTCCATGCGGCATTGCCGAGCAGCCAGTCGAAGCTTTCGGTCTGCAGCGCAAGGAGGTTCGGAACCCCGAGGGGCTCCTTGATCTTCGCAAAAGAGATGCGCAGCGGGGCGGTGCTGTCGCCGTTGTTCGTATTGGCAGTCGAGGCGTTGCGCGAGGCGGCCAAGAGGGGGTCCTTCCGAGGGCTCGGACTCACTACGCGCGTACCGGTCCCGAACCGAACAGACTGAGGGAAAGCCCAGATCAGGGCAGATCATTCAGCTTTGCTCGGGCTCGGGTATGCCCCTGGTGACGGGCAGGGAGCAGCTAACAGGCAGCGCAAAGGGTCAGTGTAGCCACTTGGCACACTGATGTCCAGAGCGAGTTTCCGGAGACCGGTTCAACGCCGTGATACCGATCTTCTCCCTCCGGGAGGTCGTGTCCTCCACACCGGAGGAACTCCTCGTTGTTCTTCTCTACGCCCATTGCCCTGCGCCTGCCGAAAGCCCTGCGCCAGTGGCGCACACCGATGCTTCCCTCTTCGTCGGCGATCCATGCCTCGGACCCTGGATCGCTTCTGCGTCGCGTCCCGAGAATTGCGCGCCGCGTCCGGTTCGTCAAGGCCCCCCACCTCTGGGAGATCGTCACATGGGGGCACGTCCGGGCAACGATGATCACCATACTCGCACGCAGGCACGAGAGAATGCAGCCGTGGCGAGCACGCCGAAGGGCGACCACCCGCATGGGTGATCGCCCTTGGCTGGTGTCCGGAGCGCCTCAGGCGCCGTGGACGAGAGTCAGAGACTCCGTGGGGTCACTTGACCTCGACGGAGGCGCCGGCGCCCTTGAGGGACTCGGCAGCCTTCTCCGCGGCGTCCTTGGCGACCTTCTCGAGGACCGGCTTCGGGGTGCCGTCGACGAGGTCCTTGGCCTCCTTCAGGCCCAGGGAGGTCAGCTCACGCACGACCTTGATGACCTGGATCTTCTTGTCGCCCGCACCGGTGAGGATGACGTCGAACTCGTCCTGCTCCTCGACCTCGGCGGCCGGGGCGCCGGGAACGCCGGCGGCGGCAACGGCGACCGGGGCAGCAGCCTCGACGTCGAACTTGTCCTCGAACGCCTTCACGAACTCGGAGAGCTCGATGAGGGTCATGCCCTCGAACTGCGCGAGCAGGTCTTCCTGGCTGAGCTTCGCCATGGTGGCGGTCCTTCCACTAATTCGGCTGGTGCCGGATGTACATGTCTGGCGGGCGTACTACGGGCCCGCTGGGCGTCCGAGTGGTTACTCGGCAGCCTCGGCGGGAGCCGGCGTACCGGCACCGCCCTGCTCGACCTTGCTGCGAAGCGCGTCCGCGGTGCGGGCGAACTTCGTGAGGGGGGCCTGGAAGGTCGCCGCGGCCTTGACCATGGACGCCTTCATGCCACCCGCCAGCTTGGCGAGCAGAACCTCACGGGACTCGAGGTCCGCAAGCTTCTTGATCTCGTCGGCGGACAGCGCCTTGCCGTCAAGGACACCGCCCTTGATGACGAGAGCGGGGTTTTCCTTGGCGAAGTCACGAAGACCCTTCGCCGCCGTGACCGGGTCACCGGTCACGAAGGCAACAGCGGTCGAGCCCTTGAGGTGCTCGTCCAGCTGAATCCCGGCCTCCTTGGCCGCGATCTTGGTCAGCGTGTTCTTCACCACACGGTACTGAGCGTTCTCGCCGAGAGAACGACGCAGCTCCTTGAGCTGCGCCACAGTCAGTCCGGTGTAAGAAGTCACAACAGCTGCGTTGGAGTCACGGAGCTTCTCAGTGATCTCCGCAACAGCTGCGTTCTTGTCAGACGTCGCCATGAGCCTCGGCCTCCTTCCGGGTGATGAGGACCGCGCAGAAGGGGCTGGGCAAAACAAACGCCCCGGCGCAGGCGCACGGGGCGTACTCGACCGGAAGGAAATCCGTCCGGGAGTTCATCCATACACACCTGCGCAGGCCGTCCGCAGCTAGCGGATCCTTCGGCCACCACACGTCCGGGACCGGACGCGCAGAGACAACCAGCGGTCTTTGGCTTCCGGGAAAAGATACGGGAGCGGGATGCGGTCAGGCAAATCGGCGTGGGCGGGGACATCGCAGAGCCCCCGCCCACGCCGTCACGCGTGCGCGGTACCGGTCAGGCGCCGGGCGCGGTCGTCGTCTGGCTCGCCGGCGGCGGGGCCACGTCGACCTTGGTGCCGTAGCCCGTGTAGAGCGCGGTGGAGTCGCTGGGCTGCTTGCCGCCGAGCTTCTCCCGCTTCTTGACCAGCAGGTCGTTCGAGTCGATCCAGACGTCGAGCTGCTCGCTCTTTGCGCCGCTCTTCTCGAACTGCTTGCGGATCATGTCGCCGAGGTCCTTGCCGAGCTTGCCGCGCAGCTGGTCCGGCGTGATGGTGCCGGTGTAATGCGTCGCCTGGACACCGTTGACGTCCTCCTTGCCGACGGCCTTGGCCGAGCCGGAGGCGGCCAGCAGCTCGATCGGCTGACTCGGGTCGGCGTTCTGCAGCGCTTCCTGGAGCAGGGCGCCCGAGCCGCCCAGCTTCTTCGACAGGAGGGAGTACGGGTACTTCGTCCAGGGCTTGCCGCCGTCACCCGGCATGGCGGCGCCCAGGTTCATGTACACGGCGTCCTCGGCGTAGATCGCCTTGCTCGGCTTGCTCGGCTTACCGGAGCTCCCGCCGACGTCCATGGTGTTTTCCACGTTCATCCGCATGCCCTGCGACCAGTCCAGCTCGCCCTTGGTGGACTGCTTCAGCTGCTTGCCGAGCAGGGTCGAGGTCGTGGAGGCGTCGATCTTCGCGGTCTTCTTGCCCTTGGTCGCCTGCTGGGCCGCCTTCAGCGCGTCCACCGGATTCTGCGCCGGGTCCTGCTTCCCGCCCGCGTCGCTGCCGCCGGTGCTGCTGCTCCCGCCTCCGGACGCCTTGCCGCCGTCGTTGTTGCAGGCGCTCAGGCCGCCCACCAGAATCACTGCACCCGCCACGGCGGCGGCTATACGCGTGCTACGCACTGGAGGCTCCCCCTTGGATCATCTTTACGGACCTCGGGGCGACTGTAGTGGAGGCCACTGGCCACACATGTGTCAGGCCCCGTCTCTCCACAGGGAGAAACGGGGCCTGACGCACGAATCACGCGCTACAAGGCGTCGATCAGGAAGATCAGACGGCCTCGTCCTCGACGAGGAGGTTGCGGGTGCGGTTGGCGTCCAGCGGGATGCCGGGGCCCATCGTGGTGGTGACGGTCGCCTTCTTGATGTAGCGGCCCTTGGCGGCGGACGGCTTGAGGCGGTTGATCTCCTCGAGCGCCGCGGCGTAGTTCTCCACCAGCTTGGTCTCGTCGAAGGAGACCTTGCCGATGATGAAGTGGAGGTTCGCGTGCTTGTCCACGCGGAACTCGATCTTGCCGCCCTTGATGTCGGTGACAGCCTTGGCGACATCCGGGGTGACGGTGCCGGTCTTCGGGTTCGGCATCAGACCACGCGGACCGAGCACGCGGCCGAGGCGGCCGACCTTGCCCATGAGGTCCGGGGTGGCGACGACGGCGTCGAAGTCCAGACGGCCCTTGGAGACCTCGTCGATCAGTTCGTCCGAGCCGACGATGTCGGCGCCGGCGGCTTCCGCGGCCGCAGCACGGTCACCGGTCGCGAAGACCAGGACCCGGGCGGTCTTACCGGTGCCGTGCGGGAGGTTCACGGTGCCACGGACCATCTGGTCGGCCTTGCGCGGGTCGACACCCAGACGCATGGCGACCTCGACGGTCGCGTCGAACTTGACGGACGCGGTGTCCTTGGCGAGACGGACGGCCTCGAGGGGGGCGTACACGCGCTCCCGGTCGATCTTCGCGTCCGCATTGCGAAGAGTCTTGCTGCGCTTCACTTCTGCTCCTGATGCAGTGGGGTGGAGTCGTGGTGCGGACCAGCGCCTGGTCCTGCCACGGGTGGTGCCAGAGGGGCTGAGATCAGCCCTCGACCGTGATGCCCATGGAACGGGCGGTGCCGGCGATGATCTTCTCGGCGGCGTCCAGGTCGTTGGCGTTCAGGTCGGGCATCTTGGTGGTGGCGATGTCACGGACCTGGTCGCGCGTGATCTTGGCGACCTTGGTCTTGTGCGGCTCGCCGGAGCCCTTCTCCACGCCCGCGGCCTTCAGGATGAGCTTCGCGGCCGGCGGGGTCTTGGTGATGAAGGTGAAGGAACGGTCTTCGTAGACCGTGATCTCCACCGGCACGACCATGCCACGCTGCGACTCGGTCGCGGCGTTGTAGGCCTTGCAGAACTCCATGATGTTGACGCCGTGCTGGCCCAGCGCGGGGCCGACCGGCGGGGCCGGGTTTGCGGCGCCGGCGCTGATCTGGAGCTTGATAAGCCCCGTGACCTTCTTCTTCTTGGGAGGCATGCTCTCTCCGGGTCCTAGTGAGAGGTGTTTCGCCATTCCACCCGGTCATCCGGATGGAGGCATACCGCACAACGATAACGGGTATAGTCGCGCGGCCAAAAACCGAGCAGGTCAGACCGGCTGTGAGCCCGTCTGACCTGATCGGTTTGGCTGGTGTTCCGGAAGAACCTAGTTCTTCTGGATCTGGTCGAAGCTCAGCTCGACCGGGGTCTCGCGGCCGAAGATCTCGACGAGGCCCTTGACCTTCTTCGAGTCGGCGTTGATCTCGTTGATCGTCGCCTGCAGCGTCGCGAACGGGCCGTCGGTGACGGTGACGGAGTCGCCCACCTCGAAGTCCAGCACCTGGACCTCGACCTTGCGGGACGGCGCCGGCTTGCCCTCGGCCGCGGCGGCCTCCTTGGCGGCCTTCTCCTCGGCCTCCGGGGCGAGCATCTTGACGATCTCGTCCAGCGTCAGCGGGTAGGGGTCGTAGGCGTTGCCGACGAAGCCGGTGACACCCGGGGTGTTGCGGACGACGCCCCAGGACTCGTTCGTCAGGTCCATGCGCACGAGAACGTAGCCGGGGAGCTTGTTCTGGCGGATGGTCTTGCGCTCGCCGTTCTTGATCTGCGCGACCTCTTCCTGCGGCACCTCGGCCTGGAAGATGAAGTCCTCGACGTTCAGCGAGACGGCACGCTGTTCGAGGTTGGTCTTCACGCGGTTCTCGTAACCGGCGTAGGTGTGGATGACGTACCACTCACCGGGCAGGCCACGGAGCTCGTCACGGAGGGCGGCCACCGGGTCGACCGGCTCCTGCTCCTCGTCCTCGGCGACCTCGGCGAGAGCCTCGGCGTCCTCTTCGACGTGCACCGCAGCCTCTTCGGCGGGCTCGCCGGCGGCGGCGTCCTCGGAGTCGAGCTCGTCGACCTCGTCGGCGGCCTCGACGATCTCAAGCGCGGTGTCGTCGCCCTCGACCTCGGCCGAGGCAGCCGCGTCAACGTCGGCCGCTGCCGGCTCTGCGGAGTCGGCGGCGTCGTTCAGGTTCGGGTCAGACACGGTGGCTGCTTCTTCCTGGCTTCAAGGGGTTGAACATGCGAAAGGGGCGCCCGCTGAGGCGCCCTCCGCGGGATCAGCCGAAGACGTACCCGACGACTCGGTTGATTCCCAAGTCAATCACGGTTACGAGACCGATGATGATGACAACGAAGACGATCACCACGCTGGTGTACGTCGACAGCTGGCTACGCGTGGGCCAGACGACCTTGCGGAGTTCCGCCACTACCTGGCGGTAAAAGAGCGCGAGGCGCGCGAAGGGGCCCTTCTTGCCGCGCTTACCGCCACGGCGGGGCTTCTTCTGGGATTCCGCGGTGTCGTCCTCGGAACGACCGCGCTCAGGCATGTCGATGGAGCCCAGGGCGTCCGTCACTCGTCCTCACCTGAATCCGGGTCGTGGCCGTGCCGCGCCCGGTTGAGCCGCACGGCGGTGCATTTCATACGTACGCGTGCACGCACTGCGGTGGAGAGTGCGTGTAGCAGGGCCGGAGGGACTTGAACCCCCAACCGCTGGTTTTGGAGACCAGTGCTCTACCAATTGAGCTACGACCCTTTGTGGTTCCCCCAACCTACCGCATGCGGTCGACTGCACTAGGTGCGTGCGCCGCGGCGGCCTGTTCGGAGCCAACGGTCAGCGAGTGTACGTGGTTCGGAGCCGGGCGTCGAACAGGATCCTCCCGGGTGGTGCCCGCAAACCCGTGTGCCGGGCTCCTCAGAGGTCTGCAACGATGCATATATGAGCGCTGCAACCCCTTCCGCATCGTCCCCCACCGACCGCCGGGTCTCGGCCCGTGTCGGTTCGATCTCCGAGTCCGCCACCCTCGCCGTCGACGCCAAGGCGAAGGCCCTCAAGGCGGCCGGACGCCCGGTGATCGGCTTCGGCGCCGGTGAGCCCGACTTCCCCACGCCCGACTACATCGTCGAGGCGGCGATCGAGGCCTGCCGCAACCCGAAGTACCACCGCTACACCCCGGCCGGCGGCCTCCCCGAGCTCAAGACCGCGATCGCCGCGAAGACACTGCGGGACTCCGGCTACGAGATCGAGGCCGCGAACGTCCTGGTGACGAACGGCGGCAAGCAGGCCATCTACGAGGCGTTCGCCGCGATCCTCGACCCGGGCGACGAGGTCATCGTGCCCGCTCCGTACTGGACCACCTACCCCGAGTCGATCCGGCTCGCGGGCGGTGTGCCGGTCGATGTGGTCGCCGACGAGACCACCGGCTACCGCGTGACCGTCGAGCAGCTGGAGGCGGCCCGTACGGACCGCACCAAGGTGCTGCTCTTCGTGTCTCCCTCGAACCCGACCGGTGCGGTCTACACCCGCGAGCAGGTCGAGGCGGTGGGCCGCTGGGCCGCCGAGCACGGCCTGTGGGTGCTGACCGACGAGATCTACGAGCACCTGGTCTACGGCGACGCCGAGTTCTCCTCGCTGCCCGTGGTCGTCCCGGAGCTGCGCGACAAGTGCATCGTCGTCAACGGCGTGGCGAAGACGTACGCGATGACCGGCTGGCGGGTGGGCTGGGCGATCGGCCCCAAGGACGTCATCAAGGCCGCCGCGAACCTCCAGTCGCACGCCACGTCCAACGTCTCCAACGTCGCGCAGGCGGCCGCCATCGCGGCGGTCTCCGGCGATCTGACGGCCGTCGAGGAGATGAAGGTCGCCTTCGACCGCCGCCGTCGCACGATCGTGCGGATGCTCAACGAGATCGACGGCGTGCTGTGCCCGGAGCCGGAGGGCGCGTTCTACGCGTACCCGTCGGTCAAGGAGCTCCTGGGCAAGGAGATCCGCGGCAAGCGCCCGCAGACCAGCGTCGAGCTGGCCGAGCTGATCCTGGAGGAGGCGGAGGTCGCCGTCGTCCCGGGTGAGGCCTTCGGCACCCCCGGCTACCTGCGGCTTTCCTACGCGCTGGGCGACGAGGACCTGGTCGAGGGCGTGTCGCGCCTGCAGAAGCTGCTGGCCGAGGCCAAGTAGGACACCAGCCACCGGCCGTTGGCGAACGGGCCCCGATGTTCCGGGGCCCGTTCGCGCGTTCCCCCGGACACCCCTTCGGGAAAGGCCCTACCGGCGCACCGCCCCCATGCGGCAAGATCTTGGGATGGAGAGCGTTCGTGCCCGCGGCGGAGCCGCACTTCGAGACCTGCGCCGATTGCCGAAGGCCCATCTGCACCTGCACTTCACCGGTTCGATGCGGTCCGCGACCCTGCTGGAACTCGCCGACAAGTACGGCGTCCATCTGCCCGAGGCGCTGCGGAGCGGTGAGCCGCCCCGGCTGAGAGCCACGGACGAGCGCGGCTGGTTCCGCTTCCAGCGGCTCTACGACATCGCGCGGTCGTGTCTGCGGGAACCCGAGGACATCCAGCGGCTGGTCCGCGAGGCCGCCGAGGAGGATGTCCGCGACGGGTCGCGCTGGCTGGAGATCCAGGTCGATCCGACCTCGTACGCACCGCGACTGGGCGGGCTGATCCCGGCCCTGGAGATCATCCTGGACGCGGTGCACGGCGCCTCCCGTGACACCGGGCTCGGCATCCGCGTCGTGGTCGCCGCGAACCGTATGAAGCACCCCTTGGACGCCCGCACGCTGGCGCGTCTCGCGGTGCGCTACGCCGACCGGGGTGTGATCGGTTTCGGGCTGTCCAACGACGAACGCCGGGGTTTCGCCCGGGACTTCGACCGCGCCTTCGCCATCGCCCGGGAGGGCGGTCTGCTGGCGGCGCCGCACGGCGGCGAGCTGTCGGGGCCGGCGAGCGTCCGGGACTGCCTGGACGATCTGCACGCCGGCCGGGTGGGGCACGGCGTACGTGCCGCGGAGGACCCCGTGCTGCTGCGCCGGCTGGCCTCGCGCGGGGTGACCTGCGAGGTGTGCCCGGCGTCGAATGTGGCGCTGGGGGTCTACGAGAAGCCGGAGGACGTGCCGCTGCGGACGCTCTTCGAAGCCGGGGTGCCGATGGCGCTGGGCGCGGACGATCCGCTGCTGTTCGGCGCGCGGCTGGCCGCGCAGTACGAGATCGCCCGCACCTCACACGGCTTCACGGACGCCGAACTGGCCGAACTCGCCCGGCAGTCGATCCGCGGGTCGCGCGCCCCGCAGGACGAGCAGCAGCGGCTGCTGGCCGAGATCGACGGCTGGCTGGGCGCGTAGCGTCCCCGGGGCGGCTCGGACCGCCCCGGGGCCCGTCGGCACTCTTCTAGAGGCTGACGCCGACCGTGACCGGCTCGTTGACGAGCATGACGCCGAAGGCCGCGTGGACGCCGTCGCGGACCTCGCGGGCCAGGGCGAGCAGGTCCTCGGTGGCGGCCCCGCCGCGGTTGGTGAGCGCGAGGGTGTGCTTGGTGGAGATACGGGCCGGGCCGCTGCCGTAGCCCTTGGTGAAGCCTGCCCGGTCGATGAGCCAGGCGGCGGAGGTCTTCACCAGGCCCTCGCCGGCCGGGAAGGCGGGCGGGGCGACGTCGGGGCCGAGGCGGTCCTGGACGCGCCGGAGGAAGGCCGCGTGCTCGGCCTCGGTGAGGATCGGGTTGGTGAAGAAGGAGCCGGCCGACCAGGTGTCGTGGTCGTCGGCGTCCAGCACCATGCCCTTGCCGGCACGCAGCGCCAGAACGGTCTCCCGGGCGACGGCGGCCGGGACCCGGTCTCCGGCCTCGACGCCGAGGGCGCGGGCCGTCTCGGCGTACTTCAGGGGCGCGGAGAGGCCCCCGGCGTCCTCCAGGGCGAAGCGGACCCGCAGCACCACGAACCGGTCGGGGTGCTCCTTGAAGCGGCTGTGGCGGTACGAGAAGCCGCACTCCTCGTTCGGGATCGTGACGGTCTCGCCGGCCCGGCGGTCGTAGGCGACGACCTCGGTGATCGTGGCGGAGACCTCCTGGCCGTACGCGCCCACGTTCTGGATCGGGGTGGCGCCCGCCGAGCCGGGGATACCGGCCAGGCACTCCACACCGGCCAGTCCGGCCCCGACCGTACGGGCGACCGCATCGGACCAGTTCTCGCCGGCGGCGAGCGTGAGGGCCGTGCCGTCGAGCGCGAAGCCGCGGGTGGCGATGCGCAGGGCCGTGCCGTCGAAGCCCTTGTCGCCGATCACGAGATTGCTGCCGCCGCCGATGATCAGCAGCGGAGTCCCGGCTTCGTCGGCCGCACGGACCGTCTCGATCACCTCGTCGTCGGTGGTGGCCGTGACGAGGCGGGTGGCCGGTCCGCCGAGGCGGAAGGTGGTCAGCGGGGCGAGGGGCGCGTCGTGGAGTTCCTGCACGCGCCCAAGGGTACGGGGACGGCCCGGCGCTGCTCGGCCGACCGCCCCCGCAAGGCGCCGCTCAGGCGAGACGGACCACGGCGCGGGACATGCCCAGCACCTTCTGGCCCGCGCTCACCGCGGTGAGGTCGACCCGGACCGTACGGTCGTCGTCGTCCAGCTTGGCGGCGACCTTGGCGCTGACCTCGATCAGGGCACCGGTCTCGTCGTTGGGGACGACGACGGGCTTGGTGAAGCGCACGCCGTACTCGGCGACCGCGCCCGGGTCACCGGCCCAGTCGGTGACCACACGGATCGCCTCGGCCATGGTGAACATGCCGTGGGCGATGACGTCCGGCAGTCCGACCTCCTTGGCGAACTTCTCGTTCCAGTGGATCGGGTTGAAGTCACCGGAGGCGCCCGCGTACCGGACGAGTGTCGCGCGGCTCACGGGGAAGGTCTGCGCCGGGAGTTCGGTGCCGACCTCGACCTCGTCGTAAGAAATCGTGGCGGTCATCTCAGGCCTCCTTCGCGGCGCGGGCCACCAGCTTGGTGAAGGCGGTCACGACATGGTCGCCCGCCGCGTCGTGCACCTCACCGCGAATATCGATGATGTCGTTGCCCGCCATGGACTTGATGGCCTCGATGGTGGAGGTGACGCTCAGCCGGTCCCCGCTGCGCACCGGTCGGGTGTAGGCGAACTTCTGGTCGCCGTGCACCACCCGGCTGTAGTCCAGCCCCAGTTGCGGATCCTCGATGACCTGCCCCGCGGCCTTGAATGTGATCGCAAACACAAAGGTCGGCGGCGCGATCACCTCGCAGTGCCCGAGCGCCTTGGCCGCTTCGGCGTCCGTGTAAGCGGGGTTGGTGTCACCGATCGCCTCGGCGAATTCGCGGATCTTTTCCCGGCCGACCTCGTACGGGTCGGTGGGCGGGTACGTGCGTCCGACAAAAGACTGGTCGAGCGCCATGGGCTCGCAACCTCCCTGTACTGATGGTGATAACGCCGTGAGGCCGCCCCCACGAATGGGGACGGCCTCACGGACGAGCCTGTGTTATCGCGTCTCGCGGTGCGCGGTGTGCGAGTTGCAACGAGGGCAGTGCTTCTTCATCTCAAGACGGTCCGGGTCGTTACGCCGGTTCTTCTTGGTGATGTAGTTCCGCTCCTTGCACTCCACGCAGGCCAGCGTGATCTTCGGGCGGACGTCGGTGGCAGCCACGTGAGTGCTCCTTGGACGGACGGGTGGTCGGATTAACGCATAAAAGAGTAGCCGATCGGAGGACCGACCCCACAATCGGCTACTGTCAGTAGCGGTGACCGGACTTGAACCGGTGACACAGCGATTATGAGCCGCTTGCTCTACCGACTGAGCTACACCGCTGTGATGCAAGAGTCCCTCGCCCGAAGGCGAGGTACCTCACACATCAGAGCCCCAATACGGAATCGAACCGTAGACCTTCTCCTTACCATGGAGACGCTCTGCCGACTGAGCTATTGGGGCGAGCGATGAAGACATTACACGGCCCGCCGCCAAACGTGAAATCCGTATCCGGGCCGTGCCCCAACGGCCCCGCGCACCACACCGGTACGACTATTTCGCGCCTGCGCGAAGCTCTCCCGGCAGCGTCCTAGGCTCGGAAGAACGCTGCGTGATCTTGCACGCCGGTGGCTTCGAGGAGCGCGATGTCCGACAGCAGTTCGCCGCAGCCCCAGCCGGGAAAGCCCGGCGGCGCCGGCCGCTACGCCGGGCCGGACAGCGGTGCGCTGGTGCTGTGCGGCGCCCGGCTCGCCGACGGCCGGACGGTGGACGTACGGCTCGGCGGCGGCTCCATCGAGGCCGTCGGGACGGCCGGCAGCCTCGCCCCCCAGGGCGCCCGCGTCGACCTCGCCGGCTACCTCCTGCTCCCCGCCCCCGCCGAACCGCATGCGCACTGCGACACCGCTCTGACGGCGGACGCCGACGGCCCCGCCTCCGGCTCTCCGGAGGACGTCCAGCGGCGGACGACCGAGGCCGCGCTGCTGCAGCTGGGGCACGGCGCCACCGCTTCGCGCAGTCACGTCCGGATCGGCGACGTACAGGGCCTGCGTTCGCTGGAGGCGGTGCTGCAGGCCCGCCGGTCGCTGCGCGGACTGGCCGACCTGGCGGCGGTGGCGGTACCGCGGGTGCTGACCGGGGTGGCCGGGGCGGACGGGCTGGCGATGCTGCGGGACGCCGTGAAGATGGGCGCCTCGGTCATCGGCGGCTGTCCGGACCTCGACCCCGACCCGGCCGGGTATGTCGAAACGGTCCTGGAGCTGGCCGGGGAGCACGGCTGCCCGGTGGACCTGCACACCGACGGCGACGATCCGGCGCGGCTGGCGCGGTTCGCGGCGATGGCGGGCGGGCTGCGGCCGGGCGTCGCGCTCGGGCCGTGTGCGGGCATGGCGCGGATGCCACGGAGCGTGGCGGCGCGGGTCGCCGAGCAGCTGGCGGCCGCCGGGGTCGCCGTCGTCTGTCTGCCGCAGGGCGACTGCACGGGGCTGGAGCGGTACGGCTCGCGGGTGTCGCGGCCGGCGCCGGTACGGCTGCTGCGGGCGGCCGGGGTGCGGGTGGCGGCGGGCAGCGGGGCGCTGCGGGACGTGGCGAACCCGGTCGGACGGGGCGACCCCCTGGAGGCGGCCTATCTCCTGGCTTCCCTGGGGGAGGCCACCCCGGATGCCGCGTACGAGACCGTGAGCGCGGCGGCGCGGGCGACGCTGGGCCTGCCCGAGGTGCGGGTCGAGGCGGGCTTCCCCGCAGAGCTGCTGGCGGTGCGCGGCGAGCGGATCGCCGGGGTGCTCTCACTGGCCTACAGCCGGATCGTGATCCACCGGGGGCGGGTGGTCGCCCGAACCAGCGCGGTGCGGGAGTACTGCGACTCGGCGGCGGAGGTGGCGCTGGAGCTGCCGCGGCAGTCGCAGCGCTGAGCTCGCAGCGCTGCGCCACGGCGGCGAGAAGCCCCCGGCCCCCGGCCGGTCCCGCACCCCGCGGCGGGCCTTCGGCGTACGGTCGGGATCATGCGCATTGTCATCGCAGGTGGACATGGTCAGATCGCGCTGCGGCTGGAGCGGTTGCTCGCCGGGCGCGGGGACGAGGTCGCGGGCATCGTCCGTCGGCCGGAGCAGGCCGGCGATTTGCTGGCCGCGGGCGCCGAGCCGGTGGTCTGCGACCTGGAGTCGGCGTCGGTGGAGGACGTCGCCCGGCACATGGAAGGCGCCGACGCGGCCGTCTTCGCGGCGGGTGCGGGGCCGGGCAGCGGCAGTGAACGCAAGGAGACGGTGGACCGCGGCGCGGCGCGGCTCTTCGCGGACGCGGCCGAGGCCGCGGGCGTACGGCGCTTCCTCGTCATCTCCTCCATGGGCGCGGACCGCGAGCCCCCCGAGGGCACCGACCCGGTGTTCGCCGCCTACCTGCGGGCCAAGGCCGCAGCCGACGCGGACATCCGGTCCCGCGCCGGCCTGGACTGGACGATCCTGCGGCCCGGCCGGCTGACGAACGACCCCGGGCCGGGCCGGGTGACACTGGCCGACGCGACCGGCCGCGGCCCGGTCCCGCGCGACGATGTCGCGGCCACCCTGATGGCGCTGCTCGACGAACCGGGCACGATCGGCAAGACGTTGGAGCTGATCGGCGGGGACGTACCGGTGGTGGACGCGGTGCGGGCGGTGTCGGCGGCGCAGCGGGGGTAGGGCGTTCGCCGGGAGCACGAAGGCCGTACCGGGCCCCGGGCCGCGGGCGCGGGCCGGGAGCCGGGGACCGGGGGCCGGTTGTGCGCTGCTGACCGGCCGGCATCGCGGGCGCTGTCCTCAGCAGTTGCGGTGCCATGTCGGCCAAGCGAAGGAAGCACTCGGATCGTGACCACGCCCACCCGCCCCGGAAGCTCGGCCGACCGACTGCTCATCGGCACGCTTGTGGGGGCATGCCTCCTGGTCACGATCGAGGCGCCGCCGGCCTTCGTCACCCTCGTCCAGCTCATGCCCCGCGGCGATGATGCTGTCGAGTTCGACGCGGCTTCGAAGTTCGGGCTCATCAGCGAGATGGGCATGGCCTGAGCCGTCCTCTGCCTTGTCCTTACCCTTCCCTTCGTGAAAACGCGAAGGCTGCGGCACCGGTGGTACGCGCCGCCCCTCGCCATGCTCGCGGCGCCGGCAGTACGGCTCCTCTTGTTCCCGCCCTACGGCAGCTGACCGGGCGGGCGGGAACTCGAGATCCGCTCCCCGCTCGCTCCCGAGGCTGCTCAGAGAACGCAGCAGGCCCGGTTCCCGTTGCCGGAAGCCGGGCCTGACCTGTTGCTCCTCGGTCGGGATGGCGTGGTCTACGTCACGCCGCCCCATCGGCCTTGCTCGGTTCCGGCGACGGGCCACCGCTCCTCGCCGAAGCGGGCGGGCCGCAGCGTGGCGGCACTCTTGCGCGCGTACGCCACGTTCCTCAATGACGACGACGAGGCGGCCAACGCCAGGATCTCCGTCCGACGACGGCCGTAGCCGAGGGGCGGCATCCGGAAGGCCGGCCATGCCCCGAGACGGAGCGCGACAGGACGGGAAAGAGCGAGAGGGGCGGCTGCACCCGAGGACGGATGACAAAAGGCCCTTGGCCTGCGGTAATCGCAGGCCAAGGGCCTTTTGCTTTCCTGTGGCGGCGCCAGGATTCGAACCTGGGAAGGCTGAGCCGGCAGATTTACAGTCTGCTCCCTTTGGCCGCTCGGGCACACCGCCAGGGTTTGCTGCCGGGAGACCCGCTGTGGGGCGGTGCTCCGTGGCAACGACGTAAACCATACCCGATGGCTGGGGGTGCTTCGCCACTCGATTCGGGAGCGCTGGATCTTGGCCGGGTGGCTAGGCTTGGCAGGCGGCCCGGGAAGGGCCGCACCCCTGACGGATCTACGTACGAGGAGCCAACTCAACATGGCCGACTCCAGTTTCGACATCGTCTCGAAGGTAGAGCGGCAGGAGGTCGACAACGCCCTCAACCAGGCCGCCAAGGAGATCTCGCAGCGCTACGACTTCAAGGGCGTGGGCGCGTCGATCGAGTGGTCGGGCGAGAAGATCGAGATGCGGGCCAACGCCGAGGAGCGGGTGAAGGCCGTGCTCGATATCTTCCAGTCCAAGCTGGTCAAGCGCGGGATCTCGCTGAAGGCGCTGGACGCCGGTGAGCCGCAGGCCTCGGGCAAGGAGTACAAGATCTTCGCCTCGATCGAGGAGGGGATCTCGCAGGACAACGCCAAGAAGGTCGCCAAGATCATCCGCGATGAGGGCCCGAAGGGCGTCAAGGCGCAGGTGCAGGGCGACGAGTTGCGGGTCAGCTCGAAGAGCCGGGACGACCTGCAGGCCGTACAGCAGCTGCTCAAGGGCAAGGACCTGGACTTCGCCCTGCAGTTCGTGAACTACCGGTAGCAGCCCGGCTTTCGGGTGCCACGGGATGGGGCGGCGCGCTTCGGCGTGCCGCCCCACCGGTGTGTCGGGGCGGCACCACGAGGTGCGGCAGGGCCCCGGCGGGCCCCGGGCGGGCGGTCAGCGGGCGGTCAGCGGGCGGCGAACGGCTCGTCGGTGGGGACGATGTCGCGGCCCAGGGGCATCAGGGAGACCGGGATCATCTTGAAGTTGGCGATGCCGAAGGGGATCCCGATGATCGTCACGCACAGGGCGAGGCCGGTGATGATGTGGCCCAGGGCCAGCCACCAGCCCGCGAAGATGATCCAGATGACATTGCCGATCGCCGAGCCGGCGCCGGCGTCGTCGCGTACGACGGTCGTCCGGCCGAAGGGCCACAGGGCGTAGCCCGCGATCCGGAAGGACGCGATGCCGAACGGAATGGTGATGATCAGGATGCAGCAGATGATGCCCGCGAAGACGTAGCCGAGCGCCAGCCAGAAGCCGCTGAGGACCAGCCAGAGGACGTTGAGGATGAACTTCATGATCAGCAGCCTTCCACGGGCACGGCGGAGAATGTATCTGCCGTGCTAGACGCGCTGAGCCCGGTGAATCGTTGCGTTCATGATGCGCCGGGTGCCTGGTGACGGCCACCGGTCCCGGCGGCCTCGGGGATGTCAGGGACGCCAGGGGCACCAGGGACGTCAGGGGCGGTGGCCCGCCATTTGTTCGAGGCGGGCGATCCGTTCGTCCATCGGGGGGTGGGTGGAGAACAGCCGGGACAGGCCGCCGCCCCGGAACGGGTTGGCGATCATCATGTGGCCGGCGGTTTCCAGGCGCGGCTCGGGCGGGAGCGGGAGCTGCCGGGTTCCGGCCTCCAGCTTGCGCAGCGCGGAGGCCAGGGCCAGCGGGTCGCCGGTGAGCTGGGCGCCCGCGGCATCGGCTTCGTACTCGCGGGAGCGGCTGACGGCGAGCTGGATCAGCGAGGCCGCGACCGGTCCGAGAATCATGATCAGCAGCATGCCGAGGAGTCCGGGGCCCTCGTCGTCGTCGGAGCGGCCTATCGGAATCAGCCAGGCGAAGTTGACGAGGAACATCACGACGGAGGCCAGCGCGCCGGCGACGGAGGAGATCAGGATGTCGCGGTTGTAGACATGGCTGAGCTCATGGCCGAGCACGCCGCGCAGCTCGCGCTCGTCGAGCAGCTGGAGGATGCCGTCGGTGCAGCAGACCGCGGCGTTGCGGGGGTTGCGGCCGGTGGCGAAGGCGTTGGGCGCCTGGGTCGGGGAGATGTACAGGCGCGGCATGGGCTGGCGGGCCGCGGTGGAGAGGTCACGGACCATGCGGTAGAGCTGTGGCGCCTCGAACTCGCTGACCGGGCGGGCGCGCATCGCCCGCAGGGCCAGTTTGTCGCTGTTCCAGTAGGCGTAGGCGTTGGTGCCCAGGGCCACGACGACGGCGATGATCAGGCCCGTACGGCCGAAGAGGCTGCCGATGACGATGATGAGGGCGGACAGTCCCCCGAGGAGTACGGCGGTCCTGAGCCCGTTGTGCCGGCGGTGCACGGTACGCCCTCCAAGCGGTGCGGCAGGGGAACCCTGTGCTGCGTTTCTCCACTGACCAGTGGATCCTTACTCACTGGTCAACGCGAGATGAACGAGCCAGGTTCCCTTGTGCACCGGCGGCGCACCGGGCGGGGCACGCGGGCGCGCCCGCCGGGGCGCAGCGCCGTACGGGTGGGGTGGAGGCCGGTGTGGGCCCCGGCGGGGCGCGCCCGATGGGGACTCCTGCGGGCGGGTCGGCCGTTAGGGGGGATCTGCCCAGAGCCCGCCTGGAGCTCTCCTGGAGCTCTCCTGGAGTCTCTTAGAGCAGCGTCCCGGAGGCGAAGCGCAGGACGAGCTGCGGAGCGCCGGAGAGGGCGATGCCGAGGACGGCGGCGAGCGCGATGGCGGTGGCCAGGGGGGCCGGGATCGCGGTGCGGGCCGGGTGGCCGGCGGGCGCGGCCTCGGGGGCCTCGGGGGCCTCGGCGCCCTCCGTTTCCCCGGCTCCCCGGAAGAGGACCGTGGTCCACTGCAGGTAGTAGTAGAGCGCGATCACGACATTGACGGCCATGATCACGGCGAGCCAGGCCAGCCCCGCGTCGACGGCCGCGGAGAAGACCGTGACCTTGGCGAACAGGCCGATGATGCCGGGCGGCAGTCCGGCGAGGCAGAGCAGGAAGAAGCCGAGGGCGAGCGCCACGACGGGCCGCTGGTGGTACAGGCCCCGGTAGTCGGTGATGCGGTTGGCGGGGCGCGTACGGGCCACCAGGGCGGCGACGGCGAAGGCGCCGAGGTTCACGGCCGCGTACATCAGGGCGTAGGCCACGGTGGAGCCGATGGCGTGCGCCGGGTCGTGGGCGTAGCCCGCCGACGCGATCGGGACCAGGAGGTAGCCGGCCTGGCCCACCGAGGACCAGGCGAGCAGGCGTACGGCGCTGTGCGCGCGGCGGGGGTCCTGGCGCAGGGCCGCGACATTGCCGACGGTCATGGTGAGCGCGGCGAGGACGGCCAGTGCCGGGCCCCAGACGTTCGCGTAGGAGGGGAAGCCCTGGACGGTGACGAGGATCAGGCCGGAGAAGCCGACGGCCTTGCCCACCACGGAGAGGTAGCCGGCGATGGGGAGCGGCGCGCCGACGTAGGTGTCCGGCACCCAGAAGTGGAACGGGGCGGCGGCGGTCTTGAAGGCGAAGCCGACCAGGGTGAGGGCGACGCCGGCGCTGGCCAGAGTGGCCAGCCGCGGGTCGGGGAGGGCGGTGAGGGTGTGTGCCACCCGGGAGAGGTGCAGGCTGCCGGTGGCCGCGTACAGGAAGCTCACGCCGAGCAGCATCACGGCGGTGGCGGCCACCGAGGACAGGAAGAATTTGAGCGCGGCCTCGGAGGAGAGCCGGTCGCCGCGCCGCAGTCCGACCAGCGCGAAGGCGGGCAGCGAGGCGACTTCGAGGGCGATGACCAGGGTGGCGAGATCCCGGGAGGCGGGCAGCAGGGCGGCACCGGCCGCCGAGGAGAGCAGCAGGAACCAGTACTCGCCCGCGGGCAGATCCTGGTCCTTGATCACGTCGATGGACAGCAGGGCGGTCAGCAGCGCCCCGCCGAGCACCAGGAACTGGATGACCAGGGCGAACGGGTCGGCCGCATAGCTGCACACGTCCGGGTGGGCGGGCAGGCAGAAGGTGCGGCGGTCGCCGTTCAGGAGGGGCAGCAGGGACAGCGCGGCGAGCGCGAGGCCCGCCGTGGCGATCCACCCCAGCAGTGGCTTGCGGGCCGCCGGGAGGAAGAGGTCGGCGACGAGGATCACCAGGGCGACGGCCGCGGCGATCGTGGGCGGCGCGAGGGCGAGCCAGTCGACTGACTGGACCAGAGAGGTCACCGTGCTCATCACTTACCGCCTCCGAGGAGCTGCTGGACGGCCGGGTCGGTGAGGCCGAGGAGGGCCGCGGGCCACAGTCCGGCGAGGACGGTGAGGACGGCGAGGGGGGTCCAGGCCGCGTACTCGTAGCGCGCGAGGTCGGGGATGACGGGGGCCGGCGCGGCCGGGGCCACGGTCGCCGCTTCGGCCGCTGTCGCGGTGCCCTCCTCGACGGCCGGGACGGCTTCCACGGCCGCCGGGGTGCCGCCCATGCAGACACGGCGGACGACGAGCAGCAGGTAGGCGGCGGTCAGCAGGGTGCCCAGGCCGGCCAGCGCCATGAACGTCAGGAAGGCGGGGCGGCTGAGGCCGGCAGCGGGCCGGAAGGCACCGAACATCGCCAGCATCTCGCCCCAGAAGCCTGCCAGCCCGGGGATGCCCAGCGAGGCGACCGCCCCGAAGGCGAGCAGGCCGCCGAAACGGGGGGCCTTGCCGTAGAGGGCGGCGCCGGTGCTCCCCGACAGGGTGTCGAGGTCGGTGCTGCCGTAGCGGTCCTTGAGCGCGCCGACGAGGAAGAAGAGCAGGCCGGTGATCAGGCCGTGGGCGATGTTGGCGAACAGCGCGCCGTTGACGCCGGTGGGGGTCATGCTGGCGATGCCGAGCAGCACGAAGCCCATGTGGCCGACGGAGCTGTAGGCGATCAGGCGTTTGAGGTCGCCCCCCGCGCCCTTGCGGACGAGGGCGAGGCAGGCGAGCGAGCCGTAGATGATGCCGATGGCGGCCAGCGCGCCGAGGTACGGCGCGACGGTGTGCATGCCCTCGGGCGTGATGGGCAGCGCGATCCGTACGAAGCCGTAGGTGCCCATCTTCAGCAGGACGCCGGCCAGCAGCACCGAGCCGACGGTGGGGGCGGCGGTGTGGGCGTCCGGCAGCCAGCTGTGCAGCGGCCACAGCGGGGACTTGACGGCCAGTCCGATGCCGATCGCGAGCACCGCGAGGAGCTGAACGGTGTGGCTGAGCTGGGCTTTCGGGCCGTTGTCAGTGGCGAGTGCCACCATGTCGAAGGTGCCGGATTTCACGCCGATCAGAAGGAGGCCGAGCAGCATCACGACGGAGCCGAGCAGTGTGTAGAGGATGAACTTCCACGCCGCCGCCTGCTTTTCCGCACCGCCCCAGCGGGCGATGAGGAAGTACATCGGGATGAGGACCATCTCGAAAGCGAGGAAGAACAGCATCAAGTCGAGGACGGCGAAGCTGGCGAGGGTGCCGGCTTCGAGAGTGAGCAGCAGGGCCACGAATGCCTTGGGAGACGGGCCCGTTGGCATGTGGAAGTAGCTGTAGAGCGCGCAGAGGAAGGTCAGCAGCGCGGTCAGTACGACAAGGGGGAGCGAGATGCCGTCGATGCCGAGGTGGATGCGGATGTCCAGCGCCGGGATCCAGCTGATGTCGGTGGTGGCCTGCATACGGGCCGGGTGGTCGTGGTCGAAGCCGGCGGCCAGCGCGAGGGCGGCGGCGAGCACGACGCCGGTGGCGGTCACGCCGTGGCGCAGTACGGCCTGGTCGGGGTTGCGGCCCTTGAGGCCGGGGGGCGCCGGGAGCAGGGCGCCGACCGCACCCAGCAGGGGGAGGACGACGACCGCCGCGAGGAGGTACTGCAGAGCGGTGGGGTTCACGGGTCAGGCCCTCCTCAGGGTTTCGGCTCCGGCGAGCCCGGCCACGAGGGGCGTCGGCTGGGGGTGCGGGGTGCGTGCACCAGGGGTGCGGCCGTCAGGCGTACGTGCACCAGGGGTGTGCGGCATCGGGGTCGGGATCGGCATCGGCATCGGCATCGGCATCGGCATCGGTCAGGCTCCCGTGCCCATGGCGACGAGGACGGCGGCGACGGCCAGGACGAGCGAGCCCGCGAGCAGCGCAGCGAGGTAGGTCTGCACGTTTCCGGTCTGGGCGCGGCGGACCGCGGCGCCCAGCAGGCGGGGAGCGGCGCCCGCGCCGCGGACGTAGGTGTCGACGACCTCGCGGTCGAGGAAGCGCACGAGCGTGGCGGCGGCGCGTACGGGCCGGACGAAGAGGGCGGAGTAGACGGCGTCGAGGTGGAAGCCGACCGCCGCATGACGCTGCAGCGGGCCCAGGAGGAGACGGCCGGGGTCGGCCGGGTCCGGGGCGCCGGCGTTGTCGCCGTAGGCCGGGGCGTGGGTGTCGATGGCCACCTCCTCGGCGAGCGCGGGGGTGGCGTCCGGAGCGGCGACGACCGCGCCGAGGGGGATGCGGGCGGCGAGCGCGGTGGTGTGCCGCCAGGCCGCATAGGTGACCAGGCCGCCGACGAGGGCGATACCGGTGCCCAGGACGGAGGTGGTCAGGGTCGGCGCGAGCGAACGCCCGTCGAACCAGCCGGGCAGGAAGGGGGCGGCGAGGCCGAGTGCGACGGTCGGGATGAAGAGCACCCACAGGACGGCGTTCATGGCGACCGGCTGCGGGCCGTGGTCGGGGGCTTCGGCGCCCTTGCCCTTGAAGGCGAGCAGCCACAGGCGGGTGGCGTAGGCCGCGGTGAGGAGGGCGGTCAGCAGTCCGGAGACCAGCACGGTCCAGCCGGCCGCGCCGGGGATGCCGTGCGCGTCGCCGGTGGCCGCGTGTTCGGCGGCGCCCAGGACGGCTTCCTTGGAGAAGAAGCCGGCGAACGGCGGGATCGCGGCGAGCGCGAGCAGCGCCACGGTGACCGTCCAGTAGGCGTCCGGGATGCGCCGGGCCAGGCCGCTCATCCGGGACATGGCGGCCAGCGAGTTGGTGCCGGCGGCGTGGATGATCACGCCGGCGCCGAGGAAGAGGAGGGCCTTGAACGCACCGTGCGAGATGAGGTGGAAGACGGCGGCACCGCGGTCACCGACGGCCAGGGCGCCGAGCATGTAGCCGAGCTGACCGACCGTCGAATAGGCCAGGACGCGCTTGATGTCGTCCTGGGCCAGCGCGGCCAGCCCCGAGCCGACCATGGTGATCGCGGCCATGACGGCGAGCACGACCAGCGCGGCCGCGGAGGCGGCGAAGACCGGGAGGAGGCGGGCCACGAGATAGACACCGGCCGCCACCATCGTCGCGGCGTGGATCAGTGCCGAGACGGGCGTCGGGCCGGCCATCGCGTCCGGCAGCCAGGTGTGCAGCGGGAACTGCGCCGACTTGCCCGCGACACCGGCCAGCAGCAGCAGCGCGATCAGCGTCGGATGGTCCAGGCCGCCGGCGGCGACGGAACCGAGGATGCCGGTGATGCGGAAGGTTCCGGCATCCGCGGCCAGCGCGAAGATGCCGAAGAGGAAGGGGACGTCACCGAGCTTGGTGACGAGGAAGGCCTTGAGGGAGGCGGCGCGGGCGGCCTCGGTCTCCCAGTAGTGGCCGACGAGGAAGTAGGAGCAGATGCCCATGACTTCCCAGCCGACCAGCAGCAGCATCAGGTCGCCGGTGTAGACGACCAGCAGCATCGCGGCGGTGAAGAGCGAGACCAGCGCGGCGTAGGAGGGGTAGCGCGGGTCGTCGCGCAGATAGCCGGTGGAGTAGAGCTGCACACAGGTCGCCACGACACCGACCAGGACGGCGATCAGCGCGGCGAAGCCGTCGATGTGCAGGGCCAGATCGATGGGGATCGAGCCGGTCGGGGTGAGTTCGGTGGCGACGTCGGTGGCCGGGCCGGTGCCCTGTCCGATGGCGACGGTCACGGTGAGCGCGGCCGCGGCCAGCGTCGGCAGCACGGCCAGCGGCCGGACGAAGCCGGGCGCACGGCGTCCCAGGAGAAGGCCGGCGACGGCCCCGAGGAAGGGCAGGAGGGGAACGAGAACGGCGGTGGTCGTGAGCGTCACGCGGCGGCCTCCGCCGTGGTGTCCGGCTGCGGGTCCCCGTCCGCGGCGCCCGTCTCCTCGGCGAGGTCACGGAGCCGGTCGATGTCGGAGCTGCCGCGGTTGCGGTAGACGAGCAGCACGATCGCCAGGCCGATGCCGATCTCGGCGGCGGCGATCGCGATGGTGAAGAGGGTGAGCGCCTGGCCGGTGTGCAGGGTGTCGCGCAGCCAGACGTCGAAGGCGACGAGGTTGAGGTTGACGGCGTTGAGCATCAGCTCGACGGACATCAGCACCAGGATCGCGTTGCGGCGCGCGAGCACGCCGTACAGCCCGGTGCAGAAGAGGAGGACGGCGAGGACGGCCGGGTAGACGAGATGCATCAGCGCTGCTCCTCTCGCGGGGCGGGGGCGGCGGGGGCCCGGGAGGCGGTGTTCTCGAGGCCCGCCACGGCGGACCGTTCCTCCCCCGTCCTGCGGGAGAGCACGATCGCCCCGACGAGCGCGGCCAGCAGCAGCACGGACAGCGCCTCGAAGGGCAGCACCCAGTACTGGAAGAGGCTGCGCCCGGAGGCCTCGGTGGAGCCCTGGGCGGCGCCCTCGAAGCTGATCCAGGTGGTGCGGAAGGCATCCACGACGACCCAGACCAGAGCGGCGGCCGAGGCGAGGGCCACCGCGAGCGCGGCCCAGCGGTTGCCCGAATCGGCGTCCGGGGAGCGGCCGATGGGCGCCTTGGTGAGCATCAGCCCGAAGAGCAGGAGGACGACGACGGAACCGACATAGATCAGCACCTGCACCCAGGCGATGAACTCGGCCGTCAGCAGCAGGTACTCGACGGCGATCCCGCCCAGGGCGACGACCAGCCAGAGGGCGGCGTGCACCAGCTGCCGGGTGGTGACGGTGATGACGGCCGCGCCGAGGGTGGCGATCCCCACGAGGAGGAAAGCGATCTCGACACCGGTGGTCGAGAGGAAGCCGTGGCCGGCTGCGGTGGCGGCGGCGAGCGTCACTGTCCCTCCCCTGGGGTGTCCGGTCGGTTCTGGTCCGCTGTCCGGTCGGCGGCCTGGTCCGCGGTCCGGTCCGTGGCCTGATCCGTGGTCGGGGCCTGGGCCTGGGCCTGGGCGGCCTCGGCTTCGGCTTCGGCTTCGGCCTGCTGCTGGGCGGCGAGCTTGTCCGCGGCCTTGCGGGCGGCGGCGAGCTCCTTGGGCTCCTCGGCCGCCGGGTCGAGCGCCGGCGGTTCGGGCACCGTCCACATCCACTCGCGGAGCTTGTCGCGCTCATGGGTCAGATCACGGATGTCCGTCTCGGCGTACTCGAACTCCGGTGACCAGAAGAGCGCGTCGAAGGGGCAGACCTCGATGCAGATACCGCAGTACATGCACAGCGCGAAGTCGATCGCGAAGCGGTCCAGCACATTGCGGCTGCGCTCCCGGCCTCCGGGGGCGGCCGGCGGCACCGTCTCCTTGTGGGAGTCGATGTAGATGCACCAGTCCGGGCACTCCCGGGCGCACAGCATGCAGACCGTGCAGTTCTCCTCGAACAGCCCGATGACGCCACGCGTACGGGGCGCGAGGTCGGGCTGGACGTCCGGGTACTGCGCGGTGACCGATCGTTTCGTCATCGTCCGCAGGGTGACGGCCAGCCCCTTGGCGAGGCCGGAACCGGGGAAGCTCATGACGAGATCACCACCTTGACGACGCCGGTGAGGGCGATCTGGGCGAGCGAGAGCGGGATGAGGACCGTCCAGGCGAGCTTTTGCAGCTGGTCCTCGCGCAGCCGCGGATAGGTGACCCGCAGCCAGATGACGCCGAAGGCGAGGATCACGGTCTTCAGCAGCGTCCACAGCCAGCCCAGGCCGTCGGCGCCGAACGGGCCGTGCCAGCCGCCGAGGAAGAGGACGGAGGTCAGGGCGCAGAGGACGACGATGCCGGCGTACTCGGCGAGCAGGAAGAGCGCGAAGCGCAGTCCCGTGTACTCGGTGTAGGCACCGAAGATGATCTCCGAGTCGGCAACCGGCATATCGAACGGCGGCCGCTGCAGCTCGGCGAGCCCCGCGGTGAAGAAGACCACCCCGCCGACGATCTGCCACGGCACCCACCACCAGTGGAAGGCCTCGATGATGCCGGGCAGCGAGAGCGTGCCGGCCGCCATCGCGACGGAGGCCGCGGCGAGCAGCATCGGCAGCTCGTACGCGAGCAGCTGCGCGGCCGTCCGCAGACCGCCGAGCAGCGAGAACTTGTTCGCCGACGCCCAGCCCGCCATCAGCGAGCCGAGCACACCGACGCCCATGACGGCGAGCACGAAGAAGATGCCCGCGTCCAGGTCCTGTCCCACGGCGTTGTGCGGGCCTATCGGGATGGCGACCAGAACCAGGAGGTACGGCAGCAGGGCGACGGCGGGTGCGAGCTGGAAGATCCGCCGGTCGGCGCCGGCCGGAACGATGTCCTCCTTCTGCGCGAACTTCACACCGTCGGCCACGAGCTGCGCCCAGCCGTGGAACCCACCTGCGTACATGGGGCCCAGCCGGCCCTGCATATGGGCCATGACCTTGTGCTCGGTCTGCCCGATGACCAGGGGGAAGACCAGAAAGACGACGAAGACGGCGGCGAGGCGCAGCGCGATGTCGAGGGCGTCGCTCATGGGGTGTCGCCTCCTGCCGGGTCTGGGGGGGTGCCCTGTGGGGGGCGGGGGGCGGGGTCCGGGTCGGGGGCAGGGTCCGGGTCCGGCTTCGGCTCGGGCGCGGGCTCCGGCTCGGGCGCGGGCTCCACGGCCGGACCGGCTTCCGCCTTTTGCTCCGGCTCCGGCTTCTTCTCCGGCTCCGGGTCCGGCTTCTTCTCCGACTCCGGGTCCGGCTTCTTCTCCGGCTCCGGCTCCGCCTTCTTCTCCGGCTCGTCGAAGGCCGGACGGGCGTGGTGCCAGGGCGCGTCCGAGGAGCGCGGGGCCGCCTCCTTGGAGGGGGCCACCTCCTTCAAGGGAGCCGCCTCCTTCGAGGGAGGTGCCGCGGCCTCCCGGGCCGAGGTCTCCGTCGGCGGGGTCTCGGCCGACGCGGCCTCCTTGGGCGAGGTCGCCTCAGAGGTCCCCTTGGGCGAGGTCGCCTCAGAGGTCTCCTCGGTCGCGGCGGCCTCGGTCGCGGCGGCCTCGGTCGCGGGGGTCTCCGCCGCCCGTCGCTGGGCGGCCGAACCCTCGCTCGCCGACCGGGTACGCCGCGCCGGGCGCTCAGGCCGCTCGGGACGTGCTTCGGCCGCTGGGGTCCCGGTCGCCTCCCCCGCCGCCTGCTGCTGACCGGCCGAGCCCTCGCCCGCGGTCCGCGTACGCCGCGCCGGCCGCTCACCCGCGGCACCACCGGCCGCCCGCGCACCCCGTGCCGGACGCGCGGGGGCAGGCGGCAGCTGGCCCTTCAACGGGCCCCACTCGTTCGGGTCCGGAACGCCAGGGGGCAGCATCTGGCGGCGCTTGGGCCCGCCGTGCTCGGACTCCCCCGGTTCCTTGGCCCCCGGCCATGCCTTGGCGACCCGCGCCGCCAGCACGAAGTCCTTGCGCAGCGGGTGCCCCTCGAAGTTGTCCGGGAGCAGCAGCGGTACGAGGTGCGGATGGCCGGTGAAGTCCACGCCGAACATCTCGTGGGTCTCCCGCTCGTGCCAGCCCGCGCCCGCGTAGACACCGACGGCGGTGGGCAGCGCGGCCGCCTCGTGCGGCACGGTCGTGCGCACGATCAGCCGGTGGACGGTACCGGGCCGCGCCACATCGACGAGGTGCGCACAGATCCGGAAGCCGGTGCCGGGCTCGTCGACGGCGCTCAGCCAGTCGAAGTAGCTGCAGCCCAGGTCGTCGCGGGCAGCCGTCAGCGCGGTGAGCCAGCCGTCCACGGGAACGTCGATGGTCAGCACGTCGTACGCCAGCTCCGCCGTGGCCCCCGTACCGAAGATCTCGCTCGCGGGCCGCGACAGCCAGCCGACAACGGGCTCGGCGACAGGCTGCTCGGGCTGCTCGGGCTGCTCGGCCGACGCGCTGGTCTCCGGCTGCTGCTCCGGCTGCTCGCTCATCGGGGCTCCTCCCCCGCCGCCTTCGGCTCATCCCCCGGTGCCTTCGCCGCATCCGTCGCCGTCGCCGTTCCCGTCGGCCCATCCGGCTTCGGCGCGGGCGGCGTGACCAGCCCGCTGCGCAGCGCGGCGGCGGAGGGCCGCGCCGCGCCGCCCTTCGCGTACCGCTCCCCCAGCGACTCGCGGGCGATCTTCTCCTGGAGCTTGAGGATGCCTTGGAGCAGCGCCTCCGGACGCGGCGGGCAGCCCGGTACGTACACATCCACCGGAATGATCTGGTCGACGCCCTTGGTGACCGAGTACGAATCCCAGTAGGGGCCGCCGCAGTTGGAGCAGGCCCCGAAGGAGATGACGTACTTCGGCTCGGGCATCTGCTCGTAGAGCCGCTTGACCGCGGGCGCCATCTTGTCGGTGACCGTGCCGGAGACGACCATCAGGTCGGCCTGGCGCGGGCCGGGGGCGAACGGGATCACGCCGAGCCGGATGAAGTCGTGCCGTGCCATGGACGCGGCGATGAACTCGATGGCGCAGCAGGCGAGGCCGAAGTTGAAGACCCAGAGGCTGTAGCGGCGGCCCCAGTTGAGGACCACCTTCATCGGTTCGGGCGCGAGCCGGGCCAGGGTGCCCAGGCGCCGCGGCTCCGGCAGGAACTGCGGGGCGGCGCCCTCGGACGCGGCTGCGGAGCTGTGGGAGGCGGGGGTCACGTCCATTCCAGGACGCCCTTCTTCCATGCGTAGAGCAGGCCGATGGTGAGGAAGCCGAGGAAGATAAACATCTCCACCAGCGTCACACCACCGAAACCGGGGGCGGCGAAGATCGTCGCCCAAGGGAAAAGGAAGATCGAGTCGACGGCGAAGATGACGTAGAGGAAGGCGTACACGTAGTAGCGGACCTGGGTGTGTGCCCAGCCCTCGCCGACGGGGTCCACCCCGCACTCGTACGTCAACAGCTTCTCGGGCGTCGGCACCACGGGCCGCAGCAGCCGCCCGGCACCGAAGGCCACGGCCACGAAGAGCACCCCGATCACGGCGATGATGCCGACGACCGAATAGCCCTGGAAATAGTCCGCGGCGACGGTGGTGCCCACGGTCGCGTCCGGCACGTCCGCCCCTCGCTCCCTGACTGCGCTTGTTCAACGACTTCGACGATCTGTACGGACGGGAGTCTAGGCCCTGCCCCGGCCGCAGTGAGCAGCCGGATCGTCGCGGACTGTGGGGTTATCCCTACTTCGCCCTACCTGGGCGGCCGGCAGCGTAGACGGCGCGGACGGTTGTCCCAGAAGGTGTCTCACGGAGCGGACGGGCGCGGGGGGTCGGGGACGGGGGGTCGGGGACGGGGGGTCGGGGGCGGGGCGGAGCGCCTTGTCCCACGTCACCGGGGCGGCCCGGCGTGGGGGTAAGCAGGGCCGGAGTGGGCGGGACCGGAGTGGCCTCCATCGGGGGCCGCCGGTGCGCTCGGGCCCGTACGCTGCCGGCCCGGTCCGCGCGAGACGGCCCGGTCCATCGCCTCGGCCGCGATCCGCGCCGCCGCCTGCAGCGTCCGCTCGCCGAGCAGCTCCGTACGGATCGCGCCGCCGGCCGCGAGATGGCGGTCGTAGGGAAGCGGGAGCACCGTCGCGCCGCCGACGCTCAGATGCTCGGTGGCCCTGCGCAGCTCCAGCCCGGAATCGGGGGATACATGGCTGAGCACCACCACCGTCGTCGGCAGCATGCCGGGGTGGAGCCCTCCGACCCAGTCCAGTACCGAGCGGGTGGCCGCCACTCCCTCCGGGGTCGCCGGGGATACCAGCACCCGCGCCTGCGTCGTCACCAGCGCGGTACGCGCCACCTCGGCGGGCAGCGTCTCGCAGTCCACGACGGTGGTCGCGAAGTACCGGCGCAGGGATGTCATCACCACCCGGTAGGTGTCGATGTCCAGCCTCGTCCCGATGGCGCCCTGGCTGCCCGGCAGCAGCCAGCCGCCGCCGGGGAACGGAATCAGATAGCCGGTCAGGTCCGTGATCAGCATCGACGGATCCACTATCTGCGCCAGGTCGGTGCCCGACCAGCGCACTTCCCGCGCGCCCAGCCGGTGCGGCAGCGTGCCGAGCGCCGGATCGGCCTCCATCGCCAGCACCGGATCGGCGCGGTAGTGCGCATAGGTGAGGGCCAGCAGGGCGGCGACGGTGGACTTGCCCGCACCGCCCCGGATGCTCGTCACGGAGATCTGCCGGCCGGTGGCCACCGGCTGCTGGATGGCGTACGCGGTCTGGGTGACGGCGGCGGTCTCCGCGGCGGGCGACGAGGCGATCGCCCGCCGTACGGCCCGCCCCGCACGCTGCGCGACGGACTCTCCGTGCCGCGGCTTGGACCGCACGGCGTCCAGCTCGGGCGGCAGCAGCGGTAGGGAGACGGGTGTGGGCTGGGACCTGCGCACGGGGGTGGGCGTGTGAACAGGGGCGTACGGGGCCGGCGTGGTGGACGGGGCCGGCGTGATGGGCAGGGGCGGCGTGATGGACGGGGGCGGCGTGATGGACGGGGGCGGCGCGGCATGAGGGTCCACGGCGGCATAAGGGGCTGATGCGCCGTAGGTGGCCGGTGCGCCGTAGGTGGCCGGTGCGCCGTAGGTGGCCTGCGCTGGTGCTGGTTCCGGTACGGGCTGCGGCGGCGGAGCGGCAGCCGGCAGCGGGCCGGTGGAGGGCATGGCAGGAGGCATGACGGAGGGCATGGCAGGAGGCGCGGCAGGAGGCATGGCAGGAGGCATGACGGAGGGCATGGCAGGAGGCGCGGCAGGAGGCATGGCAGGAGGCATGACGCCGGGCGCGGCCGCACCGGCGTCCGGCGCGCTCGGCTCCGCTCGCACCGTCACCGGTGTGTCCCATACGGTCGCCGCCGAGGGTGCGGACGTGGTGACCGCCTCGGGCGCTTCCCCGGGGACGGGCGTGGCCGCCTCAGCCGTCTTCTCAAGGGTGACCGCGCCGGGGCCGCGCTTCCCGAGGATGGGCGCACCCGGGTCACCCCCCGGGTCACCCCCCGTGCCGGCTCCTGTGCCGCCCGTTCCCGCGGGCGTCCCCGGCGTCATCGCCGTCCCGCCAAGGTCCCGCGGCAGATCGTGCTGCCGGTCTCCTTGCACAGGTCCGCCTGGTGGCACGGGTCCAGCGGGTTGTACAAGCCCGCCTGGTTGCACGGGTCCGCCTGGTGGCACAGGTCCACCCGGCCCGCTCGATCCCTTGGTTCCCTCTGCTGACATGGTCCCGCGGCCGCCTTTCCGGTTCAGAACGTGTGCAGCAGCCGGCTGTAGACCCCGAGCGCCCCGAGGGCCACCGGGATCAGCGCCACCACGCTGACCGACTCGACGAGGTTCATCAGCCGGCGCAGCCGGAGCTGAACGTGTTCCGGCACCCGCACCGCGAGCACCACCAACGGCAGCACCGCCAGCACACCCAGCGCGGCGAGCGCGCCCGATGGCCCGGCCCCGTCCGCCGCCCCCTGCCACACCAGGCCGACCCCCACTGCCGTCCCGGCGGCCAACAGGGCGACGACCTCGACCACCAGGGGATAGGCACGCGCACGCGAAAGCGTCACCACGCACAGAAGGGCCGCGGCAGCGACCGACCAGCCGTCCCCCGAACCGGCGGCAAGTACTCCCCCCGCACCCGCGGAGACCGCCATGGCAGCGGTGGCCGGCGCGAGACCGCGATGGGTCGCGCCGAGGGCGGTCGCCACCTGGTGCCGGCTCACCGGCGCGCCACCGGAACGCCGGTCATCGAGCCGGGTCAACCCGGCCGCCGTCAAGGCCAGTCGGGGCAGGTACCCCAGCACGAGCACCGAGACCACACCCAGTACGACTCCCGTACGCGCCACACCGGTCAGCGCCAGCGCGGCCTCCCACGCTCCCACCGCGAGCGCGACCGCCGCCGCACCGACGAGTCCGCCGCGCCCCAGCTCCGTACAGACGCCGAGCAGCGCGAGCGCGACCGCAACGGTCAGTCCGACGGCGGCCAGTCGCACCGCGCCGGCCGGGGCGGCCTGCCAGGAGGCGAGCGCGCCGAGCGCGCCGCCCCACACCAGCAGTGCGGTGCCCAGCGGACGCCGACCGAGCCAGCCGGCGGCAGCTCCGCCGACCGCGGCGAGCACAGCGGCGACACCGAGCCAGCGCGCGGCCGGGCCCGGCCCGTACCAACTCGCCGCCGCAACCCCGGCGACCAGCGCCAACAGCACGCTCGCCGCACCGGCCGTCCACGTCCGGCTCCGCTCGTCCCAGCCTCGGCCGCTCACCGCCAGACCGTCGGTGGCCTCACCGGTGGCCTCATCGGCTGCCTCGTCGGAGGCCTCTTTCGTGGCGTCCTGCGCCGACGGCACCACCGTCGCCGCCGGCGGCGCCCCTTGCTCCCCTACGAGCCGCGGCACCGAGCCGTCGGGCACCCGCGCCGAAGCGAGCGCATCGTCCTGCGAAAGCGCCGACCCGTCCGCCGTCACCAACTGCCGCGCCATCGCCCGCTCCCCCTCCCGTTCCGTACCGCGACACGATACGGCCCCCCTCCAACACGGTGTCCAGCACGGTCGGCAGCGGCGGGTGGGGAAAACCCCACCCCCGCCACCCCAGCCACCCCATGGCACACGGATCGGCGACCGGGCAGGCTGGGCGCATGACGGAGAGATCCCGGCCCAGTGCTGCTGATGTTGGCGAGACCACCCCTGACGGTGTGTCATTGCCGCCGCCCGCGGGGCCGCTCAGCGGCGTGACGTGGCGGGAGGTCGCGTACCTGCTGTCCAATTTCCCGCTGGATCTCGTCGCGTTCATGGTGCTGTTGGTCTGGCTGACCCTCGGGATCGGGCTGTCCGTCACCGTGATCGGGCTGCCCCTGCTGGCCGGCGGCCTGGTGACCTGCCGGAAGTACGGGAAGCTGGAACGGGCGCGGGCGCGGGCGCTGCTCGGGCTGCGGGTGCCGGAGCCGAGTCCGCTGCGGTCCCGGGAGCGGGGGTTCCTGCCCTGGCTGTGGACGTGCTTGAAGGACCCGGTCGCCTGGCGGCATGCGCTGTTCGCGTTCCTCCGGCTGCCCTGGGCCGTGCTCACCTTCGTGGTCGCCCTGCTCTCGCTCGTCGTGGCGTGGCCGGCGCTCCCGTGGCTGGCGCGCTGGCTGACCAACGTGGACCGGGCCATGGTGCGCGGCCTGCTCTCGCCCTCCGACGAACTGGAGCGGCGGATCGCCGAGCTGGAGACGGACCGGGTGACGGTCACCGACACCGCGGCCGCCGATCTGCGGCGCATCGAACGGGATCTGCACGACGGCGCACAGGCCCGGCTGGTGGCGCTCGCCATGGGGCTCGGCCTGGCGAAGGAGAAGCTGCTGGAGGGCCGGGCCGACGACAGCGTGGCGGCGATGGTGGACGAGGCGCACGGCGAGGTGAAGCTGGCGCTGCAGGAGCTGCGGGATCTGGCCCGGGGCATCCACCCGGCGATCCTCACCGACCGCGGGCTGGGGCCCGCCCTGGCCTCGTTGGCCGGGCGCTGCACGGTGCCCGCCACCACGGCCGTGGACCTGGACGAGCGGCCCGCGCCCGCCATCGAGGGCATCGTCTATTTCACGGTCTCGGAGCTGCTGCAGAACGTCTCCAAGCACAGCGCGGCGCGAACGGCGTCCGTCGAGGTGTGGCGAGCCAAGGAGCGTGGCAGCGCCGGGCCCTCGGACAGGGGCGGTGGTGGGCGACGGACGGACGACCGGCTGCTGATCCAGGTGACGGACGACGGGAAGGGCGGGGCGCGGCTGGACGGCGGCAGCGGGATGGCCGGGCTCGCCGAGCGGCTGGGGTCGGTGGACGGGCTGTTCGTGCTGGATTCGCCGGTGGGCGGGCCCACGCGGGTGACGGCGGAGCTGCCGTGGCGGGCGCGGACGGAGCCGCGGGCGGCGTCGAAGGCGTCGAAGCCGTCGAAGGCGGGGACGAAGGCTGCGGAAGCGGGGGCGAAGGGGCGCTGACGGGGCGAAGGGGCCCTGACCGGCCCCGCCTGACGGGCCCGCTGACGGGCCGCCTGGCGTGCCGTCTGACGTCCCCGTCAGACGGAGCCGGTCGGCCACCCGCCCACCCGCCCCGGCCGGCCGGCCGGGGCGGGTGGTGGCGGCCGCAGTTCCAGGGGTGGGGAAAACCCCAGGCGAAGACTGCAAAGAGCCTCATGGTGCGCGGGACGCCGGCCGCGGACCCTTGTCATAGCGGAGAGAGCCGCACGGCCTGCAGTTCAGGCGGCGGATCCGACCGGGCAAGGGCCGCATCCGGCAGAACGGACGACGAGACGATGGAAACCGCATACGCACCGCAGCCCCACGGCTCCCGGGTGCCCGAGGGGCTGCGCGCCCCGTTCTCCGGGCGCGCCTGGCGGGAGTTCCTGTACCTCTTCCTCAGCCTCCCCCTGTCCATCGTGATGTTCGTCTACGCCATGGTGGTGATCACCACGGGCGCCGGTCTGCTGGTCACGTTCCTCGGCATCCCGCTGCTGGCGGGCGGCCTGGCCGGCGCCCGTGCGCTGGGCGGCCTGGAGCGTGCGCGGGCCCGCGGGCTGCTGGGGCTGGACGTCGCCGATCCCGAGCCCGTCCGGCCCTCCAAACCGAGCCTGATGGGATGGGTCGGGGCCGTACTGAAGAGCGGGGTGTCCTGGCGGCACCTTCTCTACTCCCTGCTGCACTTCCCGTGGGCGCTCTTCTCCTTCATCTTCTCGGTGACCTTCTGGACCCTCGGCTGGGGGCTGCTGGCCTACCCGCTGTGGC
The DNA here is from genome assembly GCF_043080045.1 of Streptomyces sp. NPDC015125. Taxonomy (NCBI): domain Bacteria; kingdom Bacillati; phylum Actinomycetota; class Actinomycetes; order Kitasatosporales; family Streptomycetaceae; genus Streptomyces; species Streptomyces sp. NPDC015125. Next base: position 87,405 of record NZ_JBIBVF010000024.1, read on the forward strand.
GGTGGACGTTCCCCGCCTACCTCGGCCAGTCGGGCATCCAGTTGTGGGGCGACGGCAGCGGCCACGGCGCCTATCTCGACACCCCGACCGAGACCGCGGTCACCAGCGGGGCAGGGCTGCTGTTGGTGCTGGCCGGACCGTGGGTGATCCACGGGCTGACGCAGGTGGACCGGGTCATGGTCCACGGCCTGCTGGGACCCTCCTCCCTCGCCACCCGGGTCTCCCGGCTGGAGTCGGACCGCGGGGTGGTGGTGGACACCGCGGCGGCGGATCTGCGGCGCATCGAGCGTGACCTGCACGACGGCGCACAGGCCCGGCTGGCCTCGCTCGCCCTGGACCTGGGCCTGGCCAAGGAGAAGCTGGCCGAGGATCCGGAGGCCGCCGCGAAGATGGTGGACGAGGCGCACGGCGAGGTGAAGATCGCGCTCCAGGAGCTGCGGAACCTGGCCCGCGGGATCCACCCGGCGATCCTCACCGACCGGGGTCTCGGCCCGGCGCTGTCGGCGCTGTCCGCGCGGTGCACGGTTCCGGTGACGGTGACCGTGGACCTGGATCAGCGGCCGGCCGCGGCGATCGAGGGCATCGCCTACTTCACCGCCTCCGAGCTGCTGCAGAACGTCTCCCGGCACTCCGGGGCCCACAGCGCGACGCTGGACGTCTGGCACACCGCGGACCGGATCATGGTGCTGGTCGCGGACAACGGCCGCGGCGGGGCGCACACCGGGTCGGGCACGGGCCTGGCCGGCCTCGCCGAGCGGCTGGAGGCCGTCGACGGCCTGCTGATCGTGGACTCCCCGGTCGGCGGCCCGACCTGCATCACCGCGGAGCTGCCGTGGCGCGGGTGACGGCGGAGCTGCCGTGCGGGTGACCGTCGAGCTGCCGCAGTGCGGCCGCCCTCCGGGGCGCAGGCCGACCGCCAGGGCACCAGGCCACCGGTGCGCGGAGGGGCCTCCGGCCCGTGGGCGCCCGGTCACCGCCGGGCCGGGACGGGGGTCCGGCCAGGCCGGTCTCTCCCGATACGCCGCGGTCGCCAGGTGCCCAGCCCGCCCCGCCCCCGTACCGGCCCTGCCCCGCCCCCGTCCCGCCCGTCCCGGCCCCGTATCGGCCCCGTATCGGCTGCTCTCGCCCCCTTCTCCGCCCCTGATCCCCCTCATCCGCCTCGCCGCCGTCCGAATGCTGGGATGCTGGAGGCCGGCGGGGGTGGGATGCGATGAGGCATGGGGGAATCTGAGCCGTGGAGGACAAGGTGCGGGTGGTCATCGCCGAGGACTCGGTGCTGCTCCGTGAGGGCCTGACCCGGCTGCTCACCGACCGGGGGCACGAGGTCGTGGCAGGTGTGGGGGACGCCGAAGCACTGATCAAGACGATCGGGGAGCTGGCGGACGAGCGGGCGCTGCCGGACGTGGTCGTGGCGGACGTACGGATGCCGCCCACGCACACCGACGAAGGGGTCCGGGCCGCCATCCGGCTGCGCCGGGACCACCCCGGCCTCGGGGTGCTGGTGCTCTCGCAGTACGTCGAGGAGCAGTACGCGACGGAGCTGCTGGCCGGATCGAGCCGGGGCATCGGCTATCTGCTCAAGGACCGGGTGGCCGAGGTGCGGGAGTTCGTCGACGCGGTGGTGCGGGTCGCCGGGGGCGGGACCGCCCTGGACCCGGAGGTGGTGGCGCAGCTGCTGGGCCGCAGCCGGAAGCAGGACGTGCTGGCACAGCTGACACCCCGGGAACGGGAGGTCCTGGGGCTGATGGCCGAGGGCCGGACGAACTCCGCGGTCGCCCGGCAGCTGGTGGTCAGCGACGGCGCGGTCGAGAAGCACGTCAGCAATATCTTCCTGAAACTGGGCCTGTCGCCGAGTGACGGGGATCACCGCCGGGTGCTCGCGGTGCTCACCTACCTCAATTCCTAGCCGTCTGACAATCTGTCAGGCAGGCGCCCCGAGGCGTATCCGCCGAGGTCCAGGACTTTGGTCGTAGAACCAATGGAGGAGCCCGGAGCGTCATGAGTAAGGGGTCACGGGGGTGGTGATTTCATGACTAAACACACCAGATCGGTGTCTCATGTTGACGTCCAACATGCGAGCGCCCCAGGGAAGGCCACCCTTACCCACGTACGATGGTTATGGGACAACCGGTCGATATGACACGTCCCGAGCCCCTGCCTCCGGCGGGGACGCCGCACCCCTCGAGGGAGGTCCGAAGCAGTGACCAGCCAGGTCAGTAGCACAGCCGAGCAGACCGACGCAGCGCTTGTCGGGGAAGAGCGCGCTTCCGGTAACGGCGGCGAAGGCAAAGAAGTCCGACGCCTCGACCGGGTGATCATCCGGTTTGCCGGTGACTCCGGTGACGGTATGCAGCTCACCGGCGACCGGTTCACCTCCGAGACCGCGTCGTTCGGAAACGACCTGTCGACGCTGCCGAATTTCCCCGCCGAGATCCGTGCCCCTGCCGGGACCCTGCCGGGTGTCTCCAGCTTCCAGCTGCACTTCGCCGACCATGACATCCTCACGCCCGGTGACGCGCCGAATGTGCTGGTGGCGATGAACCCCGCGGCGTTGAAGGCGAACCTCGCGGATGTGCCGCGGGGCGCGGACATCATCGTCAACACCGATGAGTTCACCAAGCGCCCGATGGCGAAGGTCGGATACGCGACCAACCCGCTGGAGGACGGGTCGCTGGAGGCCTACAACGTCCACCCGGTGCCGCTGACGACCCTGACGGTCGAGGCGCTCAAGGAGTTCGGGCTCTCCCGCAAGGAGGCCGAGCGCAGCAAGAACATGTTCGCGCTGGGGCTGCTGTCGTGGATGTACCACCGGCCGACCGAGAGCACCGAGAAGTTCCTGCGGGCGAAGTTCGCGAAGAAGCCGGAGATCGCGGAGGCGAACGTCGCGGCGTTCCGGGCGGGCTGGAACTTCGGTGAGACGACGGAGGATTTCGCCGTCTCCTACGAGGTCGCGCCGGCGACCACGGCCTTCCCTACCGGCACCTACCGCAACATCTCCGGGAACCTCGCGCTGTCCTACGGGCTGATTGCGGCCGGCCGGCAGGCGGATCTGCCGCTGTATCTGGGCTCGTACCCGATCACCCCGGCCTCCGACATCCTGCACGAGCTGTCCAAGCACAAGAACTTCGGCGTGCGCACCTTCCAGGCGGAGGATGAGATCGCCGGTATCGGCGCGGCGCTGGGCGCCGCGTTCGGTGGTGCGCTGGCGGTGACGACCACGTCGGGTCCCGGTGTGGCGCTGAAGTCCGAGACGATCGGCCTGGCGGTCAGTCTGGAACTGCCGCTGCTGATCGTGGACATCCAGCGCGGCGGACCGTCGACGGGTCTGCCGACGAAGACCGAGCAGGCCGACCTGCTGCAGGCGATGTACGGGCGCAACGGTGAGGCGCCGGTGCCGATCGTGGCGCCGAAGACGCCCGCGGACTGCTTCGACGCCGCCCTGGAAGCGGCCCGGATCGCACTGGCCTACCGCACGCCGGTCTTCCTCCTCTCCGACGGCTATCTGGCCAACGGTTCGGAGCCGTGGCGGATCCCCGACGTCGACGAACTGCCGGACCTCCGGGTCCAGTTCGCCTCGGGACCCAACCATCAGCAGGCGGACGGCACCGAGGTGTTCTGGCCGTACAAGCGGGATGAGCAGACGCTGGCCCGGCCCTGGGCGGTGCCGGGCACACCGGGCCTGGAGCACCGTATCGGCGGTATCGAGAAGCAGGACGGCACGGGCAACATCTCCTACGACCCGGCCAACCACGACTTCATGGTGCGCACCCGCCAGGCGAAGGTCGACGGCGTCGACGTCCCCGATGTCGAGGTCGACGACCCCACCGACGACAGCGGCCGGGGCGCCACGACCCTCGTACTGGGCTGGGGGTCGACCTACGGACCGATCACCGCGGCGGTACGGCGCGTGCGGCGCGCCGGCGAGCGCATCGCGCAGGCCCATCTGCGCCACCTCAACCCCTTCCCGGGGAATCTCGGCGAGGTCCTGGCACGTTACGACAAGGTGATCGTGCCGGAGATGAACCTCGGACAGCTCGCCACTCTCCTGCGCGCCAAATACCTCGTCGATGCGCAGTCGCACACCCAGGTCAGCGGAATGCCGTTCAAGGCCGAGCAACTCGCGGAGGTCTTTAAGGAGGCCATCAATGACTGAGACGATCGCGGAGGGTTCCTCGCAGATCGAGGCGCTCTCCCTGGTGCCCAAGGCCGACGCCAAGCAGTCCATGAAGGACTTCAAGTCCGATCAGGAAGTGCGCTGGTGCCCCGGCTGCGGTGACTACGCCGTCCTTGCCGCCGTGCAGGGCTTTATGCCCGAGCTCGGCCTGGCCAAGGAGAACATCGTCTTCGTCTCCGGCATCGGCTGCTCCTCCCGCTTCCCGTACTACATGAACACCTACGGGATGCACTCCATCCACGGCCGCGCCCCCGCCATCGCCACCGGCCTCGCCTCCTCCCGGCGCGACCTGTCCGTGTGGGTCGTCACCGGCGACGGCGACGCCCTCTCCATCGGCGGCAACCACCTCATCCACGCCCTGCGCCGCAACGTCAACCTCAAGATCCTGCTGTTCAACAACCGGATCTACGGTCTGACCAAGGGGCAGTACAGCCCCACCTCCGAGGTCGGCAAGATCACCAAGTCGACGCCGATGGGGTCGCTGGACGCACCGTTCAACCCGGTCTCGCTGGCGCTCGGCGCCGAGGCGTCCTTCGTCGCACGCACCGTCGACTCCGACCGCAAGCACCTCACCTCGGTGCTGCGCGAGGCCGCCGCCCACCCCGGCACGGCGCTGGTGGAGATCTACCAGAACTGCAACATCTTCAACGACGGCGCCTTCGAGGTCCTCAAGGACAAGGAGCAGGCCGAGGAGGCCGTCATCCGCCTGGAGCACGGGCAGCCGATCCGCTTCGGTGCCCTGGCCCCCGACGGCTTCGGCTCCAAGGGCGTGATCCGCGACCCGGCCACCGGCGACCTCAGGGTCATCGACGTACGGGAGGAGGGCACCGGAGGCGTGCTGGTGCACGACGCGCACAACCCCTCGCCCACCACGGCGTTCGCCCTCTCCCGGCTCGCCGACCCGGACACGCTCCACCACACGCCCATCGGGGTCCTGCGCAACGTCAACCGGCCGGTCTACGACACCCTGATGTCCGACCAGCTCGACGACGCCATCGAGCAGAAGGGCAAGGGCGACCTCGCCACTCTGCTGACCGGCAACGACACCTGGACCGTCGTCGGCTGACGGCCGGTCCAACGGGTGCCCGTACGGGAACGTCTTACGGCGTCCTGCACGGGCACCGTTGCGTTCCACGGGCACCCGAGTGCGCTCCCCGACACTCGTGTGCGCTTCCCAGGCACCCGTGTGCGCGTCCGGGTACCCGTGTGCGCTCCCCGGCCCCGGCCCCGTGGGCCGCCGGCCTGCCACGACCGGATGGCAAGACGGGTATGACAGCCGGACAGGGCGGCGCTACGTTCGCAGAGGCGGCGAAGCACCCTGCGGAGGTCCCCCTTGCAGCCTCGAAGCGATCAGCGGGTCGGACTCGCCTACGGTTTCGCCGCCTACACCATGTGGGGCCTGCTGCCGCTCTACTGGCATCTGCTGGGCGCCGCCTCGCCGTCCGAGATCCTGGCCCATCGCATGGTGTGGTCGCTGCCCGTCGCCGTCCTCCTCCTGGCCGTGCTGCGCCGCTGGTCCTGGATCGGCCCGTTGCTGCGGCAGCCCAGGAGGCTCGGACTGATCCTGGTCTGCGCCCTGGTCATCTCGGCGAACTGGTTCCTCTACATCTGGTCGGTCAACGCCGGGCACGTCCTGGAGGCCTCGCTCGGCTATTTCATCAACCCGCTGGTCAGCATCGCCTTCGGCGTACTGGTGCTGCGCGAGCGGCTGCGGCCGCTGCAGTGGACGGCGGTGGGAGTCGGCTTCCTCGCCGTCGTCGTGATGACCGCCGCCTACGGCAAGGTGCCCTGGATCGCGCTCGGGCTGGCCTTCTCGTTCGCGACATACGGGCTGGTCAAGAAGGGCATCAAGCTCGACGGGATCGAGGGCTTCAGCGCCGAGACGGCCCTCCAGCTGCTGCCCGCGCTGGGGTTCCTGGTCTTCCTCGCACTCCACGGCGAGTCGAGCTTCACCACCGGCGGGGTGGGCCGGGCACTGCTGCTCTCGGGTTGCGGTATCGCGACGGCGGTACCGCTGATCTGCTTCGGCGCCTCGGCCGTGCGGCTGCCGCTGACGACGATCGGGATGATGCAGTATCTGGCGCCGAGCTTTCAGTTCGTGCTGGGGCTCACCGTTTTCCACGAGCGGATGCCGCCGGAGCGCTGGGCCGGGTTCGCTCTGGTGTGGGCGGCCCTGACGGTACTGACCTGGGACGCGCTGCGGACCGCACGGCGGGCGCGGACGGCACTGGCCGACGCCGCGGCCCGTGCGGGCGGGGCGGCCGCGGCCGGAGCCGTGCAGGCGGTGGAAGCGGACCGGGCAGCGGCGGCGGAAAAAGATAAGGCAGCGGAAGCGGAGCGAGCAGCGGCAGCAGCGGCGGCACGGCACGCCGGAGGACCGACCGCGACACCGCGGTCCGACGGCCTCACCCGGTGATGTCCCGGGTGGTGAAGCGCGCCCAGGCGGCCGAGCCGAACACCAGGGCGTACAGCGCCTGCAGGCCGAGGTTCTTCTGCAACGGGTCCCAGTAGACGGGGTCGCGGAGCAGATCCGCGAACGACAGCCAGTAGTGCGGGAAGAGATAGGGCTGGATGGCGTGCAGCTGCGGGAGGGTGTCCAGGATCTGCACGGTGATCAGCAGGCCGACCGTGGTCGCCATGGCGGCGATACCGCTGGTGGTGAGTGCCGAGATGAACAGGCCGACGGCCGCCACTCCGATGAGGGACAGCGCCACCGCGACCGCGATGGCCAGCGCCCGCAGCAGTCCCTCGCCGAAGGACACGGACGTACCCGAGAGCAGGGTGACCTCGCCCAGGGGGAAGAGCAGTGCGCCGGTCGCCAAAGCGGAGAGCGCCACGACCAGGGTGCCCACCAGGCAGAACGTCAGGATCGTGGCGTATTTGACCAGCAGCAGGCGGGTGCGGCCCGCGGGAGCCACCAGGAGATAGCGCAGCGTCCCGCCGTGGGCCTCACCGGCGAGGGAGTCGCCCGCTATCACTCCGATGGACATCGGCAGGAAGAACGGCAGCGTCACCGCGAGCGAGGTGAAGACCAGGAAGAGGCCGTTGTGGGTGACCTGCGAGAGGAACGCGGGGCCGCCCGGGCCACCGCCACCGCCCGGCCCGCCGTCGCCCGTCTCGATTTTGACGGCGATACCGACCAGGACCGGTACGCCCGCGAGCACCGCCAGCAGCGCGAGGGTGCGCCAGCGCCGGAACGTCGTAGCGATCTCGCTGCGCAGCAGACCCAGCGACCAGAGCGGTCGGGGCGTGCGCACCGCGGCCTCAGCCTGCGACATCGAAGCCCTCCCCGGTCAGCTGTACGAAGACATCCTCCAGCGACGCCCGCTCCCTGCCGAAGCCACGGACCCGTACACCGGCGTGCACCAGCGCGGCGTTGAGCTCCGCCAGGTCCGGCGGCGCCCCGCCGTCCGGGGTTCCCATGGGCGCGTGTGTGTCCGGGAGTTCGCCGGTCACCCGGTCGCCGGTGACCTCCAGGCCGGTCAGACCGTGCTCCTTCAGGACCCGGGCCGCGTCGGCCGGGTCGGGGGTGGTCACCGTCAGCCGGCCGTCGCCGTGCGAGTCGAGGACCGTCGCGGAGAGGTCGGCCACCGTGCCCTGGGTGATCAGCCGGCCGCGGGCCATCACCGCGGCATGGGTGCAGACCTGCTCGATCTCGTCGAGGAGATGGGAGGAGAGGAAGACGGTGGTGCCGTCCGCCGCAAGTTCGCGGATCAGGGCGCGGATCTCCCGCATGCCCTGGGGGTCCAGGCCGTTGGTCGGTTCGTCGAGGACCAGCAGCTCACGGGGCTGGAGCAGGGCCGCGGCCAGGCCGAGGCGCTGCTTCATGCCGAGGGAGTAGGCGCGCGCCTTCTTGCCGGCCGCGGCGGCCAGGCCCACCCGCTCCAGTGCATGCCCGACCCGCTCGGCACGGGTACGGGGATCGGCGAGCGGGTCGGCGGCGTCGAACCGGCGGAGATTGTCCCGCCCGCTGAGGAAGCCGTAGTGCGCCGGGCCCTCGATGAGCGCGCCGACCTCGGGGAGCACCCGGCGGACCGCGGCGGGCATCGGCTGCCCGAGCACCCGGACGCTGCCGGCGCTCGGTTCGATCAGGCCCATCAGCATGCGGATGGTGGTGGTCTTGCCGGAGCCGTTGGGTCCGAGGAAGCCGAAGACACTGCCCCGCGGTACGGCCAGATCAAGGCCGTCGACGGCGAGCTGGCCGCCACGGTAGGCCTTGGTCAGCCCGCGCGTCTCGATCGCCAGGTCCGCGGCCGGGCGGCGGGCGGACCCGTCGTCGGCCGGCCGGGGGGCGGACCCGTCGTCGGCCGGCCGGGGGCCGGGCCCGTCCGCGGTCGGGCGGGGGCCGTCGTGCCCTGCGGCGGGCGGCTGTGGCATCGGCTCCCCCAACGTCGTACGGATGGCTCACGGGCTGCGCCGCGCCACCCGCGGAGGGGTGGCGCGGCGTCCCGCGCTGCTGCGTGGCCCGTTACTTGGCGGCGTTGGCCGCGTCGATCAGGGCCTGCTTGTCGACGGCGCCGGCATAGACCGTGCCGTGGTCCGTGATCAGGGCGTTGACCAGGCGGGTGCTGAAGACCCGGCCGGAACCGAAGGAGCCGTGCACCTTCTCGCCGAGGCTGTCCAGGAACTTGCCGGCGTCACCGCCGGGGCCCTGCTCCTTGCCCGAGGGCAGGCCGGAGCCGGCGCCCTTGATCGTGGCGATGGACGTCCAGCCCTTGCCGATGACGTTCAGCCCGCCCATGTCCTTCTGGAAGTCCTTCGCGTCCTTGTGGGACGGGAGGTTCTTGCCGTGCTCGCGCTGCCCCTTCGCCCGCGCCTTGTCGCCGTCGACGACCTTGGCGCCCTTGGGCGGGGTGAAGGAGAACGTGCCCGCGGCGGGCTTGGCGAAGTCGACGTTCGTGTAGCCGACGTCGATGGCGGCCGCGCCACCGCTCTTGGGGGTCAGGGTGAACTTCAGCGGCACGCCGTTGGCGGCGTCCACCGCGACCCGGATCGAGCCGACCGTCGAGGCGGCCTGCTTGGGCTTGATCAGCAGCTGGTAGGCGTCCCGCCCGGCAACCGTGGCGGTGCCGTCGACGGTGACCGAGGTCGTGTCGCCGGCCGCCTTCAGGGCCTGCTTCGCGAGGTCCTGCGGGGTGGCATTCTTCAGGCCCCCGGGGAGGTCCTCGGGCGCCCGGTGCTGCTTGCCGTGCCGGCCGGCGTCGGGTGCGGTGCTGTGCACGGCGGTGTTGCTGCCGCTGTCGTAGGCCCAGACCTCGTTGCCGTTGTGGACCAGGCTGTACTCGGCGGCCTTGTCGACGATCGACACCCGCTGCTTTTCGGGGCCGTCGGCCGCGACACGCAGCGTGTGCGCGCCGGACGCCAGCTCCATCAGCTTGTTCTGGGGCGCGGCGGAGGCGCCGCCCTCGCCCTTCCCGCCGCCCTGGCCACCACCGAAGCCGCCCGCTCCGCCACCGGCGCCCGGCAGGGACGGCAGACCGAGGTCCGTGGAGACCCGGACCGTCCCGGAGAGCTGCTGGACGTCCGACTTGGCGACCTTGGCTATCAGATCCTGTGCGGAGATCTTCGGCAGGTCCGGAGAACCGGAGCCGGCGAACGCCGGGACCAGCCCGATCGTGGCCGCCGCCACTCCCGCCACGGCGACCGGCACGCCGTACCGCACCGCCTTACGGCGCCTCGGGGAGCGCCCCTCGTCCCATCCGTCGGTGACCTGTGTCGGTTCGTTCCGTGGCATCTGCCCTACCTCCGTCATGTGCGGCGGTTGCTGCGCTGTCCACTCGTCACCCCTGGGGCTCATTGTGGCCGTCCGCCGCGCTCTGGTGCTTTCCATCTCACCAAATCGCCTGGCGGATAACGTCACCCGGCGGGAGCAACTCGTCCTACTGCTGAGGTATGACGCATGGTCACCCGAGGTCGGACTCCGTACCACAGGAGTCTGACCGTTCCCTAGGGGATGCGGGGTCAGGCTCTAAGGGATGCGGGGCACGGGCACCGGAGAGGCGCAGGGCAAAGGCACCGGAAACGTACAGGCCACAGGCAGCGGAGGGATGCGGAACACCGGCCCCGCAGGAAGACCTCAGCCCGCCCGGTGCACCACCGCGTCGCAGAGCCCTTCCAGGGCCGACTTGGCCATGCAGGACCGCAGCGGCGCCAGCATCGCTCGGGCCTCCTGTGCATAGCGCACGGTGTCGCGGCGGGCCTCTTCGAGCGCCGGGTGGGCGCGCAGGCCGGCCAGTGCCTCGGCGTGCCGGGCGTCGTCCGTGAGGTCACCGGACAGCAGCTCGGCAAGAGCGCGGTCCTCGGGTGTACCGGAGTCGCTCTCGGCGCGTGCCCGCAGGTGCAGCACGGGCAGCGTCGGGATGCCCTCCCGCAGGTCCGTGCCGGGCGTCTTGCCCGATTCATGCGAATCGCTGGCGATGTCCAGCACGTCGTCGGCCAGCTGGAAGGCGGTGCCCAGCCGCTCGCCGTACTGGGTGAGGATGTTGACCGTCGACTCCTCGGCGCCCGACATCATCGCGCCGAACCGGCACGCGACGGCGACCAGCGAGCCGGTCTTGCCGGCGAGGACGTCCAGATAGTGGCTGATGGGGTCGCGGCCGTCGCGCGGGCCCGCGGTCTCCAGGATCTGGCCGGTCACCAGGCGTTCGAACGCCTCGGCCTGGATCCGGACCGCCTCCGGCCCGAGGTCGGCGAGGATGTGGGAGGCGCGGGCGAACAGGAAGTCGCCGGTCAGCACCGCGACGGAGTTGCCCCAGCGGGCGTTGGCGCTGGCCACGCCGCGGCGCACATCCGCCTCGTCCATCACGTCGTCGTGATACAGCGTCGCGAGATGCGTCAGCTCCACGACGACCGCGGAGGGCACCACACCCGGGCTGTAGGGGTCACCGAATTGGGCGGCCAGCGTCACCAGCAGCGGCCGGAACCGCTTACCGCCCGCGCGCACGAGGTGCTGCGCGGCGTCGGTGATGAACGGCACGTCGCTCTTGGTGGCCTCCAGCAGGCCCTCCTCGACAGCCGCCAACCCGGCCTGGACATCGGCCTCAAGAGCCTGGTCCCGCACGCTCAGCCCGAAGGGCCCGACGACGGTCACGAGGGGTACTCCTGTCTGCTGACGATCAAACTGAATGTCGATCTGTCGCTGTCTCCACCATTGGCCAGCGTATCCGGTCGCAGTTCGATCACCGTGAGCGCCCGCCCCCCGAACCGCCCGGGAAGCAGGGCGACCCGGCCGACAGGTTCTGGATCACCTGTTGACGCGAGTGTGACGCGGGAGCACGGGGTCCGGCAACGAGAGGAGTATTTCCGGCCTGCTTCTTGTCCGGCAAGGCCCCCGTTCCTGTCCGTCAAGGCCCCCCGTTCCTGTCCGTCAAGGCCGCCTCCCGCCCGGCCCGGGCACGGCGGCCCCGCTCGCCACGGGCAGCAGCCCTCCGCAGGAGACGTACCGTCCGCCGCCCCCTCCGCTGGAGACGTACCGTCCGCCGCCCCCTCCGAAATCACCGCAGCCTCCCGCGAAAGCGCCGCAGCGCAGGATGACTTCCCCCGCGGGAGAGGGACCGCGGGCCCCACCGGAAGCAACCGCGGGCCCCACCGGAAGCAGCGGTACCGCCTCACCTCACCCGTGGGCCTGCGCCACCGCCCGTGCCAGCCGCGGCGAGGCGAACTCCGTGCCGCACACGAAGCGCATCACCGGCCCGAACGAGGCGGCCGCCGGCAACCCCGTGAAATACAACCCCGGTACGGACGAGCCGAAGCCGGCGTCCAGCAGCGGCCCGCCGGCCCGCGTCACGATCCCGGTGCGCAGCCCCTGGCCCAGGAAATCCAGTGCCGCCAGGTCCATCCGGTAGCCCGTCGCGGCCAGCACATGGTCGGCGGCGAGTTCCCCGCCCTGCCCGTCGGCCCCGCGCAGCGCCAGCACGGGACGGCCGTCGCGGACCGTGGCCCGTACGATCCGCCGCCCCTGTGTCACCTGCACCCGGCCGGCGAAACGGTCCCGCAGCCACCACGCCCCCAGCGGGCCGAGCACCCGCCGCACCAGATACCGCCGGGCGGGCACCGGCAGCCGGCGAAAGCCGCCGGCGTAGTACGTCAGCGCATGCAGCGACCAGGCGTTGCCGAACGGCGAGGGCGGCCGCAGGCGGGGCTGGCGGTCCGGCGGCGCGCCGAAGCCCACCGCGGCCTGGCCGCGCGCCACCACCCGTACGGACGCCGCGCCCGCCTCGGCCAGCAGCACCGCGCTCTCCAGCGCCGACTGCCCGGCCCCGATCACCACCACCTCGCGGCCGGCCAACGCGGACAGGTCGTGGTGCTGGGAACTGTGCGAGACCGGACCCGTGGCGGACGGCCCGTCCGGGATCGCGGCGGCCAGCTCCGGCGGCAGCTGCGCCAGCCCGCTCAGGCCGGTGGCCACGACCACCGCCCGCGCGCCGACCTGCTCCCCGCTGTCCAGCTTCAGCTCGAAGCCGTCGCCCCGCCGGTCGACCGAGACCACCCTGACCTGCTCCGGATCGGGCACCGACCGCTGCTGCACCCACTGCCCGTACCGGATGAACACCTCGATGGGGACGATGTCCCAGTCCGAGGCGTAGGGCCCCTCCCCCGTCTGTGCACAGAAGTCAGCAAGGGTGTGGCCGGGCTGCGGGACATCGATGGTGGACGCCGCCGGCGTCGACTTGAGCAGCATGCCCGCGGGCATCTGCGTGCGCCAGCTCGCCATCGGCTGCCCGAAGACCCGCACCGGCAGGCCGCGCGCCCGTAGATGCGCGGCCGTCGACACGCCGTACGGGCCGGCCCCGATGACCGCTACCGGAGTGCTCACTTCGGTCCCTCCCCTTGCCTGAGTGGTGCCTCGGTACCCGCCCGGCGGCCCGCCCGCCGCAGCTGCATCAGATGCCGGGCGCCCGGCCCGACGGACCGCGCCAGCATCGTGAAGAACGGCAGCGGGTCGTCGCCCGCGAACCACGCCAGCTCGGTGCCCGAGGCGCGCGCCGGAGCGTGCGGTGGGCGGGAGCCGCTGCGCCGGTACGCGAGCAGGGCGGGCAGGTCGACGTTCTCGACGACGAAACGGCGCCCGGCCCGCTGCGCCCCCTCGGGGACGGTGCGCCCGGTGAGCTCCAGATGCTGGGCGCGCACGACATCCACCCCGGCCGCGTTCTCGAAGAGCCGGAACTGCGCGCCCAGCCGCGGATTGAAGTCCAGCAGTTTGTACCGGCCGTCGCGGCGGTCGAACCGCCAGTCCAGATCGGCGATGCCGGTGAACCCGATGCGGCGGATGAACTCCGCCGTCATGGTGGCGAGTTCCGGGTTGTCGACGACATACGCGCAGGCCGTCATGCCGGCGTGCGGCGGCCAGGAGCGCACCTTGACCCCGGTGAACAGCGCCAGCGGTGCACGGTCCGCACCGAAGCAGGCGTGCACGATCCAGTCCTCGGCCTGCTCCCGCGGCAGGTACTCCTGCAGGATCACGCCCGGCCGCGGGCCCCAGTCACGGGCCAGGTCCAGCAACTGCTCCGGCCCCCCTATCCGGGTCGTCCCCGCGACGGCGGGCCGTTTGCGCCGGACGAACGCCTCGCGGTTCTTGGCCACCACCGGGAAGCGCGCCCGCCCGGCGTACGCCTCGATGTCCGCGTACGAACCGGGGAAGACGGCGGCCGGCGAGGGCACGTGGTGGGCCACGCACAGCTCGTGCAGGCCCTGTTTGCTGGCCAGCCGCCGCGGCAGTCCGGGAGCGACCCGGGGGAAGAGGAACGCTCCGGCGAGCGCCTCGGCGTGCTCGGCTATCAGCACGGCCGCCTCTTCGTCGGTGGGGAGCAGCAGCGTCGGCCGGCCGATCCGCCGGCCGATCCGCAGCAGCCCCGTCACCAGCCGGTCCGGCTCCTCCCGCCCGGTGGTCGGCCAGACGAAGCGGCCACGGAGATAGCGGGAGAGGGCCGCCGGTGTGAAGCGGTCCTCCGTCACGGCGTACATGGGCACACCGAGCCGCCCCAGGCTGCGGATCGCCCCCACACCTCCGTGGTGCAGGGGGTAAGCCCCGATCTTCACGATCAGGCCCGGAACGCTCCGGTCGACCGCGAGCCGTGCGCCACTTCGAGCCACGTGTCCCCCCAACGGCGCGGTCCCTCCCCGGCCCGCGCCAGGAAAGGAAGCTAGGCCCGAATTGCGCAGTGCAGCAAGGCTTTTCCGGACATTACCGATGCTTGGGGGCGCATCACACGGCGCACCAGCCGTCCAAATTCGTACGCCTCCACGCCCTCGCGCCCCATGACCGTCCCGTCGGCCACCGCCCGGCCGTACGCTGATCGTCGGCACCGCCGGCCCGCGGGCCACCAGGCCCGGCCCGGCCGCCCACCGGCGACGACGAACGCGAGGAGCTGTCCATGCCCGAGCAGAGCCCGTTCGACCTGGCGGAAGGCGACCCCTTCGGCCCGCACAACCTGCCCTACGGCGTGTTCAGCACCGCCGACGCGCCCGGTCAGCGGCGCATCGGCGTCCGCTACGGCGACCGGGTCCTCGATCTCAGTGCACTGCCGAGCGCACTGCCCGCCGCCATCCATCCGCACGCCGAGCTGCTCGCGGCCCCGACCCTCAACCCGCTGCTGGCGGCCGGCCGTCCCGTCTGGCAGCAGATCCGGGCGGCCGTCCGCAGCGCCGTGACCGACCCGGCGCACCGCGACGAAGTGGCACCGCTGTTCCATCCGCTCACCGGGGTCACGCTGCACCTCCCCTTCGAGGTCGCCGACTACGTCGACTTCTACGCCAGCGAGCACCACGCCACCAACGTCGGCCGGATCTTCCGCCCGGACGGTGCGGCGCTGACCCCCAACTGGAAGCATCTGCCGATCGGTTACCACGGCCGGGCGGGCACCGTCGTCGTCAGTGGCACTCCGGTCGTCCGGCCGCACGGCCAGCGCAAGGCCACCGCGGACGAGGCGCCCACCTTCGGCCCCTCCCTCCGCCTCGACATCGAGGCCGAGGTCGGCTTCGTCGTCGGCAGGCCCTCGACGCTGCACGAACCCGTCCCGCAGGAAGCCTTCCGCGACCACGTCTTCGGCGTCTGCCTCCTCAACGACTGGTCCGCGCGCGACATCCAGGCCTGGGAGTACGTGCCGCTCGGCCCCTTCCTGGGCAAGTCCTTCGCCACCTCCGTCTCCGCCTGGATCACCCCGCTCGACGCCCTCGACGAGGCCCGTACGCCGCCGCCCGCCCGGGACGTCCCGCTGCTGCCCTACCTCGACGACGCGGGCGCGGAGCCGGGCGGCATCGATCTGCGCATCGAGGTGCGCATCAACGGTGAGACCGTCTCCCGGCCGCCGTTCTCCGCCATGTACTGGACGGCCGCCCAGCAGCTCGCCCATATGACCGTCAACGGCGCCTCGCTGCGTACCGGCGATCTGTTCGCCTCCGGCACCGTCTCCGGGCCCGAGCCCGACCAGCTCGGCTGCCTGCTGGAGCTCACCCAGGGCAAGGGCCCCTACCTCCAGGACGGTGACGAGGTCACCCTCACCGCCTGGGCACCCGGTCCCGGGGGCGCCCGGATCGGCCTGGGCGAGGTCACCGGCCGCATCCTGCCCGCGGGATGACCGGCGCGCCGCTCACCCTCCCGGAGGAGCTGCTGCTGCTCGCCCTCGACCCGGTCCGCGGCCGGTCGCTGAACCACCGCACGTACCTGCGGTACGGGCTGGCCGGCGCGGCGCTGGCCGACCTGGAGGGGGCCGGGCGGATCACCGTCGAGGGCCGGGACCGGATCGTGGTGACCAACCCGCTGCCGCTGGGCGATCCGGTGCTGGACGGTGCGCTGGCCGCGCTGCCCGGCCCGGCCAAGCAGCGCCGGGGCGGCACGGCGCGGCGCTGGGTGCGCAGTGCCGGACGGCCCGTTCAGGAGCTGTGTCTGCGCCGGCTGGAGGAGCGCGGCGCGCTGCGCAGGGAGACCCGGCGTGCCCTGGGCCTCTTCCCTCACGAACGCTTCCCGGCCGGGGCGGTGGATCTGGGCGGACCGGCCCGGGAACGCTTCGCCGCGGCGCTCGGCGCCGGGTTCCCGGACCACCGCAGCCGGCTGCTCGCCGCGCTGGCCTCGGCGACCGACCTCGACCGCAGGCTCCTGCCGGGCCGCGAGCACCGCACGGTGCGCCGCGAGATGAAGCGCTGGGCGCGGGAGAGCTGGACGGTGCATGCGGTGGAGCGCGCGGTACGGCAGGACAAGGAGACGACGTCCAATGCGGCCTCCGGGTGAAACCGGCCGAGACCGACGGAGACCAGTCGGTATGGGGTGAATGCACCGGCCCCCGTCCCGTCCGGTGCGCCGGCTGCCGCGTCACAGCCCCACACCAAGTCCGTACCGGCGTTGCTGCGGTCCGGGCGGCGTCCCGGACCGCTGCTAGCCTCACGTGTCCCTGACCCACAACGGAGGAGACGTACGTGCGCAAGGCAGCGCAGATCGCCGGGGCGGCAGCCATCGCCGCGACGCTGCTCAGCGGTTGCGGAAGCAGCGGCGACAACGGCAGCGACAGCAAGCCGGACAAGACGCCGCAGGCCGCGCCGTCGACTCCGGGAGGCGCCGACAAGCCCGCGGGCGCGGGCTCGGTCGAGGGTGCCTGGAAGGCCGGCTCGAAGAGCAGCCCGCTGGTCCTGGTGATCAGCAAGGGCACCGTCGCCTTCAGCAACGGGCACAAGGCCGCCTGCCTGGGCAAGGTCCAGGAGATGGCCGGGATGACCATGGCCGCGGTCAAGTGCACCGACAAGGACACCACCCGCACCATGGGCACCCTCAAGCCCGCCGCCGACGGCAAGACCCTGACCGTCGACTGGAAGAACGGGCCCACCGAGAAGTACACCAAGTCCGGCGACGGCAGCGTGAAGGTCCCCGACATGCCGCAGCTGCCGAGCGGTATGCCCAAGAGCTGACCGCTCCGCCGCACGACGGACCACCCGCCGCACGGCCGACGGCCGCCGCCCGGAACCCCCCGAGGGCTCCGGGCGGCGGCCGTCGCCGTGGCGCGCCGCCGGGGCTCAGCGCACGAAGACCCCGGCCTGGCCGGCCAGGTCGAGGAAGTACTGCGGCGCCAGGCCGAGCACCAGTGTGGCCGTGACGCCGACCGCGATGGCCGTGGTCGTCAGCGGGCTGGGCACCGCGACGGTCGGGCCGTCCGCCTTGGGCTCGTTGAAGAACATCAGCACGATGACGCGGATGTAGAAGAACGCCGCGATGGCCGACGAGATCACGCCGACGACCACCAGCCAGCCCGCGCCGCTTTGCGCCGCCGCCTTGAACACCGCGAACTTTCCGGCGAAGCCGGAGGTCAGCGGGATACCGGCGAAGGCCAGCAGAAAGACCGCGAAGACCGCGGCCACCAGCGGTGAACGCCGGCCCAGCCCGGCCCACTTGGACAGCGCGGTGGCCTCACCGCCCGCGTCCCGCACCAGGGTGACCACGGCGAAGGCGCCGAGCGTCACAAAGGAGTAGGCGCCGAGGTAGAAGAGCACCGAGGAGATGCCGTCCTTGCTGGTGGCAATGACACCGGCGAGGATGAAGCCGGCGTGGGCGATGGAGGAGTAGGCCAGCAGCCGCTTGATGTCGGTCTGGGTGATGGCGACGATCGCTCCGCCCAGCATCGTGAGGATCGCGACGCCCCACATCACCGGCTGCCAGTCCCAGCGCAGACCCGGCAGGGCGACATACAGCAGCCGCAGCAGCGCACCGAACGCCGCGACCTTGGTGGCGGCCGCCATGAAGCCGGTGACCGGGGTCGGGGCGCCCTGGTAGACGTCCGGGGTCCACATATGGAAGGGGACCGCGCCGACCTTGAACAGCAGCCCCATCAGCACCAGCGCCGCACCGATCAGGAGCAGGGCGTCATTTCCCATCGTGCCGGCCAGCGCCGGATCGATCTGCTTGGCGCCGTCCGACACCACCTCGGCGATCCCCGCGTAGGTGACCGTGCCCGCATAGCCGTACAGCAGGGCCACGCCGAACAGCAGGAAGGCCGACGAGAAGGCGCCGAGGAGGAAGTACTTCACCGCGGCCTCCTGCGACAGCAGCCGCTGGCGGCGGGCCAGCGCGCACAGGATGTACAGCGGGAGGGAGAAGACCTCCAGCGCGATGAAGAGCGTCAGCAGGTCGTTGGCCGCCGGGAAGACCAGCATGCCGCCGACCGCGAAGAGCAGGATCGGGAAGACCTCGGTGGTGGTGAACCCGGCCTTCACCGCGGCCTGTTCGGCAGCGCCGCCGGGAACGGCCGCGGCCTGCGCGGCGAAGGAGTCCACGCGCTTGCCATGCGCCGCCGGATCGAGCCGGCGCTCGGCGAAGGTGAAGACCGCAACCAGCGACACCAGCAGGATCGTGCCCTGCAGGAACAGGGCCGGCCCGTCGACGGCGAGGGCACCCATGGCCGCGATGTGCGCCTTGGACGAGCCGAAGCCGCCGGCCGCCAACCCGATCACCGCGGCGAACGCGGCGGCCAGCGCCACCACCGTCAGCAGCAGTTGGGAGAAGTAGCGGTTACGGCGCGGTACGAACCCCTCGACGAGGATGCCGAGCACGGCCGCGCCGAGGACGATCAGCGTCGGCGACAGCTGGGCGTACTCGATATGCGGCGCCGGGATCTTGCCCGGTGCACCGGCCGCCACTGTCCACAGGCTGTGGACGCTTGCCACGGAACTCACTTCGCGGCCTCCACGTCTTGAGGGCGCACGGTATGGCCGGCCCGGCCTCCACCGGGCACGGCGTCCACCTGCACAGGGGGCTTGGGGTCCTTCTTGTCCACGACGGACAGGGTGTGGCCGACCGCCGGATCGACGAGGTCGGTGAGCGGCTTGGGATACACCCCGAGGAAGAGCAGCAGCGCGATCAGCGGCGCCACCACCACCAGCTCCCGCACCCGCAGGTCCGGCATGGTCTTCACCTCGGCCTTCACCGGCCCGGTCATCGTCCGCTGGTAGAGGACGAGGACGTACAGCGCGGCGAGGACGATGCCGAGGGTGGCGATGATGCCGATCACCGGATAGCGGCTGAACGTGCCGACCAGGACCAGGAATTCGCTGACGAACGGGGCCAGGCCCGGCAGCGACAGGGTGGCCAGGCCGCCGATGAGGAACGTACCGGCGAGGACCGGGGCGACCTTCTGGACACCCCCGAAGTCCGCGATCAGCCGGGAGCCGCGGCGGCCGATCAGGAAGCCGGCCACCAGCATCAGCGCGGCGGTCGAGATGCCGTGGTTGACCATGTAGAGCGTCGCGCCGCTCTGGCCCTGGGACGTCATCGCGAAGATGCCCATGATGATGAACCCGAAGTGGGAGATCGAGGCGTAGGCGATCAGACGCTTGATGTCCCGCTGGGCGACCGCCAGCAGCGCGCCGTACAGCACGCTGATCAGCGCGAGGACGAGGATGACCGGGGTGGCCCAGCTGCTGGCCCCGGGGAAGAGCTGGAGGCAGAAGCGGAGCATCGCGAAGGTGCCGACCTTGTCGACGACCGCGGTGATCAGCACCGCGACCGGCGACGTCGACTCGCCCATGGCACCGGGCAGCCAGGTATGCAGCGGCCACAGCGGCGCCTTCACCGCGAAGGCGAAGAAGAACCCGAGGAAGAGCAGCCGTTCGGTGCCGGTGGAGATCTCCAGCTTGCCGGCCGCCCGTGCCTCGACGATCTGCTGCAGCGAGAACGTGCCGGTGCCGAGCTGGTCGGCGGTGACCGCATACAGCCCGATCACCGCGGCCAGCATGATCAGCCCGCCGGCGAGGTTGTAGAGCAGGAACTTCACCGCGGCGGACGACCGCCGGCCCGCGTCCTGCTCCTCGCCGTCCCCGCCCGCCCGGTCCCCGAAGCCGCCGATGAGGAAGTACATCGGGATCAGCATGGCTTCGAAGAAGAGGTAGAAGAGGAAGACGTCGGTGGCCTCGAAGGAGAGGACCACCATCGCCTCGACGGCCAGGATCAGCGCGAAGAAGCCCTGGGTGGGCCGCCAGCGCCGGTTGGGCACGGCCTCTTCCAAGGGGTCGGCGTCATGCCAGCCGGCCAGGATGACGAAGGGGATCAGCAGGGTGGTCAGCGCGATCAGGGCGACCGCGATGCCGTCCACGCCGAGTTCGTAGCGGACGCCGAAGTCGCTGATCCAGGCGTGCGATTCGGTGAGCTGGAAGGGGCCCTTGGCGCCGGGGTCGAAGCGGAACGCGACCACCAGCGCCAGCGCGAAGGTGGCCAGCGAGAACAGCAGCGCGAGCCATTTGGCCGCGGTGCGCTTGGTGGCGGGCAGCGCGGCGGTGGCGATCGCACCGATCGCCGGCACCACGGCCACCGCCGTCAGCAGGGGAAACGACATGGCTCAGACACCCCTCATCAGCAGGGTCGCGGCGACGAGAACGGCGGCCCCGCCCAGCATCTGGACCGCGTACGAACGGACGAATCCGGTCTGCAACCGGCGCAGCAGGCCGGAGAGTCCGCCCATCGAGGCCGCCGTGCCGTTGACCGCGCCGTCCACCAGGGAGCGGTCGAGTTGGACGAGCGTGCCGGTGAGTTCTTCGCCACCGCGCACGAACACGACGTGGTTGAAGTCGTCCTGGAGCAGATCGCGGCGGGCGGCCCGGGTCAGCAGCGAGCCACGCGGGGCGAGCGCCGGAACGGGCTTGCGGCCGTACATCAGCCAGGCGATGCCGACGCCGATGAGCAGCACCACGATCGTCGCGGCGGTGACGGTGGTGGCACTGACCGGGGAGTTGCCGTGCGCGAACGAGGTGACCGGCTCCAGCCACTTCACAAAGGCCTCGTTGATGCTGAACAGCCCGCCCGCGAAGACCGATCCGAAGGCCAGCACGATCATCGGGAACGTCATGACCTTCGGCGACTCGTGCGGATGCTGCACCTGCTGCCCCGGCGCGGCATCGGCTGCGGTCTCGGCCCAGCGCTTCTCGCCGAAGAACGTCATCAGCATCACCCGGGTCATATAGAACGCGGTGATCGCCGCGCCCAGCAGGGCCGCGCCGCCGAGGATCCAGCCCTCGGTGCCGCCCTTCGCGAACGCCGCTTCGATGATCTTGTCCTTGGAGAAGAAGCCGGAGAGGCCGGGGAAGCCGATGATGGCCAGATAGCCGAGGCCGAAGGTGACGAAGGTGACCGGCATGTACTTCCGCAGGCCGCCGTAACGGCGCATGTCCACCTCATCGTTCATGCCGTGCATCACGGAGCCGGCGCCGAGGAAGAGGCCCGCCTTGAAGAAGCCGTGGGTGACCAGATGCATGATCGCGAAGGCGTAGCCGATCGGGCCGAGGCCGGCGGCCAGGATCATGTAGCCGATCTGCGACATCGTCGAGCCGGCCAGCGCCTTCTTGATGTCGTCCTTGGCGCAACCGACGATCGCACCGAAGAGAAGGGTGACCGCACCGACCACGACGACCGCCAGCTGGGCGGTCGGTGCGGCATTGAAGACCGCTCCGGAGCGGGTGATCAGATACACCCCGGCGGTGACCATGGTGGCGGCGTGGATCAGGGCCGAGACCGGGGTCGGGCCCTCCATCGCGTCACCGAGCCAGGACTGCAGCGGTACCTGCGCCGACTTGCCGCAGGCGGCCAGCAGCAGCATCAGCCCGATGGCGGTCAGCTTGCCCTCGGACGTGTCACCGGTGGCGGCGAGCACCGGGCCGAAGGCGAAGGTCCCGAACGTCGTGAACATCAGCATGATCGCGATGGACAGGCCCATATCGCCGACCCGGTTGACCAGGAACGCCTTCTTGGCGGCGGTGGCCGCGCTCGGCTTGTGCTGCCAGAAGCCGATGAGGAGGTACGAGGCGAGGCCGACGCCCTCCCAGCCGACGTACAGCAGAAGGTAGTTGTCGGCGAGGACGAGCAGCAGCATCGCCGCGAGGAAGAGATTGAGGTAGCCGAAGAAGCGGCGGCGCCGCTCGTCGTGCTCCATATAGCCGATCGAGTAGATGTGGATCAGCGATCCGACACCGGTGATCAGCAGGACGAAGGTCATCGACAGCTGGTCGAGCTGGAAGGCGATATCGGCCCGGAAGCCGCCGACCGGAATCCAGCTGAACAGGTGCTGGTGCAGGGCACGGTCCTCGGCGCCCTTGCCGAGCATGTCGGCGAAGAGCACCACCCCGACGGCGAACGACGCCACCGAGAACAGCGTGCCGATCAGGTGGCCGGTGCGGTCGAGTCGGGTGCCGCCGCACAACAGCAGGGCCGCACCGACCAGCGGTGCCGCGACGAGCAGCGCGATCAAGTTCTCCACTTTGTGCGACCCCTTACAGCTTCATCAGGCTGGCGTCGTCGACCGAGGCCGTATGACGGGTGCGGAAGATCGACACGATGATCGCCAGGCCGACCACGACCTCGGCCGCGGCGACGACCATCGTGAAGAAGGCGATGATCTGGCCGTCCAGATTCCCGTGCATCCGCGAGAAGGTGACGAAGGCGAGATTGCAGGCGTTGAGCATCAGCTCGATGCACATGAACACCACGATGGCGTTCCGCCTGATCAGCACCCCGGCCGCACCGATGGTGAACAACAGGGCGGCGAGATAGAGGTAGTAGACCGGGTTCATTTCTTGGCCCCCTCCTTGTGCTCCTTCGGCGCCACGCCACCGGACGACGAGGGCCGGGGCTCCTCGGAACCCCGGCCCAGCCAGTTCTCGGAGCGCTCCTCCAGCGCCTTCAGCTCGGCGAGCGACTCACCGGAGACATCGCGGATCTGGCCGCGCTCCCGCAGCGTCGGGCTGACGCTGAGCTCGGACGTGGTGCCGTCGGGCAGCAGGCCCGGGATGTCGACGGCGTTGTGCCGGGCGTAGACGCCCGGGGCGGGCAGCGGCGGCACCTGCTTGCCCTCGCGGATGCGCGCCTCGGACTGCTCGCGTTGTGTCTTGGCGCGCTCCGTACGCTCCCGGTGGGTGAGCACCATCGCGCCGACGGCCGCCGTGATCAGCAGCGCGCCGGTGATTTCGAAGGCGAAGACGTACTTGGTGAAGATGAGCGCGGCCAGGCCCTGCACATTGCCGCCGGCGTTGGCCTCGCCCAGGCCGTTGAACCCCTTGAGCGAGGCGTTGCCGATCCCGGCGATCAGCAGGACGCCGAAGCCGATGCCCAGTCCGGCGGCGAGCCAGCGCTGCCCCTTGAGCGTCTCCTTGAGGGAGTCCGCGGCGGTGACACCGACCAGCATCACGACGAACAGGAACAGCATCATGATCGCGCCCGTATAGACGACGATCTGGACGACGCCGAGGAAGTACGCGCCGTTGGCGAGGTAGAAGACCGCCAGGACGATCATGGTCCCGGCGAGCGACAGGGCGCTGTGCACGGCCCGCTTCATCAGGATCGTGCACAGCGCGCCGCTGACGGCGACGATGCCCAGGATCCAGAACTGCACGGCCTCTCCGGTGGAGGTCGTGGAGGCCGCGGCGGCGAGACCGGTCATGCGTTCGCCTCCTTCTCCTGGGCGTTCCCGTCGGCCGTCTCGCCCTTGGAGACCGCGACCTGACGGACGGTCCCCGGGGCGGCCTCGGTCACCAGGCCCTGGTAGTAGTCCTTCTCCGTCATCCCGGGGTAGATCGCGTGCGGCGAGTCGACCATGGTTTCCGACAGGCCCGCGAGCAGCTCCTCCTTGGTGTAGATGAGCGATTCGCGGGACCGGTCGGCGAGTTCGTACTCGTTGGTCATGGTCAGGGCGCGGGTCGGGCAGGCCTCCACACACAGGCCGCACAGGATGCAGCGCAGGTAGTTGATCTGGTAGACGCGGCCGTAGCGCTCGCCCGGGGAGTAGCGCTCCTCCTCGGTGTTGTCCGCGCCCTCGACGTAGATCGCGTCCGCCGGGCAGGCCCATGCGCACAGCTCGCAGCCGATGCACTTCTCCAGCCCGTCGGGATGGCGGTTGAGCTGGTGCCGACCGTGGAAACGCGGCGCCGTCGGCTTCTTCTCCTCCGGGTACTGCTCGGTCAGCCGCTTCTTGAACATGGCCTTGAAGGTCACGCCGAAGCCGGCCACGGGGTTCTGGAACTCAGGCACCGTCGCCCCCCTTTCCATCGTTTCCGATTCCGTCACTGACAGTGTCCGTCCCGCCACTGACAATCAGCTCACGCTCACGGCGCGGCCGGCGTCGCGGCACGGGCGGCAGGCTCTGTCCGGGCAGCGGCGGCACGGGGAAACCGCCGGCCATCGGGTCGAAGGCCCCGTCGCCGTCCGTCTCCTCCTTCTCGGCGCGCCGGAAGAAGTCCACGAGGAGGGAGAGCAGCAGCAGCACGACGGCGCCGCCGGCGACATAGAGCACGATCTGGGAGAAGTTGTAGCCCTCGTTCTTCAGCGCCCGGACGGTGGCGACCAGCATCAGCCAGACCAGCGAGACCGGGATGAGGACCTTCCAGCCCAGCTTCATGAACTGGTCGTAGCGCACCCGGGGAAGGGTGCCGCGCAGCCAGATGAAGAAGAACAGCAGCAGCTGCACCTTGACCGTGAACCAGAGCAGCGGCCACCAGCCGTGGTTCGCGCCCTCCCAGAACGTGGAGATCGGCCAGGGGGCCCGCCAGCCGCCCAGGAAGAGCGTGATCGCGACCGCCGAGACGGTGACCATGTTGATGTACTCGGCGAGCATGAACATCGCGAACTTGATGGACGAGTACTCGGTGTTGAAGCCGCCGACGAGGTCGCCTTCGGACTCCGGCATGTCGAAGGGCGCACGGTTGGTCTCGCCCACCATCGCGACGATGTAGATGATGAAGGACACCGGCAGCAGCAGGACGTACCACCTGTTCTGCTGCGACTCCACGATGGTCGACGTCGACATCGACCCGGAGTAGAGGAACACCGCCGCGAACGACATCCCCATCGCGATCTCGTACGAGATCATCTGCGCGCACGAGCGCAGCCCGCCGAGCAGCGGATAGGTCGAACCGGACGACCAGCCGGCCAGCACGATGCCGTAGATGCCGACCGAGGCCGTGGCCAGGATGTAGAGGATGCCGATCGGCAGGTCGGTCAGTTGCATCGGGGTGCGGACCCCGAAGATCGAGATCTCGTTGCCGGCCGGGCCGAAGGGGATCACCGCGATCGCCATGAAGGCCGGGATGGCCGCCACGACCGGCGCGAGGATGTAGACCGCCTTGTCGGCCCGCTTGACGACCAGGTCCTCCTTCAGCATCAGCTTGATGCCGTCGGCGAGGGACTGCAGCATCCCCCAGGGGCCGTGCCGGTTGGGGCCGATACGCAGCTGCATCCAGGCGACGACCTTGCGTTCCCAGACGATCGAGAACAGCACCGTCAGCATCAGGAACGCGAAGCAGAAGACCGCCTTGACGACGACCAGCCACCACGGGTCGCGGCCGAACATCGACAGGTCTTCCTGCGCCAGCGTGTTTCCGGCGGCGGCGAGTTGACCGAGCTGCTGCATCATGCGTCCACCTCCTCGGCCGGCTCCGGGGTGCCCGGGACGGCGGAGATCTTCACCAGGTCACCGGGTTGCGCCCCGGTGTCGGCGGCGACGCCACCGCCCGTCGAGTTGAGCGGCAGCCACACCACCCGGTCGGGCATCGGCGTGACGTGGAGCGGCAGGTGGACCGAGCCGGCCGGTCCGGTGACCGCCAGCAGGTCACCGTCCTTGACCCCGGTCTCCTGCGCGGTGCTCTGCGACAGCCGGGCAACGGCGGCGTGCCGGGTGCCGGCCAGCGCCTCGTCGCCCTCCTGGAGCAGCCCCTGGTCCAGGAGGAGCCGGTGTCCGGCGAGGACGGCCTCGCCGCTGTCGGGGCGGGGCAGCGGGCGTCCGCTCTCCTGGGGCTCGCCCGCGTGGGGGCCGTCCCAGCCGCCGAGCCGGTCCAGTTCGCGGCGCACCGAGCGGATGTCCGGCAGCGCCAGATGGACGTCGAGGGCATCGGCGAGCATGTGCAGCACCCGGGCATCCGACAGCAGGTGCCGGCGGGTCAGCTGGTCCGGTTTGAGGGCGGCCTCGAACAGCCGCGCCCGGCCTTCCCAGTTGAGGAACGTGCCGGCCTTCTCGACCACGGCCGCCACCGGGAGGACCACATCCGCCCGGTCGGTGACCTGCGAGGGCCGCAGCTCCAGGCTGACCAGGAAGCCGACCTCGTCCAGGGCGGCCAGCGCACGGGCCGGGTCCGGCAGGTCGGCGACCTCGACGCCCGCCACCAGCAGGGCGCCGAGCTCGCCGGTCGCCGCGGCCTCGATGATCTGGCCGGTGTCCCGGCCGTGCCGGTGCGGCAGCGCGGCCACGCCCCAGACGGCCGCGACCTCGTCGCGGGCCCGCGGGTCGGTGGCCGGCCGGCCACCGGGCAGCAGACCGGGCAGGGCGCCCGCCTCGACGGCGCCGCGTTCGCCCGCCCGCCGGGGGATCCACACCAGACGGGCGCCGGTGGCCCGGGCGGCGCGGACGGCGGAGGTCAGGGCGCCGGGCACCGCCGCCAGCCGCTCACCGACGACGATCACCGCGCCGTCGGCCCGCAGCGCCTCGGCCGCGGCCTGCCCCTCACCCTCCAGCCCGACGCCGCCCGCGAGCGCATCCAGCCATTCGGTCTCGGTACCGGGCGCGGCCGGCAGCAGCGTGCCGCCGGCCTTGATCAGCCCGCGCGAGGCGTGACCGGCCAGCCCGAAGGTGCGCTGTCCGCTCGTACGGTGCGCCTTGCGCAGCCGCAGGAAGACGCCGGGCGCCTCCTCCTCGGCCTCGATACCGGCCAGCAGGACGGCCGGCGCCTGCTCCAGCGCGGTGTACGTGACGTCGCTGCCTCCCCCGGACTCCGTCCGGGAGGTGCCCTCAAGGTCCCGGCCGCGCCCGGCGACGTGGGACGCCAGGAAGTCGGCCTCCTCGGCGCTGTGTACCCGCGCCCGGAAGTCGATGTCGTTGGTGTGCAGCGCGATCCGGGCGAACTTGGCGTAGGCGTAGGCGTCCTCGACGGTCAGCCGGCCGCCGGTGAGGACTCCGGTGCGGCCCTTGGCCACGGACAGCCCACGGGCCGCCGCCGCCAGGGCCTCGGGCCAGTTCGCCGGCTCCAGTTCACCGGACTCCGGGTTGCGCACCAGGGGCTGCTCCAGCCGGTCGCGCTGCTGCGCGTACCGGAAGGCGAACCGCCCCTTGTCGCAGATCCACTCCTCGTTGACCTCGGGGTCGTTCGCCGCCAGCCGCCGCATGACCTTGCCGCGCCGGTGGTCGGTACGGGTCGCACAGCCGCCCGCGCAGTGTTCGCACACCGACGGCGACGAGACCAGGTCGAAGGGACGGGAGCGGAAGCGGTACGCGGCGGAGGTGAGCGCGCCGACCGGGCAGATCTGGATGGTGTTGCCGGAGAAGTACGACTGGAAGGGGTCGCCCTCTCCGGTCCCGACCTGCTGGAGGGCGCCGCGCTCCACCAGCTCGATCATCGGGTCGCCGGCGATCTGGTTGCTGAAGCGGGTGCAGCGCGCGCACAGCACACACCGCTCGCGGTCCAGCAGCACCTGCGTGGAGATCGGCACCGGCTTGGCGAAGGTGCGCTTCTTGCCCTCGAAGCGCGACTCCGGGTCGCCGACCTGCATCGCCTGGTTCTGCAGCGGGCACTCGCCGCCCTTGTCGCAGACCGGGCAGTCCAGCGGGTGGTTGATCAGCAGCAGCTCCATCACGCCGCGCTGGGCCTTCTCGGCCACCGGCGAGGTGAGCTGCGACTTCACGACCATGCCGTCGGTGCAGGTGATGGTGCAGGAGGCCATCGGCTTGCGCTGGCCCTCGACCTCGACGATGCACTGCCGGCAGGCGCCCGCCGGGTCCAGCAGTGGGTGGTCGCAGAAGCGCGGGATCTCGATTCCGAGAAGCTCGGCGGCACGGATGACCAGCGTCCCCTTGGGGACGGAGATCTCGATGCCGTCGATCGTCAGGGTGACGAGGTCCTCCGGCGGGATCGCCGCCCCGCCGCCCCCCGAGGGGCCCGCGGCGGAGCCGCTGTTGGACCCCGTTGTGGTAACGGTCATGCCTTCACCCCCAGGTGAGCGTCGTTGTCGCCCCAGAGGGTCGACTTGGCCGGGTCGAAGGGGCAGCCCCTGCCGGTGATGTGCTGCTCGTACTCCTCGCGGAAGTACTTCAGCGAGGAGAAGATCGGCGAGGCGGCGCCGTCGCCGAGGGCGCAGAAGGACTTGCCGTTGATGTTGTCGGCGATGTCGTTCAGCTTGTCGAGGTCGTCCATCCGGCCCTTGCCGGCCTCGATGTCACGCAGCAACTGCACCAGCCAGTAGGTCCCTTCGCGGCAGGGCGTGCACTTGCCGCACGACTCGTGTGCGTAGAACTCGGTCCAGCGGGTGACCGCGCGGACCACGCAGGTGGTCTCGTCGAAGCACTGCAGCGCCTTGGTGCCGAGCATCGAGCCGGCCGCGCCGACGCCCTCGTAGTCCAGGGGGACATCGAGGTGCTCGTCGGTGAACATCGGCGTCGAGGAGCCGCCCGGCGTCCAGAACTTCAGCCGGTGGCCGCGGCGCATTCCGCCGCTCATGTCCAGCAGCTGGCGCAGGGTGACGCCCAACGGGGCTTCGTACTGGCCGGGGCGGGTGACATGACCGCTGAGCGAGTAGAGCGTGAAGCCCGGGGACTTCTCGCTGCCCATCGACCGGAACCAGTCCTTGCCCCGGTTCATGATCGCGGGAACCGACGCGATGGACTCGACGTTGTTCACGACAGTGGGGCAGGCGTACAGGCCGGCCACCGCCGGGAAGGGGGGACGCAGCCGGGGCTGTCCGCGACGGCCCTCCAGGGAATCGAGCAGCGCGGTTTCCTCACCGCAGATGTACGCGCCCGCGCCCGCGTGCACGATCACGTCCAGGTCGAGTCCCGAGCCGAGGATGTTCTTCCCGAGGTAGCCCGCCGCATAGGCCTCGCGCACGGCTTCGTGCAGCCGCCGCAGGACGGGGACGACCTCGCCGCGCAGATAGATGAAGGCGTGGTGCGAGCGGATCGCATGGCAGGCGATCACGATCCCCTCGATGAGGGAGTGCGGGTTCGCGAAGAGGAGCGGGATGTCCTTGCAGGTCCCGGGCTCCGACTCGTCGGCGTTGACGACCAGGTAGTGCGGTTTGCCGTCGCCCTGCGGGATGAACTGCCACTTCATCCCGGTCGGGAAGCCCGCGCCGCCGCGGCCGCGCAGCCCGGAGTCCTTGACGTAGGCGATGACGTCGTCCGGGGGCATCGCGAGCGCCTTGCGCAGGCCCTCGTACCCCTCGTGCCGGCGGTAGGTCTCCAGCGTCCAGGGCCGGGGCTGGTCCCAGAAGGCGGACAGGACGGGCGTCAGAAGCTTCTCGGGGTTGGTCTCCCCGCCGGCCTCCGGCCGGGAGGCACCCCCGTGTTCGGCAGCCACGGTCATCACTCCCCCTCCTCTGCTGTGGGACCGGCCGGGTGCTGGTCATCGGAGGCCGAGGTCTGCTGCGGTGCGTCGTGCGAACTGGGGTGCCCCGGGGGCGGCTCCTCGGCGGGGTGGCCGGACGGGGGTTCGCCACCGGTTGCGTCGGCGGTCTGGGCGGTGCGCGGCGCGATCACGTGGTCGGCGCCGCGGCCGGGGACGGCCTCGCCCTTGGCGAGCCGCAGCCCGATCAGCGAGGCGGGGCCCGCTCCGCCGGTGGCCTCGACGGCGCCCGGCCGCTCGTCCGGGAATCCGGCGAGCATCCGGGAGGTCTCCTGGAAGGTGCACAGCGGTGCGCCGCGGGTGGGCCGGGCGCTCCGGCCGGCCCGCAGGTCGTCGACCAGCTGCCGGGCCGACTGCGGCGTCTGGTTGTCGAAGAACTCCCAGTTGACCATCACGACCGGTGCGAAGTCGCAGGCCGCGTTGCACTCGATGTGTTCCAGGGTGACGGCGCCGTCCTCGGTGGTCTCGCCGTTGCCGACGCCGAGGTACTCCTTGAGGTCCTCGAAGATGGCGTCGCCGCCCATCACCGCGCACAGCGTGTTGGTGCAGACCCCGACCTGGTAGTCGCCGCTCGCCTTGCGGCGGTACATGGAGTAGAAGGTCGAGACCGCGGTGACCTCGGCGGTGGTGAGGTCGAGCAGCTCGGCGCAGAAGCGGATGCCGGTGCGGGTGACATGCCCTTCCTCGGCCTGGACGAGGTGCAGCAGCGGCAGCAGCGCCGAGCGCGCGCCGGGGTAGCGGGCGATCACCTCCTTGGCGTCCGCTTCCAGCCGGGCCCGTACGTCCACCGGATAGTCGGGGGCGGGGAGTGCGGGCATTCCCAGCTGCACGTCATGGTTTGCCGGAGTGGCGTTCACCGGTCGACGCCTCCCATCACGGGGTCGATGGACGCGACGGCGACGATGACGTCGGCGACCTGGCCGCCTTCGCACATCGCCGCCATGGCCTGGAGGTTGGTGAAGGACGGGTCGCGGAAGTGCACCCGGTAGGGGCGGGTGCCGCCGTCGCTGACCGCATGCACGCCCAGCTCGCCCTTGGGTGACTCGACGGCGGCGTAGGTCTGTCCCGGCGGAACCCGGAAGCCCTCGGTCACCAGCTTGAAGTGGTGGATCAGGGCCTCCATCGAGGTGCCCATGATCTTCTTGATGTGGTCGAGGGAGTTGCCCAGGCCGTCCGGCCCCAGGGCCAGCTGGGCGGGCCAGGCGATCTTCTTGTCCGCGACCATCACCGGCCCGGGCTCCAGCCGGTCCAGGCACTGCTCGACGATCCGCAGCGACTGGCGCATCTCCTCCAGCCGGATCAGGAACCGGCCGTAGGAGTCGCAGGTGTCGGCGGTCGGCACCTCGAAGTCGTAGGTCTCGTAACCGCAGTACGGCTGGGTCTTGCGCAGGTCGTGCGGCAGTCCGGCGGAGCGCACGATGGGCCCGGTGGCGCCGGTGGCCATGCAGCCGGCCAGGTCGAGATAGCCGATGCCTTCCATGCGGCCCTTGAAGACCGGGTTGCCGGTGGCGAGCTTGTCGTACTCGCCGATGTTCTTGCGCATCTTCTTCACGAACTCGCGCACCTGGTCGACCGCGCCCGGCGGCAGGTCCTGTGCGAGGCCGCCGGGCCGGATGTAGGCGTGGTTCATCCGCAGGCCGGTGATCAGCTCGTAGAGATCGAGGATGAGCTCACGGTCGCGGAAGCCGTAAATCATGATCGTGGTGGCGCCCAGCTCCATCCCGCCGGTGGCGATCGCCACCAGGTGGGAGGACATCCGGTTGAGCTCCATCAGCAGCACGCGGATGACGGTGGCCCGGTCGGGGATCTGGTCGGTGATCCCCAGCAGCTTCTCCACGGCCAGGCAGTAGGCCGTCTCGTTGAAGAAGGGGGTGAGGTAATCCATCCGTGTGACGAAGGTGGTGCCCTGCGTCCAGGTCCGGAATTCGAGGTTCTTCTCGATGCCGGTGTGCAGATAGCCGATGCCGCAGCGGGCCTCGGTGACGGTCTCCCCGTCGATCTCCAGGATCAGCCGGAGCACGCCGTGGGTGGAGGGGTGCTGCGGCCCCATGTTGACGATGATCCGCTCGTCGTCGGACTTCACGGCGGCGGCCGCGATCTCGTCCCAGTCGCCACCGGAGACGTTGTAGACGGTGCCCTCGGTGGTCTCCCGGGCCAGGGACTCCGTCGTGTCGAAGTCGCTGGAGGTGCGGTGGCCGTTCGGGGAGTGGGAGTGCGGTGCAGTAGTCATCAGCTGTACGACCTCCGCTGGTCGGGAGCCGGAATCTGGGCGCCCTTGTACTCGACGGGGATGCCGCCGAGCGGGTAGTCCTTGCGCTGCGGGAAGCCCTGCCAGTCGTCGGGCATCATGATCCGGGTCAGCGCCGGGTGGCCGTCGAAAACGATTCCGAAGAAGTCGTAGGTCTCGCGCTCGTGCCAGTCGTTGGTCGGATAGACCTCCACCAGCGAGGGCACATGCGGGTCGGCGTCCGGGGCGGAGACCTCCAGCCGGATCAGCCGGTTGTGAGTGATCGAGCGCAGGTGGTAGACGGCGTGCAGCTCGCGGCCCTTGTCGCCGGGGAAGTGCACTCCGCTCACGCCCGTACACAGCTCGAAGCGCAGCGCCGGATCGTCGCGCAGGGTCCTGGCGACCGTCGGCAGGTAGCCGCGCTCGATGTGGAAGGTCAGCTCGGCGCGGTCGACGACCGTCCTCTCGATGACGTTCTCGGGGACCAGGCCCTGTTCGTCGAGGGCGCCCTCCAGCTCGTCGGCGATCTCGTCGAACTCTCCGTAGCTGTCCTCGCCGCGGGGCCCGCCGTAAGGCCGCGTGCTCGCGCCGGGCAGCCGGACGGTCCGTACCAGGCCGCCGTAGCCGCTGGTGTCGCCGCCGTTGTTGGCACCGAACATGCCGCGGCGGGTGCCGATCGCCTCGCCGGTGTCGTCGCGCTGCGCGGGAACGGCCTCGTCCGTGCCGTTCTCGCCGTTCGGCTCGCCGGGGTTCTTCTGCTCGCTCATCGCAGCAGCCCCTTCATCTCGATCAGCGGGAGCGCCTTGAGCGCCGCTTCCTCCGCCTCGCGGGCGGCCTGCTGCTGATTGACCCCGAGCTTGGTGTTCTGGATCTTCTGATGCAGCTTGAGGATGGCGTCCATCAGCATCTCGGGACGCGGCGGGCAGCCCGGCAAATAGATGTCGACGGGAACGATGTGGTCGACGCCCTGCACGATCGCGTAGTTATTGAACATTCCACCCGATGAGGCGCAAACCCCCATGGAAATCACCCACTTCGGGTCCGGCATCTGGTCGTAGACCTGCCGCAGAACGGGAGCCATCTTCTGGCTCACCCGGCCGGCCACGATCATCAGATCCGCCTGCCGCGGGGAGCCGCGGAAGACCTCCATGCCGAAGCGGGCCAGGTCGTAGCGCCCGGCGCCGGTCGTCATCATCTCGATGGCGCAGCAGGCCAGCCCGAAGGTCGCGGGGAAGACCGATGATTTGCGCACCCAGCCCGCGGCCTGTTCGACAGTGGTCAGCAAAAAGCCGCTGGGCAGCTTCTCTTCAAGTCCCATGTGTGACCCCTAGTCCCATTCCAGGCCGCCACGACGCCAGACATAGGCGTAGGCGACGAAGACGGTGAGCGCGAAGAGCAGCATCTCGACGAGCCCGAACAGCCCCAGGGCGTCGAAGGTGACGGCCCAGGGGTAGAGGAAGACGATCTCGATGTCGAAGACGATGAAGAGCATCGCCGTCAGGTAGTACTTGATCGGGAAGCGACCGCCACCGGACGGATGTGGCGTCGGCTCGATTCCGCACTCGTACGCCTCGAGCTTGGCCCGGTTGTAGCGCCTGGGCCCGACGAGGGTGGCCATCACGACGGAGAAGATCGCAAAGCCTGCCCCGAGGGCTCCCAGTACGAGGATGGGCGCGTAAGCGTTCACCGTCCTCGCTCCCTTCAGTCGACGATGACTGGATGGCGGTCCGCTCGGGCCCTTCCGGCTGCCCCATGGAGATCGTGCATATGTGAGGCAGTTCACAAGCCCGAACCGCCAGCATCTTATGCCCGCTGGTCTGTGATCTGCGACACGGGAGTGAACAACGCCTTTGTGATCTCCACCACCCGGCGAAGGATCATGAAGTCGGATGAGCGGTGATCTTCATACGCGAAGCGCGCGAGTGATCACGAGAGGTGACATTCACCTGGGTTACCGCTGGTCAGGGCGGGGTTGCCACTATCAAGCAGGGGGCGCTACAGGCAAATTGGCGCCGGGCGCGGCCAACTGCTATACGAGGGCGGCCCGTAGGCGTGATCCGCTCGTGACCGGACCGTGATCATCGGTACGTGCTTCGATTCACGAGCGTCCGGCCGACGCCAGGTCACAGGAACATAACGGACACTCAAGAGTGACCTATCCCACGCTATTTCCAGCACTAAGTCCTTGACGCCCGGGAAGCCTTGGCGTGGCGGATGGGGAAGTGATAGGCGCCCGCCGCCCCCGCATCGAGCAGCAAATGCCATGCGTAGGAACATGATCGCGAAATCCGGACATCCCGTCGGCGGCCCGCCGGGCGGCTAAAAGTCCGCTTTATTCGCCGCGTACACGTCAAGTGTGGCGCACTGCACCTTTCTTGGCAGCAACCTGTGGCTCCTGATAGCCGTTATTCCCATGTCCCCGAACGCACTCATACCCAGCCACCGGAAGCCCCGTCGTCCTTCCGCGTCCTCGCGGGCGCTGCGCGCGGGCGTGACCGGTGGCTTCCTCACCCTTGCGGTGACCGGCGCCACCGTGCCGGCCAGCGCCGCGGAAAAGCCCGTCTCCGAAACCCAGGAGATGCCGACGATCACGACGGCGCTGGCCACCAGCGCCGCGAAGAGCGCCGACACTGCCGAGCAGGTCGCGTTCAACTACGAGCGTCAGGCTCTCCAGGACAACGCCTTCTCCAGGGCCTCCAAGGCCGCCGAGAAGGACAAGGCCGAGGCCGTGAAGAAGGCCAAGGCCGAGGCGAAGAAGAAGGCTGAGAAGGCCCGCAAGGCCGAGGAGGCCGCGCAGGCCCGTGCCTCGCGCTCCTCCGAGCGTTCGACGCTGTCCGCCCCGTCGTCGTCCAGCGCCACCGGCAGCACCGCCACCCTCGTCAGCTTCCTGAAGGCACAGCTCGGCAAGGCGTACGTGCTCGGCGCCACCGGCTCCTCCGCGTACGACTGCTCCGGCCTGACCCAGGCCGCGTTCAAGCAGGTCGGTATCGACCTGCCGCGGGTGTCGCAGGACCAGTCCACCGCCGGCACCCAGGTCGGCCTGGACAACCTCCAGGTCGGCGACATCCTGTACTGGGGCAGCGCGGGCAGCGCCTACCACGTCGGCGTCTACGTCGGCGGCGGCAAGTTCATCGGCGCCCAGAACTCCAGCACCGGCATCGTCGAGCGCCCGCTCGACTACGACATGCCGACCGGCGCGGTGCGCGTCCTCTAAGGCCACCGCACCCTCAGTGCCCCCATGAGGGCCGTCCCTCTCGCCGCTCGGGAGGGACGGCCCTTCGGCGCGTGGGTCTCCCGGCCGTCCGCGTCGTGGCCCGTTCTGCCCCGTGCCCGCCTGCCTGCCTGCCTGCCGGAGAGCCCTGGGCGGGCCGCCGGTCACCAGTCCGCGCCCGCCGGCTGCGCGCTCGGCGTCCGAGAAGTACGGCGGCTCCCGCCAGGGCACGACCGCGAACAGCTGCTCCTCGCTCACGCCCGCCTTCCGGGCGCTCTTCACATCCCCGTCGACGCAGCAGCCGCCGCCGTTGATCTGGCTCGCCCGCAGGTGCACCGGCTCCGGCGTGGCTCCGGCACCCCGCCCCGACGGGTGGCCCCGACCACGTCGAGGAGGGGCTGCGGGGCACCGGGGAGGACCACCGCGGGGTTCTTCATTGGTGCGTCCAGCACTGTCTCCTCAAGGAATCGCGTCGCTACTGCGCTGACGGATCCCGGCCGGAGAAGGTGACAGGGCGGGGCAGGGCGGCCCATGAACGACAGGGCGGCCCGGGATGTTTCCCGAACCGCCCGTGGAGCACTCACCAGGGGCCGGCGCCCGGGCTCCCGCCCGGTGCCGGCGGTGCCGGAGCCCCGTGAAGGCCCGACGCCCGGCCGTCAGGCCTTCGGCGCGACCTTGCTCAGACCGTTGATGATGCGGTCCATCGCATCGCCGCCCGTGGGGTCGGTGAGGTTGGCGAGCATCTTGAGGGTGAAGCGCATCAGCAGCGGGTGGGTCAGACCGCGCTGGGTGGCGATCTTCATGACCTTGGGGTTGCCGATCAGCTTCACAAAGGCGCGGCCCAGCGAGTAGTAGCCGCCGTAGGTGTCCTTGAGGATCTTCGGGTAGCGCTGCAGGGCCAGTTCGCGCTGCGCGTACGTGGCGCGGGCGTGCGCCTGCACGATGACCTCGGCGGCGATCGCGCCGGACTCCATGGCGTAGGCGATGCCCTCGCCGTTGAACGGGTTGACCAGCCCGCCCGCGTCACCGACCAGCAGCAGGCCCTTGGTGTAGTGCGGCTGGCGGTTGAAGGCCATCGGGAGCGCGGCGCCGCGGATCGGGCCGGTCATGTTCTCCGGGGTGTAGCCCCAGTCGGCGGGCATCGAGGCGCACCACGCCTTGAGGATCTCGCGCCAGTCCAGCTCCTTGAAGGCGGAGCTGGAGTTGAGGATGCCGAGGCCGACGTTGCTGGTCCCGTCGCCCATGCCGAAGATCCAGCCGTAGCCGGGCAGCAGCCGGTCCTGGGCACCGCGGCGGTCCCACAGCTCCAGCCAGGACTCCAGGTAGTCGTCGTCGTGCCGGGGCGAGGTGAAGTACGTCCGCACGGCCACGCCCATGGGGCGGTCCTCGCGCCGGTGCAGGCCCATGGCCAGCGAGAGCCGGGTGGAGTTGCCGTCGGCGGCGACCACGAGCGGGGCGTGGAAGGTGACCGGGGTCTTCTCCTCGCCGAGCTTGGCGTGCACGCCGGTGATGTGGCCGGTCAGCTCGTTGACGATCGGCGCCCCCACATTGCAGCGCTCGTGGAGCCGGGCGCCGGCCTTCTGCGCCTGCCGGGCCAGCTGCTCGTCGAAGTCGTCGCGCTTACGCACCAGCCCGTAGTCGGGGTACGAGGCCAGCTCCGGCCAGTCGAGCTGCAGGCGGGAGCCGCCGCCGATGATCCGCAGGCCCTTGTTGCGCAGCCAGCCCGCCTCTTCGGAGATGTCGATCCCCATCGCGACCAGCTGCTTGGTGGCGCGCGGCGTCAGCCCGTCACCGCAGACCTTCTCGCGCGGGAACGCGGTCTTCTCCAGAAGGAGCACGTCCAGACCGGACTTGGCGAGGTGGTAGGCGGTCGCCGAGCCGGCGGGCCCGGCACCGACGACGATCACGTCCGCGCTGTGCTCCGAGCGGGCGCTGGTCACGGAATCGGTCACGGACGCGGACTCGGTCACGGTGCTGTCTCCCGGAAGTCGATATCTGGATTTTCGGGTGCCGACCGGCACCGGGCACGTGCAGTCTATGGGGGCCGTGGTGAGCAGCACCTGAAGGGTTGCGCCGTGAACTTTGTGAACACACCGCCCGTGGACCGGGCGCTCCCCGCCGTCGAACTGCGCGTGCCCACCGAGGAGGACGCGATGAACTGGCACCGGGTCTTCAACGACCCGGACGTCATGGAATTCCACGGCGGTGCACCGGCCGAAATCTCCGCCTACGAGGAGCTCACCGCGCGCCAGCGCAGGCACCACGCGGAGCGGGGATTCTGCCTGTTCACGCTGCTGGACCCGGCGGACGGCGCGGTCCTCGGCTTCACCGGCGCACAGCCGTGGCCGTGGGACTGGGGCCCGGCGGGCGAGATCGAGATCGGCTGGCGGCTCGGCCGCGCGTACTGGGGCAAGGGCTACGCCACGGCCGCGGCGCAGGCGGCGCTGGCATCCGTCCGCGCGGCGGGAATCCGCCATGTCGTCTCCCTGGTGGATGCGCGCAACGAGCGGTCGATCGCGGTGACCCGGCGGCTGGGGATGCGGCGCGCGGAGACGGTGATCACGCCGCTGGGGAAGCGGACGGCGTACTGCCACCGGCTGGACGTGTGAGCGGGACGCAGGACGAAGGGGCTGGTCCGCAGGACGAAGGGGCCGATGCGCGCTGGGCATCGCGCGCGCCGGGCCCTCCTGCCGTCCGGGGACCCGGAGACTCCTGGAAGTGGCCCCGGCCGTCGGCCGTCAGCCGCCGGCCGGCTTGCGCCCCCGGTGCAGCGCCACGATGCCGCCGGTCAGATTGCGCCAGGCCACCTCGGTCCAGCCCACGCCCTGCAGCCGGGCGGCGAGTTCGGGCTGGTTCGGCCAGGTGCGGATGGACTCGGCGAGATAGACATAGGCGTCCGGGTTGCTGCTGACCGCGCGGGCGACCGGCGGCAGCGCACGCATCAGGTACTCGGTGTAGACGGTCCGGAACGGCGCCCAGGTCGGCTCGCTGAACTCGCAGATCACGACCCGGCCGCCGGGCTTGGTGACCCGGTACAGCTCGGCCAGCGCGGCATCGGTGTCCTGGATGTTGCGCAGCCCGAAAGAGATGGTGACGGCGTCGAACACCCCGTCCGCGAACGGCAGCCGGGTGCCGTCACCGGCCGTGAACGGCAGCCACGGATGCCGCTTCTTGCCCTCCCCCAGCATGCCGACGGAGAAGTCGCACGGCACGACGTACGCGCCGGTGCGCGCGAACGGCAGCGAGGAGGTACCCGTACCGGCCGCGAGGTCGAGCACCCGCTCGGCGGGCCGGGCGTCCACCGCACGGTCCACCTCCTTGCGCCACAGCCGCGCCTGCCCCAGGGAGAGCACGTCGTTGGTGAGGTCGTACCGTGCCGCCACGTCGTCGAACATCGCGGCGACTTCGTGCGGCTGCTTGTCCAGGGATGCTCGGGTCACCCGGCCATTGTCCACCGTGCCGGGGCCGGCGCCCGCACCGGGCACGGCTTGATCGGCGGGTGGCGTGTCAGCGGCGGGTGGCGGTGTCAGCCGCGAGCGGCGGTGTCAGCGGCGTGCGACGGTGTCAGCCACGCGTGGCGGTGTCAGCGGCGACGGAAGACGAGGCGGCCGTGGAGTGCGGTGGCCAGACAGCTGCCGTCCTCGGCGAAGACGGCGAAGTGGGCAGCGGCGCCGACGACCAGGGCACGGGGGATGCGCCCGTCCAGCTCCTGCAGACCGGAGCGCTCCACGGCGGTGCGGACCGCCGGGCGGCGGAACGGCCCGGTCAGCGCCGTGGTCCCGGCGGCCATCAGGCGTTGCAGTCCGCGCCGGGCACTGCCGCCCCAGCGGGTCTCGGTCATGTCGAGGGCGGCGAGCGCCTCGCCGGTGACCGGCTCGCTGCCGAGGGCGTCCGCCTCGCGCGGGTCGGGGTGATAGGCGGCCTCCAGCAGGGCGGCGCCCTCCGGTTCGTAGCGGCCGGGCGTCAGCACGCCGTCCCACTCCCGGCCCCGGGCCCGCGCGCCGTACTCCGCGAACAGCTCGTCGTACGGCCCGAGGGCGGCGATCCGGTCGCCCGAGACGACAACCGCGTACCCGGCGCCGGCCGGGTGGTCGCCGTCCAGGCGGTCGCCGTCCTGGTGGTCGTCGTCCAGGCGGTCACGGCCCGGACGGTCATCGTCCGGGCCGTCGTGTCCCGGACGGTCCACGACCGGGCGGACCGCACGCACCCGGTGAATCGTCAGCACGGCAGCCTCAGTTGGCCTCGACGAGCTTCAGCTCCGGATGCGCCGTACCGCCCTCGATCGCCGTCGACGACAGATGCGAGACGACCTTGTCGTCGACCGGGTCGTCGGCCGGGTCGTCGTGCACGACCAGGTGCTCGTAGGTGGTCGCGCGCTGCGCCGGGACCCGGTCCGCCTTGCGGATCAGGTCGATGATCTCCATGCGGTTGGAGCGGTGCTTGGCTCCGGCGGAGGAGACGACGTTCTCCTCCAGCATGATCGAGCCCAGGTCGTCGGCGCCGTAGTGCAGCGACATCTGGCCGATCTCCTTGCCGGTGGTCAGCCACGAACCCTGGATGTGCGCGACGTTGTCGAGGAAGATCCGGCCGATGGCGATCATGCGCAGGTACTCGAAGAGGGTGGCCTGCGTCTGGCCCTTCAGGTGGTTGTTCTCCGGCTGGTAGGTGTACGGGATGAAGGCGCGGAAGCCGCCCGTACGGTCCTGGACGTCCCGGATCATCCGCAGATGCTCGATCCGCTCGGCGTTGGTCTCGCCCGTGCCCATGAGCATGGTGGAGGTGGACTCGACACCCAGCTGGTGGGCCGCCTCCATGATCTCCAGCCAGCGCTCGCCGGACTCCTTCAGGGGAGCGATGGCCTTACGGGGGCGGGCGGGCAGGAGTTCGGCGCCGGCGCCCGCGAAGGAGTCCAGGCCGGCGGCGTGGATACGCGAGATCGCCTCCTCGGCCGACACCTTGGAGATCCGGGCCATGTGCTCGATCTCGGAGGCACCGAGGGAGTGGATGACCAGCTGCGGGAACGCCTTCTTGATGGCGGAGAAGTGCTCTTCGTAGTACTCGACGCCGAAGTCCGGGTGGTGGCCGCCCTGGAACATGATCTGGGTGCCGCCCAGTTCGACGGTCTCCGCGCAGCGGCGCAGGATGTCGTCGAGGTCGCGGGTCCAGCCCTTGGCGGTGTCCTTGGGCGCGGCGTAGAAGGCGCAGAACCTGCAGGCCGTCACGCAGACGTTGGTGTAGTTGATGTTGCGCTCGATGATGTACGTCGCGATGTGCTCGGTGCCGGCGTAGCGGCGGCGGCGCACCGCGTCGGCGGCCTGGCCCAGCGCATGCAGCGGAGCGGAGCGGTACAGGTCGAGCGCTTCCTCTGGCGTGATGCGGCCGCCCTGTGCGGCGCGGTCGAGTACGGACTGGAGGTCGGCGTTCTCGGTCACCGGGGCGTCCCTTTCGCAGGCGGGCATCACGAACTGAACCAGCGTACGTCAGGGGTACGACAGCCTCGCCGCCGGTCAGCCGCGCTGTCCGCCGGCGCCGGCCGACGACCGGAGAGCGACCGGAGAGCGACCGGAGAGCGACCGGGGGCCGGAGCCGGGACGGCACCCGGGGATCGGAGACCGGACAGCGCCTCGTTGCGGCGGCCCCTGCCTGTCCCGGCTCTCCCGTGGTCCCGTGCCTGTCCCTGCTTTCCCGGCTGTCCCGTGTCCCGGCCATGCGTCAGCGCTTGGTCAACGTCGCCTTCGGCGTGCCGCCCGCGTCGTCCTGTGAGGCGAAGCCGAGCGTCCCGCCCTTGCCGAGCGTGTACGTCACACGGGACTTGTTGCCCGTACAGCCGGGCCCCTGCTTGCCGTCCGGCTGTTCCATGAGCACCAGCCGCCGCTCCGTGGCCGACTCCAGCTTCGCCTTGGCCCGACACTTCACCAGCACCGCGTCGTAGGTGGTGTGAATGACGTAGTCGCCCTTGCCGCCGGGCTTGATGACGCTGGTGATCGTGCCGTTGGGGATGCCGTGCACCGTGGTGACGCTGCCCGTCCAGGTGCCGAGGAAGGCCTTGGCCACCGCGGCAGGACCGGCCGCGTCCCCCGGGCCGGTGGGCCGGGGCGTCGGCGCGCCGCCGGCCGGCGGCTTGCCGCCCGTCTGCGCCCCGCTGTTCGTGTCGCCGCCCCCACCCGGCATCAGGTGGAAGACGAACCCGGCCGTCGTCGCGGCGGCGAGCGCACCGGCCACCGACAGCACCAGCGTGCAGCTCATCCGCCGCGGCCGGCCCGGGCCGCCGACCGCGGCGGACAGCGCGATCCGCCGCTCCTCGGGGGCGGCCGGCGGCGCCCCGGTGGGCAGGTCGGCGATGCCGGAGGCGGCCGGCGGACGGTCCGGGCCGGGGGCCTCGGGGTGGCCGGCACCGGCCGTCGAGGGGTGGTGGCCGCCGGCCGTGGCGGGATGCCCGTGGCCGGCTGCCGCGGAGGACGCCGCAGCGCCGGCCACCGGCCAGGACGGCGGCTGCGGCGGAGGGCCGGGCGGCCGACCGGGGAGGCCGGCGGCGCCCGGCGGCTGAACGGGCGGCCCGGCCGGCCCGCCCGGAAGCGGACTCTCGAACGGCACCAGCCCGGACGCCGTCCCGTACGACGGGTCCGGCGCCCCGTACGACCCGTACGAGGAATCCGCCGCCCCGTACGAGGGATCCGGCGGCCCGAACGCCCCACCCGGCGGCACTCCCGCCCCGCCCGGCGGCACTCCCGCCCCACCGGCACCCGCCCCGGTCCCCGCCCCCGTCGCCATCCCGGCCGCGCCCCCGGCCGCCGTCCCCTCCCCCGCATCCAGATTCAGCAGCTCCACCGCCTGCCGGCTGACCCGCTCGACCAGCGGGCCGGGCAGCCACCCGGCCCGCACCAGACCCGCCGCGCCCCCGCTCCCCTCCCCCGCGAGTCGGGCCGCCAACGCCTCCGGAGCGGGCCGGTCCGCGGGGTTCTTGGCGAGGGCGCCGGCCACCGACTCCCGCAGGTCACCGGTGAGCCGGGAGCCCAACTCGGGCTCCTCGTGCACGACCTTGTAGAGCAGGGCAGCGGAGGAATCACCCGAGAACGGACTCAGACCGGTCGCCGCAAAAGCCAGCACCGCACCGAGCGAGAAGACATCCGCGGCGCCCGCGGCCCCCTTGCCCAGGATCTGCTCGGGCGCCATATAGCCGGGCGACCCCACCGAGACCCCGGTGGAGGTCAGCGACGCGGTGCCCGCCATGGCCCGCGCGATCCCGAAGTCGATCAGCAGCGGCCCGTCCAGCGTCAGCAGCACATTGGACGGCTTGACGTCCCGGTGCACCAGCCCGAGCGCATGCACCGCGGCCAGCGCCTCGGCCAGCCCGGCGCCCAGCGCCCGTACGGAGTGCTCCGCCAGCGGTCCGAAGTCGGCAACGGCCTGTGCGAGCGAGGGGCCTGCGACGTAGCCGGTGGCGACCCAGGGCACGGCCGCGTCCGGGTCGGCGTCCAGCACCGGCGCGGTCCAGGCGCCGCCCACCCGCCGCGCCGACTCGATCTCGCGCCGGAACCGCGCACGGAACTGGTCGTCCGCGGCGAAATGCGCATGGACGGCCTTCACCGCGACGGTGCGCCCGCCCGCACTGCGCCCGAGGTAGACCCGGCCCATCCCGCCCGCGCCGAGCCGGCCCAGCAGCCGGTACCCGCCCAGAACCCGTGGATCATCCGCTGCCAACGCCTCCATGGCGCCTCCCCCTCGATACGGCGCACCCAGCTTATGACCCGGGCCTGCCGGTCCCCCCCAGCGCTCCGCACAAGGCCCGCGCCACGCCTCCGGGTTGCCAAGCACCGGCCCGCCGCACTCGCGCCACCGAGCTCCCCCTCGCCCCTCACCCCGTCACCCCTCCCCCACCCGCCTGCCCGCCTCGTGGCGGCCGCCCCACCCCTCGACACTAGATTGCTAGCATGCTAGCTTCCGATCGTGGGTGATGAGGAAGTCAAGCAGTTCAACGTCTATCTGCCGGTCACGCTGATCAAGCAGGTCAAGTACCACGCCATCGACTCGGGCAGGTCTTTGTCGGCATTGGTCGCCGACGCGCTGCGCGCCTACCTCGACGATCCCGGCGCGCATGATCGGACGACCGGAAAGGAGAGCGGAAATGGCGACTGAAGGCATCGAGGCCGTCTTCCTGGAGACGCACAACTGGGGGAAGTCGGCGAGGTTCTTCCAGGCCCTGGGCTTCGAGCTGGACTTCTCGACCGACCACAACTCCGGCCTGCTCCGCAATGGTCATGGCGCGTACGTGTTCATCGCCGAGGTGCCCGAGGACCACAAGCCCGAGAGGCAGGTCGTGCTGAAGGTGCCGGATGCCGAGGCGTTCCGCCCCGGTCCGGACGTCGAGGTGGTCACGCCGTTCGAGGACACCCACTTCGGGACCAGGCAGGCGACCGTCCGTGACCCCGACGGGCGCCTGTGGAACCTCCAGGCTCCCGCCGGGAACTGACCGCGAGGGAAGGCGGCACCATGAAGGACGACGCCACCGGGGCACCGGACAACACCGCCGTACGCTGCGCGCTCTGGCGGGCGATGCACGTCCGGGTCGATGCGGCGCCCCACGTGCTGGAGGACGAGGTCGGCCTGCGGCTGGTGGCCCCCGACGCCGATTGGCCACACCGCCCGGACATGGCCCCCGAGGCCACCAGCGCCTTCCGGGCAGCCATGGTGGCTCGCGCCCGCTTCATCGAGGACCTGGTCGTCCAGCGGGCCGAGCACGGCGTCACCCAGTACGTCATGCTGGGGGCCGGCCTGGACACCTTCGCCCAGCGCAGACCGGAGATCGCCTCCCGCCTGCAGCTCTTCGAGGTCGACCAGCCGCAGACCCAGGCCTTCAAGCGCCGGCGCCTGGTGGAACTCGGCTACGGCATCCCCGAGTGGCTGCACCTGGTGCCGGTCGACTTCGAGGCGGGCGAGTCGTGGTGGGAGCAACTCGCCGCCGCCGGGTTCGCCCCGCACCGTCCGGCGGTCATCGTCTCCACCGGCGTCAGCATGTACCTCACCGAGGACGCGACCGCGGCCACCCTGCGCCAGAT
This sequence comes from Streptomyces sp. NPDC015125, assembly GCF_043080045.1. NCBI lineage: Bacteria > Bacillati > Actinomycetota > Actinomycetes > Kitasatosporales > Streptomycetaceae > Streptomyces > Streptomyces sp. NPDC015125. Next base: position 131,417 of record NZ_JBIBVF010000024.1, read on the forward strand.
CGCCGCCCTCGCGCCGGGATCGACACTCGCCATGACCTTCCTGCTGCCGGCCGACCTCGTTGACGCATCCGACCGGCCCGGCCTCCGGGCGAGCACGGAAGGAGCGCAAGCATCCGGAACACCGTTCGTCAGCTTCTACGCCCCGCAGGACATGCTGGCGCTGGCCCGCGAAGCCGGCCTGGAGGACGCCCGGCACCTACCCGGAGACGTGCTCGCCGAGCGCTACTTCGCTGACCGCACCGACGGCCTCCGCCCGTCCAGCGGCGAAGATTTCCTGCTGGCAACCATCTGACCTGCGCTTACGGCAGCGCCGCCGGGGCTGGGCCAGGCGGCGCTGTGGCAGCAGGACACCGGTGCTCCGGTAGCCCCCGCTACCCGGCCGGCCGCTCCAGCAGCGACACCTTCACATCGGCCGGGAACCCGGTCGTCGGCCCGACCCGCCGGGCGAATTCCGTGACACCGCCCAGTTGCTCGGGCCCGAAGCGGAAGTCGAGCGTGGTGAAGTACCGCTCCAGGACCGGCTCGTCGAAGGTCTCCCAGCGGGCCGCCTGCTCGGCAACCTTGGCGACCTCCTCCAGCGACAGATCGCGCGAGGCAAGAAACGCCTCGTGCACCTTGCGCACCACGGCCGGCTCGCGCTCCAGGTACTCGCGCCGGGTCGCCCAGACGGCGAAGACGAACGGCAGGCCCGTCCAGTCCTTCCACATCTGGCCGAGGTCGTGCACCTCCAGGCCCAGCCGCGGCCCGTCGTGCAGATTGGCGCGCAGCGCGGCGTCACCGATCAGCACCGCTGCGTCCGCGTCCTGCATCATCAGGCCGAGGTCCGGGGGGCACGTGTAGTAGTCCGGCCGCACACCGATCTTCTCGGCCAGCAGCAGCTGGGCCAGCCGTACGGACGTACGCGAGGTCGAGCCGAGGGCGACCCGGGCACCGTCGAGCTGGTCCAGCGGCTTCTGCGAGACGATCACGCACGACATCACCGGGCCGTCGCAGCCCACCGCGAGGTCCGGGAAGGCGACGAGGTCGTCGGCGGCACGCAGGAATTCCACGAGGGTGACCGGCGCGATGTCGAGCTCCCCGCGGACCAGCTGCTCGCTGAGCTTCTCCGGCGTGTCCTTGGTGAGGTCCAGATCGAGCAGGGTGCCCGTACGGGCGAGGCCCCAGTACAGGGGCAGGCAGTTCAGGAACTGGATGTGGCCCACTCGCGGCCGGCTGCGACGGCGGCCGGCGTCGGCTCCCGCGGGTGCGTCTCCGAAGGTTGAATTGTCCACATGCGGAGGCTAGACCTGTGTCCCCAGGGGGAGAGCGGCGGGGCGGCGTATGGACGTTAGTGCCATCGGTTAAACGTGATCTTTGGCTCTTCCGCCTCAGGAGCAGCACATGCTACGCTCAGCGCAAGTTGCAGTTTGGTTTCCCTTGCAGTACAGAGCCTGCGGAGCATGTGACCCCGCAGGCTCTTGTAGTTTCAGACTTCTTTGCAGGTTCTGGAGCAGGGCAACCCTTTGGCCCAAGGAGGGCTTATGGCTACCGGAACCGTCAAGTGGTTCAACGCTGAAAAGGGCTTCGGCTTCATCGCCCAGGACGGCGGCGGCCCGGATGTCTTCGTCCACTACTCGGCGATCAACGCCTCTGGCTTCCGCTCCCTGGAGGAGAACCAGCAGGTGAACTTCGACGTCACGCAGGGCCCGAAGGGTCCGCAGGCGGAGAACGTTACGCCGGTCTAAGTTGCCCGGCCCGGAATTCCTTCCAGGTCGCCCCTAAGCAGTACCCAAGGAGCCTCGCTCCGCCACTTCGGTGGCGAGCGGGGCTCCTGCCTTTTGTTTGCCGTGAGGTAAAGGGCAACTGTCCGAACATTTACCGTCGGGTACCTGACACACTCGAATGGCGGGCGCAATACGGAATTCCGAGGCATTGCGCACCCCGGCCCGGCGTGCCCTCTCGGCGGCGGACCGGGTGCACCTCCAAGGCGACGGAATACCGGTCCGGCCCGCCCGCGCGTTCTGCCTACGGATCCGCCTACCGATCGGCCTACCGTGCGTGCTGCCTACCGAGCAGCAGCTGCTGACGAGCCGGCGCTCAGCCGGTGCTCAGCCTATTGATCAGGCAGCCAGCCCAGCTGCACCAAGGGCGTGCCCCGCTTGCGGGAGACGAAGTGGGCGCGGCCCGCGGGCAGGGGGTGGGGACGGGTGGTGCCGAGGATGTCCCCTTCCTGCGGATCGCCGGAGAGGATCAGGCCCTGGGCGCCGAGTTCCTTGATGCGCTGGAGGAAGGGCTCGAAGAGGGCGCGGGAGACCCCGGCGGTGGTGCGGGCGATGAGGAAGTGGATGCCGGCGTCGCGGGCGAAGGGGAGGTGGTCGGTGAGGACGGACAGCGGGTTGCCGGCGGACGAGGTGACCAGGTCGTAGTCGTCGATGATCACGAAGAAGCGGGGGCCGGTCCACCAGCTGCGGTCGCGGAGCTGCTGGGGGGTGACCTCGGGGCCCGGCCGGCGGCGTTCCATGAGGCCGGCGAGGGCCTCCATATGGCCAGTGAGCGCCGAGTCGGTGGCGGCGTATTCGAGGAGATGGCCGGGGGAGACGGCGCTGAGCAGGGTGCGGCGGTAGTCACCGACGACGATCTTCGCCTCGTCGGACGTGTACCGCTCGGAGATCTTGTGGGCGAGGTGGCGCAGGGCCGCGGTCTTGCCGGATTCGCTCTCGCCGAAGACCAGCAGGAAGGGATCGGTCTCGAAGTCGACATGGACCGGTTCGAGGGTGGTCTCGCCGATGCCGATGGGGATGCCGCGGTCCGGATGGGCGGAGCCCTTCGGGAGGTGGCCGGCGGGGACCTTACGGGGCAGGAGGCGGACCGCGGGTGCCTGCGGGCCCTGCCAGGCTTCCGCGACCGCCCGGACGAAGGCGGCCGTGGCGTCGGCGAGTTCGGTGCCGGCGCCGGCCGAATCGGTGCGCGGGAGGGCCGCCATGAAGTGGAGCTTGGCGGGGATCTGGCCGCGGCCGGGGACGCCGGAGGGGACATTGGCGGCGGCCTTGCGGTCGAACTCGGAGTCGAAGGGGTCCGCGAGACGCAGTTCGAGGCGCCCGAGCAGCTGGTCCTTGAGGGCGGCGCGCACCTCCATGTGCCGCGAGGCGGTGAGGACGACGTGGATGCCGAAGCCGAGACCACGGGCGGCGAGGTCCGTGACGACCGGTTCGAGCAGCTCGTACTCGTCCTTGAAGGGGCCCCAGCCGTCGATGAGGAGAAAGACATCGCCCCAGGGCTGGTCGGGGAACCCGCCCTCGGCGCGCCGGCGGCGGTAGGTGGCGATGGTGTCGATGCCGTGGCCGCGGAAGAACTCTTCCCGCTGCGCCAGGATGCCCGCCACCTCCGCGACGGTACGGCGGATGCGCTCGGGGTCGAGACGGGAGGCGACGGACCCGACGTGCGGGAGATCCGCCATCGAGCTCAACGCGCCGCCGCCGAAGTCGAGTCCGTAGAACTGGACCTCACGGGCGGTGTGGGTGAGCGCGAACGCGCCGATGAGGGTGCGCAGCAGGGTGGACTTGCCGGACTGGGGGCCGCCGACGATCAGCAGATGGCCCGTGGCTCCGGAGAAGTCGTGTGTGAGGACTTCGCGGCGCTGCTCGAAGGGCTTGTCGACCAGGCCGAGGGGAACGGCCAGTTGGCCGGTGGCGCGAGCGGCCCCTGCGTGCAGGCCGCGTTCGGGCGTGGTCGCCAGGGCGGGCAGCAGCTGGTCGAGGGCGGGGGCCTTGTCCAGGGGCGGGAGCCAGACCTGGTGGGCGGCGGGGCCCTGCCCTTCCAGACGGCCGACGATCACGTCCAGGACGGTGTCGGCGAGCCCGTCGCCCGGTGCGGGCCCGGTGCCCGTGCCGAGGGCGGTGCCCGTGCCGAGGGCGGTGTCCGGCTCCGGGGTGGCTTCGGCGAGCGGGACGGGCGGGGCCTGGAAGAGGGCGGCGGTCCGCGGGACGGGGCGCGGGCCCTCGTCCGTGGCGGCGGCGCCCTGGAGAGCGGGACCGGAGACGTAGGCGGCCTTGAAGCGGGTCATCTCGTCCGTGCCGAACTTGAGATAGCCCGAGCCGGGGACGGAGGGGAGGTGATAGGCGTCGGGGACGCCGAGGGCGACCCGGGATTCGGCACCGGAGAAGGTACGCAGGCCGATGCGGTACGAGAGGTAGGTGTCCAGACCGCGCAGCCGGCCTTCCTCCAGGCGCTGGGAGGCCAGGAGCAGATGGACGCCCAGGGAGCGGCCGATGCGGCCGATCTGGATGAACATCTCGATGAAGTCGGGCTTCGCGGTCAGCAGTTCGCTGAACTCGTCGATGACGATGACGAGTGAGGAGAGCGGCTCCAGCGCCTGTCCGGCGGCGCGGGCCTTTTCGTAGTCGTGAATATTGGCGAAGTTGCCCTCCTGACGCAGGAGTTCCTGGCGGCGCTGGAGTTCACCGCGGAGGGAGTCGCCCATCCGGTCGACCAGGGAGAGGTCGTCGGCGAGGTTGGTGATGACCGCGGCGACATGCGGAAGAGCCGACATCCCGGCGAAGGTGGCGCCGCCCTTGAAGTCCGCCAGCACAAAGTTCAGGGTCTCCGAGGAATGGGTGACGGCCAGGCCCAGGACGAGGGTGCGCAGGAGTTCGGACTTTCCGGAGCCGGTGGCGCCGACGCACAGGCCGTGCGGGCCCATGCCGTTCTGGGCGGCCTCCTTGAGGTCGAGCATGACCGGCCGTCCGGCCTCGTCGATGCCGAGGGGGACACGGAGGCGTTCGGCCTGGGAGCGGGGGCGCCAGGTGCGGGCGGTGTCCACCGAGGCGGGGTCGCCGAGGTCGAGCAGATCGGTGAAGTCGAGGTTGGCGAGCAGCGGCTCGTCGTCGTCGGTGCCCTCGATCCGTAACGGGGCGAGCCGGCGGGCGAGGGTGTCGGCGCGTTCGAGGGAGAGCGTGTCGGGAGTGCCGTCGTAGACGGAGACGGCGGATTCCAGCCGGAGGCGGGCGGGATGGACCCGGACGGACAGGCCGCCGCGCGGTTCGTCGAGTTCCCCCGGGACGACCTCGACGACGGTGACGCCCTGCAGGCCCTCGGGGGCGGCGAAGGCGGAGTCCGGGGGGACCATCCCGCCGTCCAGGACGACCACGAGGTGCGGCCGGTCCAGCAGCGGCGGTGCCTCCCGGCTGAAGCGCGGGCGGTCTGCCAGCTGGTCGCCCAGGAGGGTTTCGAGTTCGGCGAGGTCGTCGCCGAAGAGGCGCTTGGTGCCGGCCCCGTCCACACCGTGGGGCAGCTGGGCGTGCGGCAGCCACTTGGTCCAGTCCCACCGGGCGAGGGCACCGGGGGACGCGACCACGGCGACCATGAGGTCCTGCGGCGAGTGCAGCGTGACGAGTTGGCCGATCAGGGCCCGTGCGGCGCCCTGGGCGGACTCCGGGTCGCCGGAGACGGTGAGGTGGTAGAAGGCCCGCATCGAGACCGCGACCGGCATGTGCTGGAGTGAGCCGTGGGCGGTGAGGAAGCGCTGCATGACACCCGCGGTGAGCGGTTCGAGTTCGTCGACGGGGGCGGTGTCGGGAGCGATGAGCGGGGTGGCGAGCTGCTGGGTCCCCAGGCCGATGCGGGCCTGGCCGAAGTCGGCGTCACCGATCCGCCGTTCCCAGACCCGGCGGCCTTCGGCGACCACCGCCCACAGCTGGTCGGGAGCGGGATGGAGGTAGTGCTGGGCGTTGCGCTGCGACGCTGCCGTACGGCGGATGTGGCGCCGGGTCTGCGCCAGATACTTCAGGTAGTCACGACGACTTTGCGCCATCTCTCCCTGGGTGCCCCGGCGGTAGCGGACGACCTGTGCGATCACCATGCCGAGCGTCGAGGCGAGCATCAGCGCACCCATGATGCGCATGAAACCCGGCATGCCCGGCATGAAGAAGAACACCACCGACGAGCCCATGCCGATCATCGGCAGGAGCTGCATCAGCACGCCCTCCTGCTGGCCACGCGGGAGTTCCGGCGGCGATTCGAGGCGTAACTCGTCCGTGGGGACCACGGGCGGAAGCGCCCGCGGCGGACGCTTGACGACAATCTGGCTCACCGCGCACCCATCCCTCGGCGGAAGGGAAATCTCCGTACCGCTCACCCCCCTGGCGACGGCGCCTTCCGCATCGGACGATCCTACTGCCGACTAATGTGGCCAATGGGGAAGGATCATGTGTCACGGTCGGCCGGGCTCGGGCCCGGGCGGCGGACAGGGGGAAGAATTGCGCACGAGCGTGGGGACCGGTTTCCGCAGGGTGACCGTGGTCGCGCCCGACAGCCGTATCGATGTGGCACTGCCCGAGAACATCGCCGTCTCCGACATCTATCCGGAAGTACTGCGGCTGACCCGTCAGACCCAGCCCGCGGACGCGCCGACCGGCTACTACCTCTTCCGGAGCGACGGCAGCGCGCTGGACAGCTCCCGCTCGCTCGCCGACCAGCGGGTCGTCGACGGCGAGATGCTGCATCTCCGGCCCTTCGCACAGTCCCTGCCGCCGGCCGTCTACGACGAGGTGTCCGACGCCGTGGCCTCCGCGGTCGCCCGGGACCGGCGCCTGTGGAACGACGGCATGCTGCGCGGCGCCGGCCTGGTGGGAGTGGGCGTGCTGCTGGCCCTCGTGGGGTTCGTGCTGTGGTACGCCGATCCCTTACGCCACGACATGCACAGCCTGCCCGGCGTGATCGCCGCCGTCGCCGGGCTGCTGGTGGCCGCGTTCGCCGGCGTCCGCGCCCGTGTCTACCGGGACCAGCCGTCGGCCGTCGCGCTGGGCCTCGGAGCGTTACCGGTCGTGTGGTGCGCGGGCTCGGGGATCGTCGGCCCCGACGCCGGCCAAGGGGCCGGGCGGCTGCAATTCCTGCTGGGCTGCATCGCCGCGCTCGTCGTGTCCGTCGCGCTGGTCGCGCTGTCGCCGAAGGGCGATGCCCCGTTCATCGGGGCCACGCTCGTGACGGCCGCCGGCACCCTCTCGTCCTTCCTCGCCCTCGTCACCGAGGCCCCGGCCGCCCGCGCCGCGGCCGTCTGCCTCCCGGTGGCCATCGGCCTGATGGCCTTTCTTCCCGCCCTCGCCACGCGTCTGGCCAGGCTCCCCATCGGCTACGCCACACCGCGCAGCCTGGCCGAGCGGGAGGCGGGCGCCGGGCCGGACGAGGCGATGCCCGCCGAGGACCTCGTGGACGTGGACGGCATCGCCGCACAGGCGCGCCGCGGCCATGAACTGCTGCTGGGGCTGCTGGGCGGCTGCTGTGCAGTGGTCATCGCGGCCGCGGCCGTCCTCGGCCTGTCGGAATCGGCATGGGGACGTCTGCTCACCCTCGCCGCCGGCCTGGCCACGCTGCTGCGCGCCCGGCTCTTCCGCTACACCGCCCAGGTTGCCTGCGTGATCATCGCGGGGTTCGGCGCGCTGGCGCTGCTCGTCCTGGGGATGGCCTTCGCTCCGCCGGCCGGCGCGCTCACCGACTTCGTCGCGGGCGACCGTGCCCGGCTCGACATCCGCACCATCTGGCTGGCGCTCGCCCTGGCGGGCGGGGTGGCGCTGCTGACCCTGGTGGCGCTGACCGTGCCGAAGCGCGGGCTCACGCCCTTCTGGGGGCGCGCGCTCGATCTCACCGACGGACTGCTCCTGCTGTCCCTGATGCCGCTGTGTCTGGCGGTCCTGGACCTGTACGGCCGGGCGCGCAGCATGACCAGCGGGTGACGCGGAACGTCGGCAAGGACGGTCGTGGCCGCACGCACACACGGCCGGCACTCGGGTAACGGTCTCAGGGGGAACTCAGCAGCATGGCATCACGGCGGGACGAGCTCAACGGCTACACCTTCGCCAAGAAACGACTCGTGGCGGCCTTCCTGCAGCCCTCCCCGGACCGTACCGACGAGGGCGCCCCGAATCCGCTGCGCGCCGTGCTTCCCGGCCTGGTCATCGCCGCGCTCGTGCTCGCGGGCTTCGGCGCCTGGGGCATGTTCCGGCCGCAGGCCCCCAAGGGCTGGAACACACCGGGCGAACACGTCCTCCTGGGCAGCCAGTCGGCCACCCTCTACGTCGTGCTCACCACGGACGGCAAACCACAGCTCCACCCCGTCCTCAACATGGCCTCCGCCCGGCTGCTGCTGAAGACCGAACAGTTCAACGTCCTCAAGGTCGATGAGCACGAACTCGACAGCGGGAAGATCCCGCACGGCCCGACCCTGGGCATCCCGTACGCCCCGGACCGCATCCCCGAGGCCCCGGAAGCACAGAAGAGCAAGCGCTGGGCGGTGTGCGAGCAGCCGGGCAGCAACGGCAAGGCCGTGCAGAAGGCCACGTTCCTCTTCGCGGCCCGCGACGAGCACAAGGTGGAGGGCCCGGGCCGGCTGCACGGCGGCCAGGTGCTCTACGTCCAGGAGACCGGCGCGTCCGGCGCCCGCTATCTGATCGACCCCCAGGGCACCAAGTACCTCGTCGACGGCGGCGGCTCCGGAAAGGAATCCGAACTGCTGCTGCGCGCGCTGGTGGGGAGCCGCCAGCCCCAACAGGTCACCAAGGACTGGCTGGCCACCTTCCACGACGGCACGCCGATCGGCTTCCCCTCCCTTCCGCAGTCCGTCGGCCAGCGGGCCGGCATCAAGGGCCTGGGCCCCCGCGAGGACCAGGTCGGCAGGGTGCTCCGCGCCACGACCGGCTCCGGAGCACAGCAGTACGTCGTGCTGCCCGGTGAGGTCCGGCCGGTGTCGGACTTCGTCGCACGGCTGCTGCTGTTCTCCCCGCAGACCGGCCGACTGCAGCAGCACAACGAGCCCACGGAGGTGAACGCACAGTCCTTCACCCCGGAGAGCGGGAACCTCTTCGCGGAGAAGAAGTGGCCGCAGCCGACCGCCGTGCAAGCCAATACCGCTGCGGCACCGGGCCGGCGGAACACGGTCTGCAGCGTGCTGCGCCACGTGTCCCCGGCCGGCGGCACCCGGCTCAGCACCTGGGCCGGAACCGACTATCCCCAGCCGGTCGTCAACGGGGGGACCAGCGCCTATGTGACGCCCGGAACCGGGCTGTTCTACCAGCAGATCCAGGCCGGAGACGGGGCATCGGGAGGGCGCTTCCTGGTGACGGACACCGGCCTGCGGTACGGCGTACAGACGAACAACGACAGCACCACCAAGCCCTCCGGCATCGGCGCGGACGCCAAGGACACCGGGCAGAGCCGGACCGCGCCGCAGCAGGAGACGTACCGGGCGCAAATGCTGCTCGGTTACAAGGGACTCAAGCCCGTGCGCGTCCCGGCGAACTGGTCGCAGTTCCTGCCGATGGGCCCTCGGCTGGACACCAACGCCGCACGGCAGCCACAGGGCTCGTAGGGAAACGGAGTCACCACGGTGCGGAGGAAGACAACCGCGGCCTGGGGCACGGGCGCGCTGCTCGTGGCGATGGCCGCCGCCCCGGCGACGGCCGCAGGACCGGGGGACACCCCTCCGGTACCGGAGGGGAACGGCGCCTGCACCTTCCCCATGAAGCAGCAGATCAAGGAGCGGCCGTGGGCCCTGCAGCGGATCGTCTTCGACCGCCTGTGGCAGGGCACCAAGGGCCGTGACGCACACGGCCAGCCGGTCCGGGTCGCGGTGATCGACACAGGCGTCGACCGCACCAACCCGCAGCTCACCGCCGCCGTCGAGGCCAAGAGCGGCCGCGACTTCCTCGGCAAGGGCGAAGGCGCGGATCCCCGGGCGCCCAAGGACGGCACCTACGATCCGGTGGGCCACGGCACCAAGGTCGCGGGCATCATCGCGGCCCGCCCGCGCCCCGGCACCGGCTTCGTCGGCCTGGCCCCCGAGGCGACCATCATCCCCCTCCGCCAGAACGACGAGAAGGGCACCGGAAACGTCGGCACGCTGGCCGCGGCCATCCAAGCGGCCGTGGCCGCGAAGGCCGACATCATCAATATCTCCCAGGACACGACCCAGCCCGTCCCGGCGGACTCCCGCCTCGCCCAGGCGGTCCGCGAGGCACGGCGGAAGAACATCGTCGTGGTGGCCTCCGCCGGCAACGACGGCGTCGACGGCCGCCTCAAGAAGACCTATCCGGCGTCGTACCCGGGCGTCCTGGCCGTCGCCTCCTCCGACCGCAACAACGAGCGTGCGGCCTTCTCCCAGAGCGGCGACTTCATCGGCGTCGCCGCTCCCGGGGTGGACATGGTCTCCACCGTCCCCAAGGGCGGCCAGTGCGTCGACAACGGCACCAGCTTCTCGGCTCCTTACGTCGCCGGCATCGCGGCCCTCCTGCGGGCCAAGCACCCCGACTGGAAGGAGTACCAGATCGTCGCCCAGATCGAGCAGACCGCCGAGCGCTCCGTCAACGGCCGCGACAGCTTCGTGGGCTGGGGCGTCGTCGACCCGGTACGCGCCCTGACCGAGGACGACCACCCCCTCGACCACGCGAGCGCGGACGACGGCCCGCCCCGGGCCGCTCCCCCGGACCCGGCCACCCCGGTGGACGGTGAGACTCCGCAGGATCGGAGGGAGCGATATGCGACATACGGATTGGGGGCCGGGGGCGTTGCGGTCGCGGTCATCGTGGGAGTGGCGGTCGTCCGACGGGACATGCGCAGCCGCGCGGCGGCTTCCGCCCCGCCGACTGTGCCCGCTGCCGGACAAAGTCAATGAGTAGCCGTACTCAGGTTTCCCCGGAATAAGACCACATGATCTCGAAACCGGCTGCCATTGCCTTCGCCTCGGGACTCACGGTGAAGGTTCCCCTCATTGGCGAATTCTGAACGGTACCGGCGAAACACCACCCTCCGTTGTCAGAGGCGGTGACTAGAGTGACTCCTGAAGTTTCTGACTTACGGGGGGAGTCACTGTGGGGTCTGACGAGCGCACAGGCGTGCAGGTGAACGGGGCGGGCGCCGGCCCGGGCGGCGGGTCGTTCGAGGTCGATCCCAAGAAGCTGAAGCAGCTGAAACAGCGCGTGGATGACCTGCTGGACCAGCTCAAGGGCTCAAATGCGGATCACCGTGCGCTCAGCCATCGCAAGATTGCTCCGTCTTCCTTCGGCCAGGGTTTCGCCGAGGCGCAGGGCATCGCGGACACCTACGAAAAAGTGCTGGCCCAACTCGAAACATTCTCCAAAGTATTCGGCGAACAGATCGAGGCGCTGAGCCTCGGAACCGAGTTCATCGGCCGGGACTACGAAGCAGTGGATGCCGACGTCCGGAACCGCCTGTCCGCGATCCAACGTCGTACCCAAGGCCTCTACAAGGCACCACAGCCCCACCACCAGCCCGCCGAAACCCCCGGTCCGGAACTGGGCGACGGCCGGTCCGCGGGCTCCGACGGCATCTGAGGCAAGGGGGAACGGACATGGCAGGGAACACCGCCGACTTAGGCATTGTGGGCTGCACCAACTTCGAGAACGCGTCCCATCAGGCCCTCTACGACATGGTGGCCGACGCCGACCACCTGCACATCATCGTGATGGGAACCGACCTGGTCGACGCCGGCAATGAGATCGCCAGAATCACCGATGACCTCCAGGCCTACGCCCAACAGACCCAGGCCCACTGGAAAGGCGAGGGCGCCCAAGCTTTCACCGACTGGACCAGAGACACCGCCACGCAAAGCCGCAAACTGGTCCACTACGCCAAGAACACCGGCGAAGCCATGGTCGATGCCGCCACCGCACTGGGCCAGGCCAAACTGATGCCCAAGCCTCCCGAGCTGCGGAATTTCGTAGAGACGGACACCGGAAAGGCCAACGGGGTCACCGCCCTCACCAAAGACCCGGACAGGGAAGCTGCCCTCGCCGAGATGAACCGGCTGGCGTCTTACTACCGAACGGCCCAGGAAAAGATCGCACGGCAGGAGGCGCCCAACTTCCGGCCGGCTTCCGGGTTTGTGCCGGAGCCGGAGGACGCGGGCCACATATTGGACCCGGTGACCGACCGGAGGCCTACACCAGCAACGGGCGTCGGCAGCACCGCCCCGGTGCCCGGCAACGACAGCGGGGGGCAACACACGGGGCCATCGCAGCCAACTGCCGATCGTGCACAGCAGGAGCGACAGGTGGGTACGACCGTCGATTCCACCGCGCCCGTCATCTCGCACCGCTCAGCGCCACATCATGAGGGCAGCACTCCGGCTCAGCCTCCCAGCGGCACAGACGGCCCCCTTCCTGGCCCTGTCCCGTCCGGTCCCGTATCGCGCCCCGGCACAGTCACGGTTCCGGACAAGCCTGGAAGGGCCGGACGCGGCTCGGGGCCAGTGGCCGACCGCCGAGCCGCAACGCCCGGCCCTTACGACCGTGCGGCAGGAGAAGGCATCAACCGTGGAGCCGCACGGCGTGGCGGCACCACCGTCGGACGGCCGCAGCTTCCGGCAGGGACCGTCATGGGTGAAGAACATGGTGTGACCACCCCCCGGCCGGTCGGCTCCGGACGGACGGGTAATGGGACCACGCAGGAAGGCCCGGTCAACTCTGGCCAGCGCCTTGCCTCTCCGCATGGAGAGCCCATGAGCAAGCCCCGTGGATCAGTCATAGGCGAGGAACGCGGTTCCCTGACGCGAGGGCCGGCCGGGGGCTATTCAGGAAGCGCGGGCAGCAGCACAGGGCAACGTGTACCGAACCTTCCGGGCCGCCGCATGGCCTACGAGCCCGGCGGCACCATGGGCACAGGACCAGGTGGAGTGGTGGCAGGCGAGGAGCACCGCTCCGGGACGTATGGCTCCGCCATTGGCAGGAGCAGCTCTGGGGGCGTGGCCCAGGGACCGGCTGCAGCACGCAGCTCGACGTCCGAGCCGGGGCGGGCAGGCGGACGAGCACCGACATCGACCGGCAGGGCGAGCGACTTCACATCGGGTGGATCTGGCCTGGCACGGGGCACCACGACCCCGTCCAGCGGCATGCTGCCCGTGTCAGGATCCCCGTCGTCCCGGCGCAGGAAAGGCGCTTCAGGTGAAAGGCCGGCCTTCCTCCAGGAAGACGGCGAGACGTGGACTGCGCAACTCCCTTCAGTTGTGCCCCCAGTGATCGAATAGCCCCGGCACCGTCGCGCAACAGAGTAGGAGGCACCGCACCGTGACTCGTGCGGGAATTCGCATGCGATCGAAGAACCAACTGTGCTTATCGCTGGTTCTCTGCCTCAGCACGCTGTTCCTCGGGTTATTCGCACCAGATGCCTCTGCGGCGGACAAGAGATCGCGCCAGTGGTATCTGGATGCGATGCAAGCCGAGCGCATGTGGCAGACGAGTACGGGAGAAGGCGTCACCGTCGCGGTGATCGACAGCGGTGTGGACAGCTCCGTACCCGAATTGCGCGGCCAGCTGATGCCAGGGAAGGATTTCTCAGCAACTCAGCGTGGCGCCAACTATGACGGGCAAGGCCACGGCACGAGTATGGCGATGCTCATCGCCGGCAGACGGAGTGGGGACGGCACCTGGGGCCTTGCACCGGAATCGAAGATTCTTCCGCTGCGAAGCCTCGGGGCCAACGGCAGTGTCGCCATGGCGAAGTCCATCCGCTATGCGGCGGATCACGGCGCGAAGGTCATCAACATCTCACTGGGCGGACCAGCCGGCGAGGCAGCCAAGGCCGATCTGCAGCCGGCGATCGACCATGCCGGCAAAAAAGGTGCCCTGATCTTCGCAGCGACCGGAAACCACGGCGCCGAAGACAACATCGCCGACTACCCCTCAAGCCTCCCCGGGGTAGTCGGTGTCGGAGCCGTGAACAGGTCGTTGAAGGCAGCAGATTTCTCGGTGTACGGGCCACAAGTGGCGCTGACAGCCCCCGGAGTCGACGTTCCCACGCGCTGCACGAAAAGGCTGCTGGACTGCACCACATGGGGCACCAGCGACGCCACCGCCATCGCCTCGGCCTCCGCCGCCCTGATCTGGTCCGCCCACCCCACCTGGACGAACAACCAGGTTCTGCGGGTCATGATGGAGACCGCCGGCAAGCCGGAGGACGGCAAGGTCCCCAGCCAATACCTCGGCTACGGCATCGTCCGCCCCCGGAAGGTGCTGCTGGACAAGGAGGGCGATCCCGGCCCCGCCGACGTCAACCCGCTGCTTGCCGCCCGCGGAACCTCCGCACCGCCCAAGACCCCGCAGTCGAAGGCAGACAACTCAGCAGCCGACGCCGCGCAGAAACCGGCCGACCACCCGGACAGCTCACTGCCCTGGCCCCTCACTGCCGGACTGGCCGCAGCAGTCGCCGCCCTGGCAGCCGGCGGACTGATCTACGTCCGGCGACAGCGGACGTAACGGGGGCGAACACACCAGAACGACCTGGACTCTGGCTGCTCACGCCACGAGCAACCAGCGCAGAAACCCGCATCTCACGAGATACGGCCAACAATCCGAGCTGAACACCAAGACCTACTCACTCAGCTCTTCTGTAACCCACTCATGGGGGAAGGTGGATCATGGCAGGGAATACCGCACTTACCTATGCGGAGATCGAAAAGCTCAAGAACGAGATCCAGAGCGGCAGTCAGGCGATGTCGTCCCAGCTGCGGACGCTGATCAACGCCATCTCCGCAGTCGAGTCGGCGTGGACCGGCCAGGGCGCCAGCGCCTTCAAGCAGGCCCAGAACGCCCTCAACGAGGACCACGCCGCCCTGCGCCGCATGCTCGACAGCATCAACGACACCATCGCCCAGACCGGCACCACCAGCCGGTCCAACGACTCCGAGGTGCTCTCCAGCTTCCGCGGCATCGACGTCAACGGCGGCGCGTCCGGCGGCCAGCTCGACACCGGCTCCACCAGCGGCATCAGCAACTACTGAGCACCTGCGCCTGCACACCTGCACCTGACAGCAGGCTTCCGGGTAAAGCGACATCCACCAATCAGCCACCAGCAGTGGGGGAGAAATGGCCGGCGACGAGAACCTTCGGGTGACATACGGCGCGGTAGAGCAGACCGCCGCCGACATCGAGCGTTCCGCCAAGGAACTTCAGGCCGAGCTCGACAGGATCTGGGGCGCGGTCAAGCGCGTCTCCAACTCCTGGGAAGGCGAGGCCCACCAGGCCTTCCAGGCCGCGGAACGGCAGTGGAACAGCCGCGCGAGCCACATCCAGAGCACCCTGCACGAGGTCGCAACCAAGATCCGCTCCGGCAGCGCGGACTACCGGGCGACGGACCGCCGGGCTGCTGGGTTCTTCCAGTAGCGATCAGCAGCCCAGGTGACTTGGGGTGGGCGTGCAGCGAATGTACGCCCACCCCAACTGCCATTTGAGAACAAACCCGGAAGCATGGGAGCAGATGGATTTAGCCGCGCGCGGCTCCAATGACGCGCTCGGGCACCGTTGAGGTGCCGCCGCCGTACGCCCGCCTCGGCACTGGTGGCACTTGCCCAATACACCCGCGCCGCGAATGTCGAAGCGACGAGACGTGATATGAGTGCGCTGCCGGCAGATGTACATCGACCGGGTGAGGAGCACCCGCGCCAACGACATGGCCCCTGCAGGCTGAAACGGCTTCCTGTCTGACCTCCCACACTTCCATGGTCCACTCGGCGGTTGGCCCGCTTACGACGAGTGGGCTGCGGATCACCGGGCGGGCGATCAGTACTCATCCACAGCCTTGCCCTTGGACACCTGGAAGCATGCCGAAGTCAAGTCCACGGAGATCAGCGCTTTGAGAGAACCGGGGTCGGCTCTCTTGGTTCGGTCGAGGAGCCGGATGCGGATTGAGAACTTCTTTTTCGTGGAGTCAGCCACGAGCTCAATACTCTTGCTGGGACTTACGTCAGGGCCGTAACTGGCAATCCTCCAGCCTTTCCCCGGGAGGTTGTTCCTGAGGCGTTCCATAGCCTTCTTCATTCCCTCGACCGGGACGCCCGTAAGAGACCAGGGATGGTGGATCGCATAGGACTTATCCGAATCCTTGTCTGCACAGGATAAGACTCCCGGACCGGGTTTACTCACTTGGCCTTTCAGATCGATCACATCGAGGACGACGCTTGAGATCTCTCGAGCCTCTCCCCTCACTTCAGAGATATTGCGAGCATCCGGCACGGAGTCAGGTTCGCTTCCGGAGTCTTTCACGCTTGAACATCCCGTCAAGATGATCCAGGCCTCCACGGACAGCACGGCGAAAAAACACTTGGCGCGCTTCGGTCGAATCGGGAGAATATTAACGGGCATGCTTGACCTCTTCATACTGGCCAAGTATAACGACTGTCTGATTCTGAAGGCTCTCCGTAGGATGCTTTCCGAACTATCAATAGTCGCCACGCCCCGTAGCATCAGCGATCATCTGGTTGCCCCCGAAGAGATCCCCGTTAGACATAATGAGAGCGCCACCTCCAATTTCCCATTGACTTCCACCATGACCCCATTTACCCACATCTGGAACAGGGTCACCGTCTGCCTCTTCATTCCACACATGTCCCTGGGGAACGTCCAGGTCCAGCGTTTCGCCCACTCGAACACCGGGACTCCCACCGAAAACTACGTCATCGGCATTCAATTCCCCTTTACGGGCCGCGGATAAGATAAGGGTGGAGCCATAGGAGTGACCAATCACAGTGAGGTGTCCGCCGGTCCCTGATTCGCGTGACGCCTTGAGGCCATCAATGAATCCATTGAATGCGGGCGTGCCATCATCATGCTTGGCGGCCAGGTCACCGCTCCGTGACGGTTTTCCCGGCGGGGACCTCATAGCAGGTGGACGCCAGGCTGACAGCGATCCGGGATTCTCGACTCTTCTTCCGCTCATCGAGGAGATGGATCGCCACAGAAAACTTCTTCTCCGTTGAATCTGCCATGAGCTCCAGAGTCTTGGCAGGACTGGAATCCGGGCCATACTTGACAATCTTCCAGCCCTTTTCAGGCATCTCCTTCTTGAGCCGTTCCATTGCCTGTTCCAAGTCCGCGAAAGGGACGCCATGAACTGCCCAGGCATGACGGACCATGTAGTAACGCTCAGGATCCTCCCCTTCGCACAAAGCAGCATGAGGGCCCGGCTCGGTGCTCTTGGCGTTCTTCAGTCCCATCATGGCGTAAATCTCGCTGGAGAGGCTCCTTCCGTCTTCTTCAGCGAGGGGGACATCTCGCACAGAGGCCTCATCCCGATCGTCGTGCATGCCAGAACATCCCGTCATCGTGATGGTCAAGAGCGCGGTGGCTACCGCAAAAAGTCGCGGAAGGGAGCGAAGACGGTTACGCGACCCCACTGTGCGCAGGCTAGTCATATTTGACCCTGTCATAGTTTCCAGTGGCAACAGCCGCCTGATTCCACAGGCTGGCCGAGCCGCGCCTCCAATATCCGCTGTGGTCCGGTGAATCAGTGGACATGCGATGAGCTCCGAACGCCTCGTCCGACGGCACGACTTCCTGGGGGCCGTAGGAGTAGGGGAGGCCATGCCAGTACTGCGCTCCCCACTTCCAGCCGCCCAGGCCGGCGATCTTCCCTCCCAGGGGAACCTGGTCCTTGTCGGATGATGCGGCCTCCGACCAGACATGTTCCTTGCCGATTCCGAGGTCTTCTGCTTCGGGAACCAGCATTCCGGGACTGCCGGCGACCAGGATGTCGTCCGTGGCCATTGGGCCTCCGAGTGAGGCATCACCGATGACAGTTGAACCATAGCTGTGACCGATCAGCGTGGTGTGACTGGCATCGGGCCCCCCTTGTGCCGTGTGCAACCCCTCCATGAAGCGATTCAGATGAGGGGCCGCATCATTTGCCCAGTCCACTGATGACGCTTCGGGTACCGCGTCGCCTTTGTCACCGGGAAAGGCGCTACGAGGGGAGTCATAGCCGATCCAGGTTATCGTGGACAACTCGTCCCCACCCGCAAACTGCTGGCTGTCGTACCAAAGATCAGTCATCCGACCGATATCGCCTTGTGCGCCTGCCAGCCTTGCCCCGGTACCCGGTACGTATACCGCAGTGTGCTTGGCGGTGTCAGGGTTTCCCGTAGCGATGATCGCTCGCCCTTTTCCTTCCGCATCGAAACCGAGGAGATAGGCAGGCGGAAGACCCTCGAATCCGGTCTGCTCGAAGCGTTTCTGGATAGCCGCCATACCGTGGAGCTGGGCCTGCAAGAAATCATGCTTCTTGTGCCACTCCTCCCATTTCTTACTGACGTACGGCCCGGAGTGTCCATCCCCGGGGTCATACTCCGGTGGCTCGGGACCAAGGCGGTCCAGTTCCAGCCGCATGCGCGCCTGGCTCTCGTCCAGGACGGTTCGGTTCGCGTCATCTCGGACGGTGGCAGGCAGACCGTCCAAAGCTCCGATCTCGGCCGGAAAGAGAGAGGAATACTCTTCCTGTTCTTCTGGTGAAAGCCCCTGCCACCACTTGATATTCTCCGTGGGAGACTTTCCCTTGGGGATGTCGTCGCGCTGCAGATACTTGCCAGAGGACTTTCGGAGAGTGCTCATGTCGCGCTGCGCATCGGCCCAGTCCGAGTCGGTGACTTCGAGGTCGTTATCCGCCTTGAGCCGGTCGAGAGTCCGCGAGTAGTGGGCATCGGCTTCGGTGGCGTCTGCGATGGCGGCCCCGATTCGGTCGGCGTATTCCTGAGCCTTAGCCTGTTGCGGATCGAAGGCGAGAACCCCCTTCGGGCCACCCGCCCGAGTGGTCTGCTCGGGATTGAAAGGCATCTTCACTCGCTGAGACACCCAATGGACCGTGCCGTCCGGCTTGACCGTGAACTTTTCCGCCTCCGCATCGGCTACTGCGTCGTTCAACTTCCGTTGTGCCGCACGTAATTCCGAAGCAAGCCCATTCAATGCGGTACGGATCAGGCCGGTCTCGACCTGGGTGTAGTGGAAGTTTCGGCTCAGCCGTCGCAGCCGATCCAGCGCAGCGGTAGGGGCCTTACCTGTCAGATCGCGCTGCAGCCGACCGACGATCTCGTTGTCCACCCGGCGCTTGGCATCGCCGGCGGCACTGCTGACCTTGTGCCACCCGTCCGCAGCCTCCTCTAACTCCGAAGGCTTGATCTTCCGCAGCTCGGAAATGCTCACCATCAGAATTCCCCCCGGCCGTGCGTGCCGGCGCCCGGCCTCTTCACCGGCACGGTCATCTGTTCATGGAAGGCTTCGCCGATCGCTGCATCGGTCTTGTAGAAGGCGTCGCCGGTCTTCTGCAGCTTGTCCTTCAACTCGTTGCATTCACGGCTCACCAGATCAAGCCGCCGCTGCCATGACTGATAGGCGCTGAGATGCGAAGCAATACTCCGCAGGCCTTCCGCTTCGCTCCCGCCGACGTCGTGCCTGCTCTCCAGCGCGCTCAGAGCACTCTTCAGGTTTTCCCGGAGGGACCCGACGGCCTGCGCACCCCTGCTCCACGCCTGGCGGGACGAACGAAGATCCCCTGTACCGCCGTCTAGGCTCCAGCCTTCTCCACCTGCGCTGGCCAGGCTCATACGGGCCGAACTCTCCCGCTTGATTTCAGCCCACTCCGCCTCGAACGTCACTCCGCCCCCTGACAAGCCATGTACGCGTCGGCCTCACACGGGCTGTGAAGTTAGCAGGGGAGGTGGGGACAGTGCGTGAGTACCTGTACTCACATTCCCCCACCGCTGGTAAGGGGCAGCGCGTCGGCAACATCACCACTTTCGGCCTTCCGCGTTGTCGACATGGGACCGCTTCCTGGCGCCAGGAACCCCAGCCACCAGAGCAGATGACGCGATCCGCCACGTCGCGGCAGGCGAACGGAGAGCCGTGACAACGCTGCTCGTCGTGGGAGTGACGGCCATCCGGCGCGACCTTATGGCGCATAAGTATCCGTACGCAGGTCCCGCGTGGTCCATCGCCGTAGGATTTCCAGCCGTATCGCCAGCGATGATGACGGGGGACGCTGTGTCTTGGGACGAAGAATGGGCCGCGCTCAAGCGGGAGGCCGGCGAAGGGCGCGGATTACAGCTCGCGAGCGCCGGCGAAGGCGGTTCGGATGGCGGCTCCGGCGACTTGAAGTCCAAGCGATCCGTGTGGAACAGGGCGGGGCGCGAGGTCCAGTCGTTACGGGGAGACATCAAAAAGGCCCTGGCGAAGCTGGAACAGGAGCAGCAGGATCTGAGCACCGGCGGCAGCGGAGTGCAGAGCGCTGCGGCACAGCAGGATGTCTTCCGCTCCTGGAAGCGGTACTTGGAGGCCCTGAGCGGTCGGTGCGGCGCAGTCCAGGCTCGGATGGAGAAGGCGGGCGGGGAGCTGTACGGGAACGACGCAGCCGTCAAGGGCTCGTTCAGCAAGCTCTCCCAGCAGTACGAGGACACGCCCGCTGTCGGTGGCCGGCAGCAGGGGAAGTGACCTGAGCCATGGACTACTCGACGCTCAAGAACCTCAAGACAGCCGAGTTCGAGGACGCCGCGGACGGATATCGCGCCGCCAGCCATATGGCGAGCTCCGCCAAGGACGCCCTTGAGCAGCGCATCAACGTCAAGTTACGGGAGTCGCTCTCCGGCGAGGCAGCGGAGGCCGCTCTCACCGAACTCCGCACGCTGGCAAAGGACTTCCATTACACCCAGGTGGAGTGCGGCGTCGTCAGTACCGCGCTCAACGCCCTTGCCGCCGACCTGCAGACCGCCAAGAAGAAGCTCGATGCTGCAGTGGCGGATGCGGAGGGCGAGAAATTCACCGTGGAGAAGGACGGGTCGGTCACCTACCCGGCAGCGGGTGACGAGTACCGGGGCAAGACCCCGCCGGGTGGCACGGCGAACGGCGTCACGGACGAGACAGCCAAGGCGCTCAACCGGCAGGCGGCCAACTTCGACCCCAATCCCCACTTCGCGCGGGCACAGGCCTACGCCGACCGCATCACCGCAGCCCTCGAAGAAGCCACGACGGCCGACGAGAAGTGGGCTCCCAAACTGCGCAGCCTCAAGGCTGACGACGATCTGACGGTATCCGCCGCGGACTGGGTCGACGCCAAGAAGGACACGGGTGGTGTCAGCGACGCCGCCGAGCACTATCTGGACAGCATCAAGGAACCGCCCAAGCACGGCGCCCCGCAGGACAACGCGGAGTGGTGGAAGCACCTGTCCGCGGATGAACGGGATGCCTATATTTCCCTGCATCCCGCGAGCATCGGGGCGATGAACGGCCTGCCCGCCGATGCACGCGACGAGGCCAACCGTACGGTTCTCGCGGAGACGCGTGGCCAGTACGAGGTGAGGCTGGCTGCGCTCACCAAAGCGGAGCCACCCGAGTTCGAGAGCGTCGGGGCCCGCGGCGACATGAAATACAGCCAGAAATGGCTGGACTGGCACCACGAGAAGGAGCGCCTGGAGGGGAAGCTGAAGGGAATGCGGGCCATTCAGGACCGCTTCGACCGGACTGGACAAGACGGCCTGCCCGAGGCATATCTTCTGGGGTTCGATCCGGACGGCGAGGGCGACGGAAGGATCATTCTTGCCAACGGAAACCCCGACACGGCCGATCACACCGCAATCTACGTGCCCGGCACCAATACGAAGATCGAAACGATCGGTGAGAACGCGGACCATTCGGACCTCGGACGGACTGAAAGGCTCTGGAAACAGAGCCATCAAATCACTCCCGGCGAGGAAATATCGACCATTACCTGGCTTGATTACGATGCCCCTAACAATCTCGCCCAAGCTACGGTCGACGAGTACGCACACAGGGGCGCCTTAGGGCTGCATCAGTTCCTCGAAGGTAATAGAACGGCTCATCAGTATTCGACCGGCGACGCTGGTCACACCACCGCGATCGGGCACAGTTACGGCAGTACGCTGATCGGCGACGCCGCCAAGACTGCCATGCAAAACCAGACCACCATACCCGCAGGTGATGTCCTCGTCGCGGGAAGTCCCGGAATGCAGGCCGCCCGCGCCACAGACCTAGGCATCGACCCCAAACACATGTGGGCGATGGGGGGTGGGCTTGACGACATCGCAGTCCGGTACGGGGGTTCCGCTGTGGGTCTCGGAGGGAATGGCATCATTCCCACGGATCGGAAATTCGGCGGGAACATCTTGGAAAGCGACGCCGGAGATCACAGTGCGTTCTGGGATAAAGACTCGATTAGCTTGCAAAATCAGGCAGCCGTTGTCACTGGGAGGTACGAGAGGACAACCCATGAATAGGAAAATTTCACTAGCAGTGTGCGTCATTGCGACGTGCGGACTCATGGCAGGATGTTCGCAAATGAATGAAGAAAACCTTAAGTTGCGCAACCTCGCCGACGTCAAAGAAGAGACCAGAAATTCGTCCGACAAGATCTTAAAGCTCATCGATTTGCGGGGGAAAGTAACCGAGCCTGGCCCCTCGATCGCACCGTGTTCAGAGTATTCCGGAGACGTGTACAGGGCCAGCCACCCCTGGAGTCTGTACGACGTTCCGGTGGCAGAGATGAAAAAAGCCATGGACCGACTGAGGGGAAATCTCCCCAAAAATGGTTGGAAAATCGTGAAGGACGGACCGGATAAAAGCCCGGCAAAGACTCCGGAGATCATCGCGAATTCCAAGGGGAACGAGTTCTCCGTCAAGGTGCGGTTGTTGGCGGAGCCAGCAGGCAGTAAGCACACGTCCCTGATTGCGGTAACGGTCGAATCCGCTTGCTTCAGGACCAATAAGCCTGATTAGCCTCTGGACGCTGCCGTCGAGGCAGCGGGGCAGGAAGCGCAGCGGGCGCCGGCCTGAGCGTCGGCTGCCTGGCGCGGCCTCTCCCCCGGACGGCCTCGCGTCGACAATGACCCATGACGCTACCGATCTGCGATCTTGCGTCGACGTGAGATCGGCTGCTGCCGGGGCGGCGACCATGGGCGAAGTGATCACGGAAAGTGCTCACATGACAACATGGAGCGGCCTATCTTGGGCAAGATGAGCGAGCACATGCCCCCGCAGAAGCCCTGCCCCGACTGTGGCGGCCAAGGCACCGTGGAGTGGGAGACGCCGATGGGCGATGCGGTCACCACGCAGTGTTCCGGGTGCGGTGGCACCGGAACCGTCCTGGCGTAGAGGAGGCAGAGGCAGGCATGGCGGCCTTCAGCAGGAACGGCAAGCCGGTCGGCCTGGACGCGCAGTACGTCGGCCGGCTTCCGTGCGCGACCTGCGGGATACGGTCGATGAAACTTCCCGGCGAGCAGGGCGGGTTGTGTATCCCCTGCTATGCGGATGAGTGCGCGACCGCGGGGCGGCGGGCGGCGATGGCCGGCGCGTGGGTGGCGGCCAGCTTTGTGGGCGACCCTTGCCTCGCGTGCGGCTCGCGATCCGTGGACGCCAACGGCTGGGCCTTCTGGTGCAACTCGTGTGAGATGCAGACGGCTGTGGCCCTGCCCCCGCAGTGAGAGCCGAGCGCCCGTGCGGGTGAGGCAGGGTGATGTTGCCGGGCGCGCCCTCAGACGCCGAGCGAGTCGGCTTTGACGGCCGTGACGAAACGGCTCCAGGCGCCGGCGCGAACGATGAGGGCCGGGCCTTCGGGCACCTTGGAGTCCCGTACGGGGACGAGGCCGGGGAAGTCGTCGGCGACCTCCAGACATTCGCCGCCGTCACCATTGCTGTAGCTGCTCTTCCGCCAACATGCGGCACTCAAGTCAAGGGTTTTGCTGGCCATTTCGATAATCCTCAGCCGCTTCTTCGATGATGGCGAGGGACGCCTCCGGTGGCAGTGCGGCGGCCCTGAGCCGATCGTATGCCTTCCGGTACTGGTGCACGAGGGCCGGATCGTCGAAGGTCTGGCCGTGGTAGGGCCCCTCCGTGTACATCAGCGGCGGCTCGTCATCGAACTCCATGAACATGAGCGACAGTTCCATGAAAGGGCGAGTCGGGGCATTACACGGCAGAATCTGTGGAAAGACCCGCCGACGCCGTACCAAGCCGGCGATCTGGTCGAGCTGTTCGGCCATCTCCGAAGGCGCCAGAAGCGGGTCCGCGCCTCGCACCAGAGACTCATGGAGGATGACCCAGTACTCCAGCTTCTTCGGAGCGTCGAAGAGCTTGGCCCGCTGCAACCGGGCCCGGACCTTCACCTCGACCTCCTCCGGCAGGTCGAGGGGGTGCGTGGAGTGGATGACCGCCCGCGCGTACGCCCCGGTCTGCAGCAGACCGGGGATGAGCGCATTGCTCCACCGTTCGATGACCCGAGCCCGCGTCTCCGCCTCCGCAATCGGAGCGAAGTACTCGGCGTGCGCACCACGCCTCGCCTTCCGTACGTCCTCACATCGCCGCTCGAAGAACCCATCGGTCCCCAAGACCCGGTCCACGTGCCGAGCCAGTTCCAGCGGCATCCGCCGCGTAGCGCGCTCGATCTCGCTCAGGTAGCTCGGCCCGAAGAAGCTGCCGTGGGCGGTCTCCTGGAGAGTGCGGCCCGCCGCCTCCCGCTTCCAGCGCAGCTCGGCGCCGTAAAAGGCGGGGACGCTCGCCGATCCGTCAACGTCTTTGCGTGCAGGCATGGTTCACCGTTCCACGGTTCGCGCAGTGGGGTCAGAACCCCTTCCACGCTACGCATGGTGACGTCACGCTGTGAGTACTTCGTCACCATGCGCACAGGAAGGCGTACGCCCCATGCCCAGCCCCCTCCACCACCACGACGACGTGCAGGACTGCACCGAGCTGCTGCGGAGCGCGCTCAAGGAGAACGGGATCACGCTGCCGTCCCTCGGGGTCGACCTGCCGGGGTTCGCCGGCAGTTACGCGGTCCCGCTCGTCGCGCTCGGTAACTGCAATACGGCCACCGCCCGCAAGCTGGCCGAGGCGCTTCGTAAGGCGGCCGCGCGGTGAGCACGTCTTCCGGGCCGTTTTCCGGGCCGTTTTCCGGGCCGCTCACGCTGGAGCTGCTCGCCTTGCCCAAGGAAGTGCCCGTACTCCGGCGCACGGTGCGCGAGCACCTGGGCGGGCCGTGCGCCGAGGTCCAGCTCTGTGTCAGCGAAATAGTGGGAAACGTGATCCGGCATGTCGGGGAGGACACCCCGGTCGTCGTCCGCATCAGCGGCATGGCCGGCGGCCGTACCCGGGTGGAGGTCACCGATCCCGACGCGCGGGCGCTGCCCGTGCTGCTGCGGGCGGGCGGCGACGACGAGCGCGGGCGGGGCCTGGCGCTGATGGATGCCGTCTCGCTGCGGTGGGGTGTGCGGCAAGAGGACGGCCGGAAGACCGTCTGGTGCGAGGTCGGCCGACCGTAGGACGCCGCGACAATGCACGTCAGACCCCGTGCCACCTCCCCCACAGAGGTGACACGGGGTTCCAGTCTGACGCGCCGAGGGCTCGGGCTCCAGAGCGGGGGTCATCTGCTTTCGTAAAGGCCGGCTATGTCTTTGGCGAAGTCGCGGGTGACAGCGGCGCGGCGGAGCTTCAGGGACGGGGTGAGATGCCCGGTTTCCTCGGTGAAATCCACCGGGAGGACGGCGAACCGGCGGATGGATTCGGCGCGGGAGACCAGTTCGTTGGCGTCGTCGACGGCGCGCTGGAGGTCGGCGAGCAGGGTCTCGTCGTGGACCAGGCGCTCCAGCGGCAGATTCTGCTTCTTGTGCATCTGGCACCAGTGGGCGAGGCCGTCCGGTTCCAGAGTGATCAGGGCGGTGATGTAGGGACGGTTGTCGCCGACGACCAGGCACTTGCCGACGAGGGGGTGCGAGCGGAGGCGGTCCTCCAGGGGAGCGGGGGCAACGTTCTTGCCGCCCGTCGTCACCAGGATCTCCTTCTTGCGGCCGGTGATAGTGAGGTAGCCGTCGGCGTCGAGGGCACCGAGGTCGCCGGTGGCGAGCCAGCCCTGGTCGGTGACGGGACGGGCCGCGCCGAGGGCGGCGTCCCAGTAGCCGGAGAAGACATGCCCGCCGCGGACCAGGATCTCGCCGTCGTCGGCGATGCGTACCGCGCTGCCGGGCAGTGGCCAGCCGACCGTGCCGATGCGGGGACGCAGGGGTGGGGTGAGGGTCGTCGCGGCCGTCGTCTCCGTCAGCCCGTAGCCCTCGAAGATCTCGATGCCGGCGCCGGTGTAGAAGGCGGCGAGGCGGTGGCCTAGGCAGTTTCGTTTGGATCATCGGGCTGACCAGAGGAAGATGCCTGCGATGTGGAGGCCGGCCAGGTAGATGGTTGCGGTCTTCTCGTAG
>NZ_JBIBVF010000025.1:0-156236 GCF_043080045.1 Streptomyces sp. NPDC015125
GGAATTCCTCGTTGACGCATAATCACGTCACGGTCGAATTTCGGCATGCCGAAATTGGTCCCGGTGAGGGGCCGTGCAGTAGTGGTGTGCCGCGAGGCGGCGGATGGTCGCCTCGGAACCGTTCCGGCTCTGTGGCAACTCGGAGAACACTACGTATCGGGTAGGGCAGTGTCAACTCGCGTCAGTCAAGGTCACTCAGACGCCCGTCGGCGTCCGGCTGGGCGTCCTCGACACGGCGCAGCAGACGGGTCAGGGCCTGGCCGAGGAGTTGACGCTCCTCGCCGGAGAGGTCCTGGAGGAGGTCCTCCTCGAAGACCGTTGCCAGGCGCATCGCCTCGAGCCACTTCTCGCGGCCCTCGTGGGTCAGCGCGACGATCACGCGGACGCGGTTGGTCTCGTCGCGCTCCCGCGTCACCAGCCCCTCGTTGGCCATGCGGTCGATGCGATGGGTCATGGCGGCCGGCGTGAGACCGAGCAGCTTGGCGAGTTCGCCGGGGCCCAATTGGTAGGGGGCTCCGGAGACGACGAGGGCCTTGAGGACCTCCCACTCGGCGTTGCTCAGCCCAAGGGTGGCGGTCTGTCGCCCGTAGGCGACGTTCATCCGCCGGTTGAGGCGCTGAAGTGCGGAGACGACCTGCTCCACCTGGGGGTCGAGGTCTTGGAATTCGCGCTGGTAGGCCGCGATCTGTTCCTCGAGGCTCGGCTCGGCAGCGTCGGCGGCCGCATCTGAGGGCTCAGGCATGCGGCGCAGTATGACATGGAAGTCATTGGCGTTGAAGTTCTTCGAGGTGTACTCTTTAACTTCGAACTTTAGAGTTGAAGTCTTCAGGGTGAGACTGTCCGGCTCCGGGCGGTCTCGCCCTGGCGCCTGTCCCAGCTCGTTGGTTCGTCCCTCTTATCCATCTGATGACCTGACCTAGGTAGGTGAGTGTGACCACCGCGATGGGCGCCGCGTTGCGCCGGATCCAGCTCGGGAACGCGCTGAGTGCGTTCGGGAGCGGCTTCACCGTTCCGTATCTGTACGTCTATGTGGCGAAGGTGCGGGATCTCGGCGCGAGCACTGCCGGTGCGGTGCTCGCCATGCTGGCGGTGGCCGCGCTGGTCGTCCTGCCGCTGACCGGCCGCGCCATCGACCGGCGCGGACCGCTGCCGGTGGCCATCGTCGGTACGGTCTCCGCCGCCGTCGGCTCCCTGGGGATCGGGCTGTCCGCCACCGAGCCGCTGGTCATCGCATCGGCCATCGCGCTCGGTGCCGGGATAGCGGTCATTCAGCCGGCCCTCGCGACGATGATCGTGTGGTGCTCGACGACGCTGACGAGGTCGCGGGCGTTCGCCACCCAGTTCTTCCTGAACAACCTGGGGCTGGGCGTCGGCGGACTGGTCGGCGGGCTGCTGGTCGACGAGGCGCATGCGTCGAGCTTTGTGCGGCTGTTCGCCATCGAGGCCGTGATGTTCCTGGTGCTCGGCGCGGCGGTGGCGACCGTACGGCTGCCGCGGGCGCCGAAGGTCGAGGACGCGGTGCCGACCGAGGAGCGGGCCAAGGGTGCCTGGCGGGCGATGTTCGCCGACCGGCGGATGGTGTGGCTGTGCGTTCTGGGGTTCGTGCTGTTCTTCGCCTGCTACGGACAGTTCGAGTCGGGGCTGGCCGCCTACGCGACCGAGGTCACCCGAATACCGCCGGCCAGCCTGGGGATTGCACTCGCGGCCAATACGGCGGCGATCGTGGCGGCGCAATTCGTGGTGCTCAAGCTGGTCGAGCGGCGGCGGCGCAGCCGGGTGATGGCGCTGGTCGGGGTGGTCTGGACGGTGGCGTGGATAGCCGCCGGGCTGTCCGGGCTGGTGCATGGCGCGCAGGTGGTGGCGACGACGCTGCTGATCTCGACGTATGCGCTGTTCGGTATCGGTGAGTCGATGCTGTCGCCGACGGTGGCTCCGCTGGTGGCCGATCTGGCGCCGGCTTCCCTGATCGGGCAGTACAACTCGGCATTCGCGCTGGTCAAGCAGTTGGCGTTGGCAGTCGGTCCGGCCGTGGGCGCGCTGATGGTGGGGCACGGGATGTACGGGGCGTACATCGGGATGCTCGTGGTGTGCGCGCTGGGGATCACGGCGTTGTCGCTGTGGCTGGGGCGGATGCTGCGTCCGGCGCAGGACAATCCGCACCGGGCGGTGGCCCCCCTGCCCGCGGCGCGGGTGCCGGCCGAGGCGGAAGCCGTGGCCTGCGGCGCCTGAGCCCCGCATCCGGTGCCTGATGCCCGGTGCCTGATGCTTGGTGCCCGGTGCTTGGTGCCGTAAGGGGACCGCGCCTTCATGCCGCCGGCCCTGGTCCGATCGGACCGGGGCCGGCGGCATGCGGCTATCCGCGGGGCAGGGCGAATTCGCACCAGACGGCCTTGCCGCCGCCCGGGGTCCGGCGGGAGCCCCAGGACGAGGCGATGGTGGCGACGATGGAGATGCCCCGGCCGGCCTCGTCGGCCGGTTCGGCGCGCCGGCGGCGCGGGAGATGGTCGTCGCCGTCGGTGACCTCGACGATCAGACGGCGGTCCGTGCGGCGCAGGCGCAGGCGCATGGGCGGGGTTCCGTGCTGGAGGGAGTTGGCGACCAGTTCGCTGGCGGCCAGCACGCCGAGGTCGTGCAGCTCGGGTGGGAAACGCCAGGAGGCGAGGACCCCGGAGGCGAAGGCGCGGGCGCGCGGGGCCGCTTCGGTGCCGCCGAGGAGTTCGAGTGCGGCGTTGTGGAACAGCTCGGCGTCGTGGCCGGTCCGTTCGGGGTGCTGCAGGACCAGGATGGCGACATCGTCGTCGTGGCTGGCGGTGATGCCCAGGGAGCGCAGCAGGCGGTCGCAGACGATGTCGGGGGCGCCGGCGGCACCGGCGAAGGCGCGTTCCAGGGCCTCGACGCCGTGGTCGATGTCCTTGTCGCGGCGCTCGACCAGGCCGTCGGTGTAGAGGACGGCGCTGCCGCCGGGGCCCAGGGGGACGGATCCGGAGGTGTGCAGCCAGCCGCCGGTGCCCAGGGGCGGTCCGGTCGGCTCGGCGGCACGGCGGACCGTGCCGTCCGGGTCGCGTACGAGGATGGGCAGATGGCCGGCGGAGGCGTAGACCAGCCGGCCCTCGTTCGGGTCGTGGACGGCGTAGACGCAGGTGGCGATCTGGCTGGCGTCGATCTCGGCGGCCAGGCCGTCCAGGAGCTGCAGCACCTCGTGGGGCGGCAGGTCGAGGCGGGCGTAGGCGCGCACCGCGGTGCGCAGCTGGCCCATGACCGCGGCGGCGCGCACCCCGCGGCCCATGACATCGCCGATGACCAGGGCCGTACGGCCGGCGCCGAGGGTGATGACGTCGTACCAGTCGCCGCCGACCGCGGCGTCCGTGCCGCCGGGCTGGTAGGTGGCGGCGACACAGAGGTCGTCGGGCTGCTCCAGTTCCTGGGGCAGCAGGGAGCGCTGGAGGGTGACCGCGGCCTCGCGCTGGCGGGCCTCGCTGGCGCGCAGCCGCTCGGCGGACTCGATCTGGTCGGTGACCTCGGCGCCGAAGACCAGGACGCCTTTGTGCGGGGCGACGCAGGCAACCTCGGGGTCGGGTGCCGGGCCACTCGCCGCGACCTCGATCGGGGTGCAGGTGAAGGTGTAGTAGCCGTCGCGGGTGCGGTCGCCACCCGCACCGCCTGGGACCTTGCGGGACTTGACCGTCCGCGGTTTGCCGCTGCGCAGCACCTGGTCCATCAGGGGGAGCAGGCCGAGTGTGCCGAGCTCGGGAAGCGCCTCGCGGGCGGTGTGGCCGGCCGGACGGGGGCCGAAGACGCCGGCGTAGGCGCCGTTGACGTAGGCGAGGCGGTGCTCGGGGCCGTAGACGACGGCGACGAGGGCGGGGATGGTGCCGAGGATGTCGTGGACGGAGAGTGCGTCCACCGTGGGCGGCAGGGCCGCGGGGGTGGGTTCCCGGGAGGCCGCCGTTTCCGCGCGCTCGGCGCGGGCGGCGGGGACGGAGCCCGTGGTCGCGGCCGTCGGTGCGGCGGGCGTGCCGCCGTCCGCCGCGGGCACGGCGGACGGTGCCGGGGGCGCGGTGGGCGGGGCGGCCGGCGTGCCGGACGCGGGGCGGGGCGCGGCGCGGTCGGACCGCGCGGCGGCACGCCGCTGTGTGCCGGGGAATTTGGCGCTCCAGCGCGTGAAGATCACGGAGGGGTACCTCTTACTTCGCGTCGTCGCGCGGGATCGGGCCGTCGGCATGGCGGGACCTCCCGGCCGGCGGCCGGGGAAAGGTCGGCTGGGGACACTCTCGGCGCCCTTTTGCGGAATGCAGCAAACGTCCAGAATCCTCGTGATTGTCACTCTTTGCAGATACGAGCCCACCCATGGTCACACGTCCAGTGTGGCCGACCGGACGGACATCCGTCAGACGCCCGGGTGCCGGGAGGGAGTTCCGCACTCCGGAACATCCCGCCGCCCCGGGGCTGACGGCACATCACCTCTTCGGGGTACGGCGCGTCAACTGGCTTCGTTGTGTCGTCCGGTGCCCGCGGCGAGTTCGAACTCGGCGCGCGGGTTCTCCAGCGAGCCGAGCGAGACGATCTCGCGTTTGAACAGGCCGGCCAGCGTCCATTCGGCGAGCACCCGCGCCTTGCGGTTGAAGGTCGGGACCCGGCTGAGATGGTAGGCGCGGTGCATGAACCACGCCGGGTAGCCCTTCAGCTTGCGCCCGTAGACGTGCGCCACGCCCTTGTGGAGGCCCAGCGAGGCCACCGAGCCGACGTATTTGTGCGCGTACTCCTGGATCGGGCCGCCGCGTACCGACGCCGCGATGTTCTCGGCGAGCACCTTGGACTGGCGGACGGCGTGCTGTGCGTTGGGGGCGCACAGGGCGCGGGGCTCGTCGGGCTTGGCGGGCGGCGGAGCCGTCACATCGGGGACCGCGGCCGCGTCGCCGGCGGACCAGGCGTGTTCGACGCCGTCCACCTGGAGCGCGGCGGTGCACTTGAGGCGGCCGTGGGCGTTCAGCGGCAGCCCGGTCGCGGCCAGGATGGGGTGTGGTTTGACGCCCGCGGTCCACACCAGGGTCCGGGTCGGGAAGCGGGAGCCGTCGCTGAGCTGGGCGACCCGCGTCTCGCAGGAATCCAGCCGGGTCTCCATCCGTACGTCGATATTGCGGGCGCGCAGCTCACGGACGGCGTAACGGCCCATGTCGGGGCCCACTTCGGGCAGGATCCGGTCGGTCGCCTCGACCAGGATCCACTTCATGTCCTCGGGCTGGATGTTGTGGTAGTAGCGGACGGCGTAGCGGGCCATGTCCTCCAGTTCGGCCAGCGCTTCGACGCCCGCGTAACCGCCGCCGACGAAGACGAAGGTGAGCGCGGCGTCGCGGACCGCGGGGTCACGGGTGGAGGAAGCGATGTCGAGCTGGGCGAGGACGTGGTTGCGCAGTCCGATGGCCTCTTCGACCGTCTTGAAGCCGATGCCGACATCGGCCAGGCCGGGGACGGGCAGAGTGCGCGAGACCGAGCCGGGCGCGAGGACCAGCTCGTCGTACTCCACCTCGACGGCGCCGTTGCCGGTCTCCTCCGCGGCAAGGGTGGAGATGGTGGCCCGGCGGTCGCCGTGGTCGAGGGCGGTGACCTCGCCGATGACGACCTTGCACTGCGGCAGCACCCGGCGCAGCGGCACGACGACATGGCGCGGGGAGATCAAACCGGCCGCGGCCTCGGGCAGGAAGGGCTGGTACGTCATATACGGCTCGGGGTCGACCACGATGATCTCGACGGTGCCCTGGTGCAGCTCCTGCTTCAGCTTCCGCTGCAGCCGCAGGGCGGTGTACATGCCCACGTAGCCACCACCGACAACGAGAATGCGCGTCACATCATTCGAGGACACAGTCTTCACAGAGGTTCTCCTCGCGGTGTCGGCCAGGCCCGGGCGGCACCGATCCGGCGGGCGGCCGGCGGCGCGGCCACCCTCGGGAGCTGCACCCCCGGGAAAGCACAGCACTGTTCCATGACGCACTGCCGGAGCGCCTTTGTCCACAGGCCCGTCGAAATGTATGACCGGCCGCGACCCTGGGGACGGAACGGCATATTCCGCGCGTGCGGGCGGAGGTGCCCTGGTCAGGGGGTTGGTGGCGGCGGAAGAACGGGGGCGTGATCCGGGCGGATCAGCCCCCTTGGTCCGATCGGGGGGCGCATTGCGCGGAACGCCCCCTTCATTCTTGACCCGGGCTCAACTATGTTCGTATCTGTTGGGGTGGACCCTGTCATCGGTACGCCCTGACTGTCAGGGCGGGGAGTCTCCGGGGGGAGACGTCATTACCGGGGGATCACTATGCACATTCAGGGCTCTCATTGGCAGACCAACGTCGCTGTGGCGCATGCCTCCGACGACGCCGGGAGCGATAAGGAAAACAACGGCACCAACAGCACCGGCACCGGTGTGAGCAACGGTGCCCGTACGGGGACGGGGGGTCGGAGCACACCACTGCGGGTGGATGCCCAGCGCAATCTGGAACATGTGCTGCGTGCCGCGCGCGAGGTGTTCGGCGAGCTGGGGTACGGCGCGCCCATGGAGGACGTGGCACGGCGGGCCCGGGTCGGTGTCGGCACGGTCTACCGCCGTTTCCCCAGCAAGGACGTGCTGGTCCGCCGGATAGCCGAAGAGGAGACCTCACGGCTGACGGACCAGGCGCGTACGGCGCTGGGCCAGGAGGACGACGCGTGGTCCGCGCTGTCCCGCTTCTTGCGGACGTCGGTCGCCTCGGGTGCCGGACGGCTGCTGCCGCCGGGCATTCTGCGGGTGAGCGCGGACACCGACCGGCCCGCGGAGCCGGCGGCGGACGGCGCGGACGGGCCACGGGTGCCGGACGGCCGGAGCGAGGCGCGGGTGCCCGACGGCCTGAGTGAGGCGCGGGTGCCGCAGCAGCGGATGGCACCCGGCACGGACGGGGTCCCGGTCGATCTCCGGCTGGTCGCCCCGCGCGACACTCCGGAGGGTGAGCCGGCCCCGCTGGTGGCCGGGGCCGCGCCGGCCGGTGCCGGTGCCGGTGCCGAGGAGATGGCAGGCGCCGACGCACTACTGGAGGTCGTCGGGCGGCTTGTGGAGCGAGCCAGGACGGCGGGTGAGCTACGTGCCGATGTGACGGTCGCCGACATTCTGTTAGTGATCGCCACGGGCGCGCCCACGCTGCCCGAACCCAGCCACCAGCAGGCCGCCTCCGCGCGGTTGCTGGAGATTCTGCTGGAAGGGCTGCGTTCGCGCCCTGTTGAGTGAGGTACGGCGGCCGGCGCCGTCCGGTGGGCCCGACCGCCGGGTTCACCGGGCGGGGCCGGTCGGCTGGACGGTGCCGGTCCACTGGACGGTGCCGTAGGCGACTGCGGAGCCCGTATACGCCTCAGGGCGGGTACGGGCTCCGCGCATGTGCAGGGGCCGGCCCGTACGGCCCCTTACGAGGTCTTCAAGGGATACCCCGTAAGGGGTCCGCGGCGGGTATGGCCCGTATGCGCGGCATGGCTCGTACGGGTGAACGCCCGTGCGGTCGTCCGCGTGCGCACCCCGGATGAGTGGATGGCGGTCAGGACCCTCAACCACAGGGGTTCGGTATGGCACGCTGGCGCGGTATTCCGGTGTGACGGCGGCTTCGGGGGCCTCGAAGATGGGTGTTGACGGGCGGGACGGGCGGCTCGACGGCGAGGCCGGGGTGGACGAGACCAAGGGCGGGCCATCCGGACAGATCTCTGGCCAGGCCGGGCCGTTGGGGGCGAGCACCCCGGTCGGCGGGCCGGCTGAGCGGCACGATCGCGCCCGTCATCCGGTGGGCGAGGGGCACAGCGTGCCGCCGCAGCGGGGACGTTCCCACCGGGCGGACCCGGCAGCCGCCCCCGAGGGGGGCGAAATCCCGCCGTCCGATGCCCAGTTGCTCGCCAATCTGCGGGCCGGGGACGACAGCGCGTACGAGGAGTTGTACCGCAGGCACGCCGAGGCGGTCCGGCGCTACGCCCGGAGCTGCTGCCGGGACCTGCACACCGCCGAGGATCTGACCGGTGAGGTCTTCGCGTGCACGCTGCAGGCGGTGCGCGGCGGCGCGGGGCCCGATTCGGCGGTGCGCGCCTATCTGCTGACCACCGTCCGCCGGGTCGCCGCCTCCTGGGCGAAGACGGCGCGGCGGGAGCAACTGGTGGAGGACTTCGCGGTGTTCGCGGTGTCCACGGCCGGGGTGCCGGGGGACAAGGACACCCTGGATCTGGGCGCGGACGTGCGCGCCCTGCACGAGGCCGAGCAGTCGATGGCCGTGCAGGCGTTCCGCAGCCTGCCCGAGCGCTATCAGACGGTGCTGTGGCACACCACCGTCGAGGACGAGTCGCCCAGCGAGGTCGCCCCGCTGCTCGGGCTGACCGCGAACGCCACCGCCGTACTGGCGCACCGCGCCCGGGAGGGCCTTCGGCAGGCCTATCTGCAGGCGCATGTCAGCCAGTCGCTGACGGCCGGCGGTGACTGCGCCCGGTACGCCGACCGGCTCGGCGCCTACGCCCGCGGTGGGCTGCGGATGCGGGCCGAGCGGGGGCTGCGCAAGCATCTGGAGGCATGTGTCCGGTGCCGGATGGCCGCGCTGGAGGTCGAGGACGTCAATCAGCGGATCGGGGCGCTGCTGCCGGTCGCGGTCATCGGCTGGTTCGCCGGCGGGTACGCCGTCAAGGCGGCGGCCGCGGCGGTGGGTGTCGCGGCAGCGGGCGCGCCATCCGGTGCCGGTGCGGCGGCCGTGGGTGGCGGTGGTGGTGGTGTCGCGGCCGCGGGTGGCGGTGGTTCCGGGGCGGCGGGAAGTGCCGGTGGTACCGGTGGCGCCGGTGGCTCCGGTGGTGCGGCCGTGGGTAAGGGGCTGGGCGCGGCGGTGAAGGTCGGTATCGGCGTGGGGGCGACGGTGGTGGCGGGCGCGGCGCTGGCGCTGGCGCTGACCGGCTTGCCGGGGCCGGCGCCGAAGCCGCGGGCCGGGTCCGCGCAGTCGGCCCCGGCCGCGCCGCAGAAGCCGTCGTCCGAGCCGTCGGGGTCGGCGCTGCCGCCGGCGGCCGGTGCCGCACCGGCCCCGAAGCGGAGCGCGAAGCCGCGCCCGACGTCACCGCCGACGCGTACATCGCGCCCCGAGCCGGCGCCCGCCCCGCCGCGGACTCCGCAGCAGCCCACGCCCCGCCCGGCCCCGCCCTCGACACCGGCCCCGGGTCCCACACCGCCGAAGGCCACGCCGCCGGAGCCCACACCACAGCCTCCGCTGCCCGCCCCGGCCACATACCCGCTCAACGCGCTCAACTACGACTTCGCGGGCGACGGCAGCAAGCCGGAGGTGCGCACCATCGGCAGCAGCTGGCTGTGGCAGCGGGAGTCACCGACGATCGCCGGCACGACGTATGCGCAGGGTGCGAGCGTGCACGCACAGTCCTCGGTGACCATCGATCTCAACCGCCGGTGCACCGCGTACGACGCCGTGGCGGGCATCGACGATCTCGGTCTGGGGCTGGGGGCCCTGCGTTTCTCCGTTTACGCGGACGGGGTGCGGCTGTGGCGGTCGGCGGTGGTGCACGGCGGGCAGCGGGCGGTGCCGGTGCATGTCCCGCTGACGGGCCGTAAGACGCTGCGGCTGGTGACCGAGCCGGCGTCGCCCGTTGCCGTGGTGGCACTGGGGGACTGGGCGCAGTCGACGATCAGCTGTCGTTGAGGGGCCGGGGCGACCACCGGGGCTCCGGCTACCGGCCACCGGCCACCGGCCACCGGCCACGGCTACCGGGCACCGGCTACGGCTACGGCTACGGCTACGGCTACGGCTACCGACAGCGGCTACCCACCCCGCCAGGGCCACCGGGCCACCCCGGCGCCGGGCCACCCCGGCGCGGCAACGCCTCCTGGCTCATGCCAGCCGCGCACGGGGAACGACCCCACCCGCGACCGCCTTCTGGCGCGGTGCCCCCGCCCCCGTCCAGCAGGTCCCCCGCCGCGCCACCAACCGCCGCAGCCACAGCTCCGTGGAGACCAGCTCGGCCAGCCCGTCCAACGGCAGCGCCGCCCCCTCCGCCGCCGACCGCAGCGCCTTGCGGACCACCCGCGCCTCCACCAGCCCGGCATCGGCCAGCAGCGGCGTGTCGAAGAGCTGCACCAGGTCGCCTATGGCGCCGCGCAGCCCGGCGCGTACGGCGGCCGCGTGGGTCAGGTGTGAGGTGGCGCCCCAGCCGGGCGGCAGATCCCGTACGCCGGCCCCGGCCAGTACGGAGCGCAGTACGGCGGCCCGTGCCCCGGGCTGCACCCGCAGGGTGTCCGGCAGGGCGCGGCAGGCGAGCACCACCTGGTTGTCGAGGAACGGGGCGTGCAGCCGCTGGTTGCGGATCTCGGCGGCTTGCTCGAAGACCCGGTGGTCTGCGGCCTGACGGGCCAGCGCGGCGCGGGCCCGCCGCTCCCCGGGGTGGCCCGCGGCGGGCGAGCGATGCGCCGCTTCACTGAGACGAACCGATACTTCGGCCAGCGCCTCCCCCGTGAGCCAGCGCGCGGCGGGCCCCGGCCCGCACCAGGCGAGCGCGGCCAGCGAGGCGTCCACGGCCCCGCCGGCCACCGGCTCGTCGGCGAACTGCCGCTCCAGGAGGCGCCGCGCTGTATCGGCGAGGCCGGACGGGTACGGCGTACGGGCGAGCCTGCGGGCGGCACGGTAGACGGTGAAGGGGACGAGGACGGAGTGTGCGAGGGGACCGTCGGCCTTGGCCAGCGCGGTGACCGGGCGCAGCAGATGGCGCCGGCGGCGGTCCATGAGCAGGTCGGCGAGGCGGGCCGGGTGCGCGTCGAGGACCTGACGGGCGCCGTGGCCGACGAAATGGTCCGCGCTGCCGGCCAGCAGGCGTCGGCGGTGGCGGCTCGCGGTGGTGAGGGAGGGGCCCGGCTCGTCCGTGAGCGGGCCCGTGCCGAGGTCCGCATACGGGAGGGCCTCTTCGCCGGCCGCGACGACGACATGGTGCAGCCGCGGGTTGTCGGCGAGGGTGCGGGCGCGCTCCAACTCGGCGTCGTGTCGGGCCCCTTCGCCCTTGGTGGCGCGGTCGTTGAAGGTGACGGCCAGGAGGCGTTCGCCGTGGCCGTTCAGCCTTCCGGGCCGGCCGGGGAGACCGGCGGCCAGTAGGGCGAGGGTCCCGGAGGCGCTGCCTCCGGAGAGGTCGGCGCCGATGCCGGGGGCCGGTGCCCCGCGCGCCGCGCGCCGCTCGGCGGGCCCCATGCCGGGCACCGGTCCGGGGTCGAGGCCGTCGAGCCCGTCCGGATCGGGGGCGTGCCGGGGCCCGGCCAGCCGTGCGCGGACGGCTTCGACCAGGGCGTCGCGGACTCCGTCCACGGCCTTTTCCGGGGCGAGTTGGGGTGCGGCGACGGCGAGCGAGGCAGTCGGCTCGAAGGAGGTGATGTCGCGGGCGCCGCCGCGCAGCACCAGGGCGTGGCCGGGCGGGATCCGGCGGACGCCTTCGTACGGCGTGCCGGCGCCGAGCGCCTCGGGGATGTCCGGGCAGGCCAGCAGCGCGGCCAGATGGCCGATGTCGAGGCCGGCCTCGACGAGGTCGGCGAGCGGGAGGGCGGCGGTGGCGTAGGCGGTGCCGCCGGCCCAGGGGGTGTGGAAGACGGGACGGGCGCCGGCCAGGTCGCCGGTGACGGTGATCCGCCGCCCTACCCGGACGACGGCGGTGTAGCTGCCGGGCCAGGTGGTGAGGTGGCGCAGTGCGCCCCCGCGCGCCGCGAACAGCCCCACCCGCAGTTGGTCGTCGGTGGCTCCGCAGACGCCGAAGACCGCGAGCCGGGTCTCGGCGTCGGCCTGTACGACGCGGACCTCGTCCGGCCGCCAGTCGCCGACCGCCCAGAGGGGATCGGGGTCGCCCCACAGGAGTTGGGCGCCCACGGGGAGGACCGCGCGGCTCTCCTCGCCCGCCGTCGGACCCGTGATGGCCGGCCCCGTGGCGGCACTGCTCCACCCCACCAACCAGCGCATGGCCGCCTCCACCCGATTTCCCCGTGCGCCGGGGCCAACGGCCGCCCCGTACAGCGGATTGCCCGGCTGTCGCCGAGCTGTTGTGGCGACCATGCTGCCATGACAGGGGCGCGGGGGAGGCGCCGGAGCGGGCCTGTATACGGGCGGTTCGCGCCGCGTGCGCCCGCCGAGGGGCCGTCGGCGGGCCCCCGGGGGCGTCACGGGCCCCGCGGTACGACCCGCGATACGCCCCGCGATACGCCCCGCGGTACGACCCGCGGTACGCCCCGCACCGGGCGCGAGCGCTCCGCCACCTCGACCCCGGGAGGCCCCCCGTGTGGCCCCCAGGGCGACCCCCGAGCAGGCGGCGGCGCGAAATCATCACCCGTCGGTTTTCGGCCAAAGTCCTTGTCGCACAGCCCAGTTGACACATTCGGGCATGACGTCAACCGGTGACACGACCGGTCGGCGACCCTTCTGCGCGACGGTCCGGGAGGCGGGCTGCGCCCCCCGGACCGGACCGTCACCCGCGGGGAATTGAGGTGACGGTATCCCCCAGCCCACTGGATCCAGTGCAGCGGGCCGACCCACGCAGAAGACATGGAAGCGCTCCCGGAAACGGGCGGCCAGCGCGCACGAACGGGCGCACGGGCACACGTACCCGGAGCACATGCCAATTCCCGCACCCCTGTTTGAACACGAATCTCGCCATCCGGGACACCGGCACTTAACGGTCGGGATCCGGCGAACTACTCTGGGTGGACGCATGCCCCGGGGTACCGGGGCGGCCGTCGCTGTGTCGAGGGGTGCGCATGTCCAGGGATATACGCGGGCCGAACGAAAAGCTCGGCACTGTTCTCGCCCTCGCGGGTATCAGCAATGCCGGACTGGCACGCCGGGTCAACGACCTCGGTGCGCAGCGCGGACTGACGCTTCGCTATGACAAGACGTCGGTGGCGCGATGGGTCTCCAAGGGCATGGTGCCGCAAGGCGCCGCGCCCCATCTGATCGCGTCCGCGATCGGCAGCAAGCTCGGCCGGCCGGTCCCGCTGCACGAGATCGGGCTGGCCGACGCGGACCCGGCACCCGAGGTAGGCCTGGCATTTCCCCGCGATGTGGGCGCCGCGGTGCGCTCCGCGACCGAGCTGTACCGTCTCGATCTGGCCGGACGGCGGGCGGGCGGCGGCGGCATCTGGCAGAGCCTGGCCGGATCCTTCGCCGTCACCGCGTACGCCACCCCCGCCTCGCGCTGGCTGATATCCCCGGCCGACAGCTCGGTGGCACGGGAGGCGGCCGAGGCGCGTGACAAGGACGCCGCGGCGGCCGGCGACGGCGGGATTCCGCAGCACGTCGGCCACAGCGACGTCACCAAGCTGCGCGAGGCGGCGGAGGACGCGCGCCGCTGGGACTCCAAATACGGCGGCGGGGACTGGCGTTCCTCGATGGTCCCGGAGTGCCTCCGGGTGGATGCGGCACCGTTACTTCTCGCCTCGTACAGCGATGAAGTCGGCCGGGCGCTCTTCGGGGCGACCTCCGAACTCACCCGGCTCGCCGGGTGGATGGCCTTCGACACGGGCCAGCAGGAGGCCGCACAGCGGTACTACATCCAGGCACTGCGGCTCGCCCGCGCCGCCGCCGACGTCCCCCTCGGCGGCTATGTCCTCGCCTCGATGTCCCTCCAGGCGACCTACCGGGGCTTCGCCGACGAGGGCGTCGACCTCGCCCAGGCCGCCCTGGAACGCAACCGCGGCCTGGCCACCGCCCGCACCATGAGCTTCTTCCGTCTGGTGGAGGCGCGGGCGCAGGCCAAGGCCGGCGAGGCGCGCGCCTGCGAGGTGGCCCTGAAGGCCTCCGAGGGCTGGCTGGAGCGCTCCCGCGGCGGCGACCCCGACCCGTCGTGGCTGGACTTCTACTCGTACGAACGCTTCGCCGCCGACGCCGCCGAGTGCTACCGCGATCTGCGGCTGCCCCGCCAGGTGCGCCGTTTCACCGAGCAGGCGCTGTCCCGCCCCACCGAGGAATTCGTCCGCTCGCACGGTCTGCGCCTGGTCGTCTCCGCTGTCGCCGAACTGGAGTCCGGCAATCTGGACGCGGCCTGCGCGGCGGGCACCCGTGCGGTCGAGGTGGCCGGCCGGATCTCGTCCGCCCGCACCACCGAGTACGTCCGCGATCTGCTGCACCGCCTGGAGCCGTACGGCGACGAGCCCCGGGTGGTCGAGCTACGGGAGCGGGCGAGACCGCTGCTGGCGGCACCGGCTTAGCCGACGGCCGTACGGGACGGGCCGGGCCGGCCGGCAGACAGGCAGGAGGGGCGGCCCGACCGGACCCCGACCTGTCCGGACCCCGACCCGTCCGATCGGCATTGTCAGTGCCGGACGTCATGATGGGATACGTCGTCGGGCGATGATGCGGATGATGCGCAGGTCCGCGGCGACGGGCGAGCCTGCGGTCATGCGGTTGGGGAGGTGCAGTGGCGGCGTACGACTGCGATGTGCTGGTGATCGGTGCCGGCATCGTCGGACTCTCTACGGCCTACGCGATCACGCGTGCCGCACCCGGCACACGCGTCGTGGTCCTGGAGAAGGAACCGGGTCCGGCCCGTCATCAGACCGGGCGCAACAGCGGCGTGATCCACAGCGGCATCTACTACCCACCCGGCTCCCTCAAGGCCCGCTTCGCCCTCCAGGGCTCGGCGGAAATGGTGAAATTCTGCACCGAACACGACATCCCGCATGAGGTCACCGGCAAGCTGATCGTCGCCACGGACCGCAGCGAGCTGCCGCGACTGCACGGCCTGATCCAGCGCGGCCGGGAACACGGCCTGCCGGTGCGCGAACTGGGCCCCGCCCAGATAGCCGAGTACGAGCCCGAGGTAGACGGCCTGGCCGCCATCCATGTCGGCACGACCGGCGTCTGCGACTTCGCCGCGGTCGCCCGCCGGTTCGCCCTCCTCGCCGAGGACGCCGGCACCCGGATCGTCTACGGCACCGAGGTGACGACCATCGGCCGCCGCCCCGGCCGGGTGGCGGTCCGCAGCGCCGACGGCACGGTCCACCGCGCCCGTGCCCTGGTGAACTGCGCCGGCCTGCAGTGCGACCGGATCGCCCGGCTGGCCG
Source organism: Streptomyces sp. NPDC015125 (assembly GCF_043080045.1). Taxonomy (NCBI): domain Bacteria; kingdom Bacillati; phylum Actinomycetota; class Actinomycetes; order Kitasatosporales; family Streptomycetaceae; genus Streptomyces; species Streptomyces sp. NPDC015125. The sequence continues at coordinate 15,065 of NZ_JBIBVF010000025.1, forward strand.
GCGACGCCCCGGGCATGCGGATCGTCCCGTTCCGCGGCGAGTACTTCACCCTCGCTCCGGAGCGCGCCTCACTCGTCCGCGGCCTGGTCTACCCGGTCCCCGACCCGGCCTTCCCCTTCCTCGGCGTGCATCTGACCCGCGGCATCGACGGCGCCGTCCACATCGGCCCGAACGCCGTCCCCGCCCTGGCCCGCGAGGGCTACGACTGGCGCACGATCCGCCCCGCCGAGCTGGCCGGCACCCTCGCCTACCCCGGCTCCTGGCGGATAGCCCGCCGCCACTGGCGCTACGGTGCCGGCGAACTGCACCGCTCCCTGTCCCGGCGCGCCTTCGCCGACACGGTCCGCCGCCTGCTCCCGGCCGCCCGCGAGGAGGATCTGCTGCCGTCCCCGGCCGGCGTCCGCGCCCAGGCCGTCCTGCCCGACGGCACCCTCGTCGACGACTTCCTCTTCGCCGAATCCCCCGGCATGATCCACGTCCTCAACGCCCCGTCCCCGGCCGCCACGGCCTCGCTCCCCATCGGGCGGGAGGTGGCACGGCGGGTGCTGGGGCTGCTGGGGCGGAGCCGCGCATGACGACACACTTCTCGGCCCCTCCCCTCGTAAAAAAGGCCGCTCGGCCCCTCCTCCCGTAAGAGGCGGGGCCGAGCGGCGGCGGATCCATGGCGGCGGATCCATGGCGGCGGATCCGTGGCGGCGGGCGTCCTGAAGACGTCAGGCGAACGGCACCTCGAAGGCCTGCACGCTCGGCCGGTTGTCGGTAAGCCGCTCGCTCTGGATGAAGAGGTTGTTGTCCCTGTCCAGGGCCAGCGACATGTCGCTGGGGGCCGGCAGGTTGTGCTCCTTCTCGTAGAGCGTGCCCTTCACCTTCTCCTTGCCGTCACGCAAGCCGACCGCGACCACCAGCGCCTTCACGGCGGAGGCGCCGCTGTCGGGCGAATCGGTCACCATGATCAAGCCTTGGTTGTTCACACCGGCGATGGCCGCCGAGCCGCGCTTCTTCCACAGCAGCTTGCCCGACTTCATGTCCATCGCCACAAGCCCGTTGCTGGCGCCGTAACCGGTCACCAGAATCTGCTCGTCCTCATCGACGTAGGTGTTGCGCGGCTCGAACTTCATGTCCTTCAGCTCTTCCGCGAGCCGGAAGGTGTGGTCCGGCTTGCCTTCCTTCGTATAGGTCTGGATGAAGTGGGCGGGATCGACCGAGCTGCCGTCGTCCGTCAGAAGCGTCAGGGGCCAGTCCGAGAGCGTCTTCACGATCCTGTGGTCCTCACCCGTGACCGTCGAATGGATGCTGGCGTACTCCAGGTCCTGCAGCGCCAACTGCTTCTTCGGCTTCGCATCGGAGCAGTCGCTGGCCACGGCCAGGTACTGGGGGCTCAGCCCGACCGAGTTGGTGCAGTCGTGACCGCGCGCGGTCAGTTCCCAGACCCTCGCTCCACGGGCGACGGAGAAACCGGCATAGGTCCGGCCGATCGTGACGGCGACGACCTTGCTGTTCACCACGACCCGCGGCTGGTGCTCCGCGCCGTCACCGTCCTGGAGGTTCTTGGACCACAGCGTGCGGCCGGTGTCGGTGTCGACGACGGAGAGATAGGAGCAGTCGTCGCCCCCCGCGTCGAAGACCACGGCCCCCACACCGTCGTCACTGGGCTCCGCGGACATCGCGCAGACCTCGCCCGCGCCCTTGGGCGTCTTGACCGTCCACTTCTTCTTGCCGGTCTTGCGGTTGTAGGCCCGTACGCCCTCGCCGTCGCCGTAGATGATGTCGTCATTGTTGAACCACATCGAGCGCAGCCCGTTCTCGTTCTGGCCCTCGCGCTCGGACGCGGGCGACGCCGCCTCCCACAGCCGCGGGATGGCGTTCGCGGGCCGGCCGGCGCCCGGATCGGCGGAGTCCCCGGAGAAGAGGAAGTAGCCGCCGACTCCGGCAGCCACCAGCAGGACCATCACGATCGCCAGGATGGCCGGCACGGGCACACCGCTGCGCCCGGGTGTGCCGGGCCCGCCCGGCCCGCCCTGGAACGGAGGCGCCATGGGCCCGCCGGGGAACGGCGCCTGACCGGGCACCTGACCCGGCGCCTGACCTGGCACCTGACCAGGCAGCTGCCCCTGGTTCTGGGCGTACGGCGGGGGTGGCTGCTGGCCACCCTGCGGCCCGGGGTAACCCTGCGGGGGCGGGCCCTGGGGGTGGCCCATGGGCGGCGGGTACTGCGCGGCTCCCGGCCCGGGCTGCGCGGGCGGAGCACCGTACGGGCCAGGAGGCGCCTGCCCCGGACCCGCCGGCGGCTGTGCCGGGGGGCCGTACGCGCCCGCACCTGCCGGCGGCGGCGGGGCGGCCTGCCCCGGTGCCGGCGGGCCGGCGGGCGGCACTCCCGGAGCTCCCTGGCCGGGCGGCTGCGGCCCCTGCGGATTCCCGGCGTACCCCTGGCCGCCCTGCGACACGATGGACCAACCCCCTGATTTGTTTTGCTCACGTCAGCGCCGCATCGTATGCATGCTGCTACACACCGCGCCAACCTCCCTTTTCACGAAGGCTCCGGCCCCCGCTTCAGCAAGCGCCAAGCACCTCGAAGGCTCCGTGCGGTCCCCGGGCGGGCCCTGGGCTCCCCTCCCCCCGAACCTGCGGCCCGTAGAATCGACGCACTGTGTCCGAGAACCTCACCACCACCGCCACCACCGCCACCACCGCCACCACCGCCACCACCGCAGCGGAAGCAGACGCTCCGGCGGCCGGCGCCCAGGCCTCCCTCGCCCGCGAAGCCGTCCCGCAGCCCGGCGGCGTGCAGCAAACCGGCACGCAGGAAGCCGACGCACAGCAAACCGGCGCGCAAGAGGCCGACGCACAGGAAGCCCGCAGCCTCGGCTCCACCGCCGTCTCGGCCGCCATCCCGCGCCGCGGTACACCCATGTTCCCCGACGGGACCGGCCCCGCCGCCGACCCCGCGGGTTCGCATCACGAGCGCCGGATCCGTTCCTTCCAGCCGCGCCGCAGCCGTGTCTCGCCCACCCAGGCGGATGCGCTGCGCCGCCTGTGGCCCACCTGGGGGCTGGACATCGACGGGCTCTCCCGTATCGATCTCGACGCCTTCTTCGACGGGCTGCCGGTCGTGCTGGAAATCGGCTTCGGCATGGGCGAGGCCACCGCACAGATGGCCGCCGCCGACCCGGACACGGGCATCCTCGGCTGCGACGTCCACACCCCCGGGCAGGGCAATCTGCTCGGCCTCGCGGAGCGGAACGGCCTGTCCAACATCCGGGTGGCCAACGGCGACGCCATCATCCTGCTGCGCGAGATGCTGGCCCCCGCCTCCCTCGCCGGCCTGCGCGTCTACTTCCCCGACCCCTGGCCGAAGAAGCGCCACCACAAGCGCCGCCTCGTCCAGCCGGAGTTCATCGCCCTGGCGGCCACCCGGCTTGCGCCCGGTGCCCTCGTCCACTGCGCGACCGACTGGGAACCGTATGCCGAGCAGATGCTCGAGGTCCTCTCCGCCGAGCCGACACTCGAAAACCTCCACCCCGGCTATGCGCCGCGCCCGGACTTCCGCCCGCTCACCAAGTTCGAGGGCCAGGGCCTGGACAAGGGGCATGTCGTCCACGACCTCCTCTTCCGCCGCCGCGACGCGTAGGGCGAACGCCGCTCGTTAGGGTCGACGGGTGTACCCGTCCCAGCCGCCCCCGCACCCGCCGTCCGCGCCCGCCCCTCCCCCGTACACACCCCACCCGCACGAGGACGCGGCCGCGCACCGCCGCCGAACGGCCCCCTGGAACAGCACCACCGTCCGCGCCGTCGCCCTGATCTCGATGCTCGCGCTCTCCGGCGTGATCATCATCGGCATGGTCCGCCAGGAGACCGGCACCGAAGGTTTCCTGGTCGGCCTCGGCCTGGCCGTCTTCCCCGTGCCGCTTCTGCTCGCCGCGTTCTGCTGGCTCGACCGCGTCGAGCCCGAGCCCTGGCGCAACCTCGCGTTCGCCTTCGCCTGGGGCGCCTGCGCCGCCGCCCTCGTCGCGCTCCTCGCCAATGGCTTCGCCACCGACTGGCTGGCCGCCAATATCGCCTCGGCATCGCCCTCCGAGGCCGAGGCCTGGGGCGCCACGATCATCGCCCCGGTCGTCGAGGAGGTGGCCAAGGCCGCCGCCGTCCTCCTCCTCTACCGCTTCCGCCGCAGCGACTTCGACGGCATCACGGACGGCATCGTCATCGCCGGGATCACCGCCACCGGGTTTGCCTTCACCGAGAACGTCCTCTACCTGGGCAACGCCTTCGGCGAGGACCAGTCGATGGGCCACTCCGGTCTGGATTCCCTCACCGCCGGCGCCTTCTTCCTCCGCATCATCGTCTCCCCCTTCGCCCACCCGCTCTTCACGATCCTCACCGGCCTCGCGCTCGGCATCGCCGCCACCCGCTACCCCCGCCGCCGCGCCGCCCGCCTCGCGCTCGCCCTCCTCGGCCTGCTCACCGCGGTCCTCCTGCACGCCATCTGGAACGGCGCCTCCTCCCTCGGCGACCCCGGCTTCCTCATCGTCTACGGCCTCTTCATGGTCCCCCTGCTCCTCACCCTCACCTGGCTGGCGATCTGGGCCCGCAACCAGGAACTGCTCTCCCTGCGCGGCTACCTCGCCCCCTACATCACCGCCGGCTGGCTCACCCCCACCGAACCCGCCGCTCTCTCTTCCCTCAAAACCCGCGCCCTGGCCCGCGATATCGCCCGCACCACCCAGGGCCCGGCCGCCGCCCGCGCCGTCACCGAGTACGCCACCGTCGCAACCACCTTGTCGTTCCACCGGCGGCGGGCTCATCTCTTGGGCCCTTCACCCGACTTCTTCAGCCGGGAACAGCACTTGCTGCAGCATTTGCGGCACTACCAGCAGCGGGGGCGGGCGGCGTTGGTGGATGCGTGGGTGGCCAGGGAGCAGTCATGCGGCTCCGGCGACTCGCCTTGCCGCAGCAGATGACGTCTGCTCCGGCCAGGCACGACCGCAACCGCTCCCCCAGGCCGATGCTCCGCTCTCCGCAGCGGCCCCTCTCTCCCCCGACAGTGGTGTACGAACCATCTGTACTGGGCAACTAGCCCTGGTTTATGCATGGTCCACCCACACCTGAGATCGAGGGAAACACCAAGTTGTCCGAGCCCCAGCAGGAACGTGCCACTCGCTTCATGGAGGCGCTTGCCTCCCTGCCTCTTCATCGCCCGTCAGGTGAACCATCGAGGGATCAGCCCATCGCACTCCTCTGGGCGATCAGCCGTGCGGCCGAAGGTGCAGACCGCCTCACCTCATGGAACAAGGCAAAGACAGACCTTCGGGCCATGCTTACCGAATACGACACCATAGATGCACACCCGACACCCGAGAGCACTTTTCTAGAGTTGCGCCAATTCCCCTTCTGGGAGATTCTCGGCACGAGTGACGAGGCGCCAGACTCCGGGGATCCTGGCGCAGTTACATGGCTTACCGAGCAAACACCCGAGGGCGGGCTGGAGACCTCGCTGCACGAACAGCTCGCCTCAGATAGGGATCTGTGCCGGGATGCAGTAAAGCTGCTACACGAACAATACTTCCAGGACCATCGCCTTGATCTGCTGCTTCTGGAAGCAGGGCTCCCTGCAGAGGAATTTGACGGATTCGGCGCCCCTCCCCACGTACGCGTCGGGGATACCTTCAAGAGGCGACGGACCCTGGCACGAGCAAGGGTCCACCGACCCACCATGGCCGGAATCTGCGGAACGCGAGCCAGCGGCGCCGAGTCCATCGTCGTATCCGGAGGCTACGAAGACGATGAAGACTATGGCGACGAAATAATTTATACCGGGCAAGGAGGGCGGGACGAGAAAACGAAAAAGCAATGCAAAGATCAGGAACTGACCCTAGGCAATGCAGCGTTGGTCACCAGCTACTCCACTGGGGCACCTGTGCGCGTGATTCGCGGCGCGGGAGGTGACCTTCGACACTCACCGGCGGTTGGACTCCGGTACGACGGCCTCTACCGAGTGGAGGAGTGCTGGTCCCAACGCGGCGAATCGAACTTCCTCGTCTGGCGCTATCGACTCCGCGCGATCGGCTCCGTCGACAAACAGGCCGCCACGAACATCACGCGTTCCTTCCCGGCTGGCAATGCCATCCCCGGCCGCAAGGAAACCTCCACGCAGCGCATCATCCGAAGCACCAAGGTAGCCGACTACGTAAAGAAGATCCACGCATACGCTTGCCAAGTATGCGGACTGCGCATTGAAACCCCTACGGGCGCCTACGCTGAAGCTGCACACATTAAGCCACTCGGTCACCCGCACGAGGGTCCCGATGAGATCGATAATGTTCTGTGCCTGTGCCCAAACCACCACACGGCCTTCGACTTCGGAATGCTGATCATTAACGATGACCGGTCCGTTACGCAACGAGGCTCCGAACCTCGAACCTACCAACTACGCGAGATCCCCGGACATGTCATAAATGCCAAATACCTCGCGTATCACCGAGAGCACCACGAACACATAAACGGCGCGACAGAATAGCCTTCCGCGCCCCCTCCCTGCCATCAATTTTCCGGAGAGGGGGCGAAGGTTCCCGGCGGCCAGATACTCCACTTCACCTGCGGGGCATGGCAGGACTTCGTCGCCAGCGTTCAGCACCCGGACGGGAACGTCCGCGCCTAGCGCGGTGCATCACACAGAGCAACGTCCGAGTCCCATGGACTCCCCGAGCCCCATGGACTCCCCACGTAAGGTCGTCACAGTTGTCCCCTGATGTGGAGGTCTCCGTGATGGCCGGCGTACCGACGAGTGTGATCGCAGCAACCGGCCTGGTGGGCGGCTACGCCACCGCCCGCTGGACCAAGAAGCGGCCGGTCGGCGGGGTGGCGCTTGCTGCGGCCGGGGTCGTGGCGGCCAAGGGGTGGCAGCAGAAGGCGGGGACCGCGACGGCGGCGGCGCTGAGCGGGGCGTACGTGGCGGCGTTTGCCGGGTCGCATCCGTTGGCCAAGAAGATCGGGGCCTGGCCTTCGGTGTTTGCGGTGGCGGGCGGGGTGGCGCTCGCGTCGTGGGTGGCGGTCGATCGCCGGAAGTAGAGCGGGAGCGGAGCGCGGGGAGGGGGCGGTGCCTGGGTGGCCCGCCCCCTCCCCGTCTCTCGTGGATCAGGCAGACGCCTCCGTTCAGGCGCCTCGTTCAGGCAGACGCCTCGTTCAAAAGCGCCAGTTCCGCCTCCGTAAGCGTCAGATCCCCCACCGCCAGCAACGCCGGCAGCTGCTCCACCGTCCGGGCGCTGGCGATGGGAGCCGCGACGGTGGGCTGGGCGGCGAGCCAGGCGAGGGCGACGGTGGCCTGCTCGGCTTCGTGGGCCGCGGCGACGGTGTCGAGGGCCTGGAGGACGCGCTGCCCGCGGTCGGTGTCCGCATACTTGAGCGCGCCGCCGGAGCGGGCGCTGTCGACGGTGGTTCCCGGGCGGTACTTGCCGGTCAGGAAGCCGGAGGCGAGGGCGTAATACGGGACCGCGGCCAGGCCGTGGCGGGCGGCTGTGTCGGCGAGTTCGCCCTCGTAGGTGTCCCGGGAGACCAAGTTGTAGTGCGGCTGGAGGGCGACGTAGCGGGCCAGGCCCTCACGGGCGGAGAAGGCGAGGGACTCCTCCAGGCGCTTCGCCGAGATGTTGGACGCGGCGATCTCGCGGACCTTGCCGGCCCGGACGAGGTCGTCGAGGGCGGTGAGGAATTCCCCGACCTCGACCGATTCGTCGTCGTAGTGGGTGTAGTAGAGGTCGATGTAGTCGGTGCGCAGACGGGAGAGGGAGAGATCGACCGCGGACTTGATGGTGGCGGCGGACAGACCCTTGAAGTCCGGGTGGGCACCGACCTTGGTGGCGATGACGACATCGGAGCGGTTGCCGCGGGAGGCCAGCCAGTTGCCGAGGACGGTCTCGGATTCGCCGCCCTTGTTGCCGGGGACCCAGGCCGAGTAGACGTCGGCGGTGTCGATGAAGTTGCCGCCACCCGCGACGTAGGCATCGAGCACGGCGAAGGATTCGCTCTCGTCGGCCGTCCAGCCGAAGACGTTGCCGCCAAGCGACAGCGGGGAGACGGAGAGCGAGCCGAGGGACTGACGATTTCGGGGGGTGTGTGTCGCAGTCATGTGTGGTGGCAACGTCGAGGGGAGCGGAGTTATTCCTTCCGCTCCCCCCGACGCTCCCGGCGCCCCGCGACGCCCCCGGACACCCCTCGGAAGCCAACTTCCGTCCTACATACGCCCATTGAGGCCGCCGGCCGTGCCTCGCGCGTCAAGGCCGCGCGTCACAAGCTGAAGACCATGCGTCACACCTTGATGCCGTGATCGCGCAGCCACGGCATGGGGTCTATCGGATCGCCGCCGTCGGGGCGCACCTCCAGGTGGAGGTGCGGGCCGGTGACATTGCCGGTGGCGCCGACGCGGCCGATGACATCGCCTGTGTTGACCTTGCCGGAGGTCTTCACCATCGAGGACAGATGGCAGAACCAGAGTTCGGTGCCGTCGTCGAGGGTGAGGACGATGCGGTAGCCGTACGAGCCGGCCCAGCCGGCCTGGGTGATGGTGCCGGAGTGCACGGCCTTGACGGGGGTGCCGGTCGGCGCGGCGAAGTCCTGTCCGGTGTGGTCCGCCGCCCAGCGGTCGCCGGCCTGGCCGAAACTCGCGGTGAGGGTGAACGAGGAGACGGGAGCGATGAAGTTCTTCGCCAGCTTGGCGAGGCGGGCGGCCTCCGCCTTCTGACGGGCCGCTGCTTCGGCCTCGCGCTTGGCCTCCAACTCCGCCGCCTTCTTGGCTGCTGCGGCCTTTTCGGCCGACTTCTGGTGGGCGTCGGCTGCCTTCGCGGCCGTCTGGAAGGCGGTGTGTTCGGCGGCCTCGCGGGCCTCCTGGTCGGCGGCGCCCTGCTGCGCGTCGGCCTGCTGGAGGATGCGGCTGCGCAGTGCCTCGCCGGCGTCCGCACCCGAGTCCGAGGCCGTGCCCGCACCCGAGTCCGAGGCCGTGCCCACGCCCGAGTCCGAGGCCGAAGCCGTGCCCGCATCCGAAGCCGCGCCCGAGTCCGTGCCCTCGTCCGAGTCCGTGCCCTCGTCCGATATGAGATCACCGACGCCGGGAAGCGACTTGGCGTCCGGCAGCTTGTCGGCGAGGTCGTCGGCCATTCCGCCGACGTCGGGCATCGAGATCGCCACCGGGGGGCGGCCCTCGGCCGTGGCCATGCCGCCGGCACCGACCGCCGCGATGACGCCGACGCCCAGGACCGTGCCACCGCGGGCGAGTCCGCCGCCACGCTGCTTGGCCACCCGGTGCTTGCCGCGGACCGAGCGGACGGAATCCTCGGTGGGATTCCATTCCTCCCACGGTCCGTCGTTGATGTTGTCCGCATCACCGGGGCCCGGGAAGGCACCTCGGTCATCGAGGTCGTAGGCGGACGGACCCTCGGGGGCAGGCCTGTTGGACGCCACGGGGGCGCTCTCCTTTCCTTCCTTCTCGCCTACCGGGTTAGCTGACGGGTTCGGAGCAGGAAGGTCTCCTACGGGCGCCCGCTGGCGGAGAGCGTCCGATTCACCCCAAGGAAGTGGTTCCCCGGTTCCCTTGGTGCAGTTCGAGGTGCTGGAGGTGCGTGAAAAGCGCGTGCGGGATTCGGCGTCGGCGCGCGGTGCCGCCTCTTGCGACGGCTGGGACGACCGCGCTGCGTTATCGGACAGTAATAGAGATCGCAGTCGAATTCCAAGCCTTCCCGGGATTTCGTAGCGGCTTCGCAAGAGCTTTGGCGTGGACTTTTTCGTCCAGTACGGCCACAAACCGGGCGAGTTGACCGTCCACTCCTAAACGATCTCGCGGCGATTGTGCACCAGTCGTTATGCGGAGGGGTGCCCCTCGGTCACGGAACGTGAGAGCAGTAACGTCGGATCATGGCCGTCAACGTCGGGAACACCGGGAACACCCGTCACGTCGAGCGCGCCGTTGTCGGCACCTGGGGGTTGGCGGAGCGGTACCGGGAGTTCTCCTGGCGTCAAGCGCGGGGGCGGTCCGCGGCGCATGAAGAGCTGAGCGCGCGAATCAGCCAGGACCCGGAGTTCTGCGATCTGCTGTCGGGGTCGCTGCCGGCCGGCGGCGCTCAGCAGCCGGACCTTCTGCTCGCCGCCGTCCGCTATCTCGACGGCCCGCACGCCGAGCTGGGACCGCGCGGCGACATGGCGTACGGCCGCTGGCGCGAGTGGACGGTACGGCACTGGGACGAGGTGCGTGCGGTGATCATGCAGCGCTCGTCGCGGACCGATGAGCCGGCCCACTGCGCGACGCTGCTGCCGCTGCTCGCCCGCCTGCCGCAGCCGCTGGCACTGCTGGAGGTCGGCACGTCGGCGGGCCTGTGTCTGCATCCCGACCGCTACCGCTACCGCTACCTGCACCGGTACGAGGACGACGGGGGAGAGTGCGCGGGCGGCCCCCTCCGAGGCGGCACCCTTCTCACCGAGGCAGAGGCAGGGGCGCCGGAGAGTCCGCTGGTGCTGGAGTGCCGTACGGAGTGGACGGCCGACGAGCTGCCCGGCCGGGACCGGATGCCGCGGATCGCCTGGCGGGCCGGTATCGGCCTCGATCCGCTCGACCCGGCCGACGAACCGGACGATCTGCGCTGGCTGCAGGCGCTCGTTTGGCCGGGCGACGAGGAGCGGGCGGCGCGGCTGTCCGCGGCCGTCGAGGCGGTGCGGCCGGCGCCGCGGCCACGACTCGTGCGCGGCGATCTGCTCCACGAGCTGCCCGCGCTCGCCGCCGAGGCACCACCCGAGGCGACGCTGGTCATCTTTCACAGCGCCGCGCTGGCCTGCCTCGCGCCCGCCCGCCGCGAGGAGTTCGCGCATCTCGTACGGTCGCTGCTGCGCGGACGGCCCGGCGGCGGACACTGGATCTCCCACGAGCACCACTCCGTCCTGCCCTGGATCTCCGCGCCGGCGCACCGTTCGCCGCGCCCGGATGACGCGCTGCTGACCCTTGCCCTGGACGAGCGTCCGGTCGCGCTCACCGGTCCGCGCGGCGAAAGCCTGCACCGGCTCCCGGGGGCGGAGGACGTGCTGCCGGAGAGGGCATGACGAGCCGTGCCAGGGGCCTGAGCGCCGCCCCCGTGATCGAGGAGGACGTGCCAGAGGCCTACGCCCCCTGCGCCCCCTACGCCCTCATCGGCCGCTGCACCGCCAACAGGGCCATATCGTCGGCCGGTGCGCCGCCCGTATGCCGCGCGACATCCTCGACGAGGGTGTCCAGGAGGGCGTCCGGCCCCGGGAAGCGCCGGCCGCGCAGTCTGCTCGCCGGTTGGTAGAAGCGGCCCAGCAGGTCCCTGGCCTCGGTCACCCCGTCGGTGAAGAACAGCAGCAGGGCGCCGGCCGGGAAGAACGTCTCGTCCGACCGGTCCGGCCAGCTCGCCACCTCGCTCATGCCCAGCGGCAGCGCCGGCACCGCGGGCACCAGCTCACGCAGCCCGCCGTCCAGGGTGAGCAGCAGCGGGGACGGATGGCCGCGGTTGAGCACGCGCAGCACGGACTGCCCGTTGGCGGGGATTTCGGCGAGGACGGCGGTGGTGAACCCCTCGAACTGGTCGAGCCCCGCGCGCCGTCCGCCCTCGCGTTGCAGCGCCCGCTCCAGCCGGCCCGCCACCGCCTCCAACGTCGTCTCCTGCTCCGCCGCCTCGCGGAAGGCACCGACGACGATCACCGCGGCCTCCACCGCCTCCAGCCCCTTGCCCCGTACGTCGCCGACGATCAGCCGTACGCCGTGCGGGGTGTCCTGCACCGCATAGAGGTCGCCGCCGATCCGGGCATCCGCCCGCGCACCGACGTAGCGGGCGGCGACGGCGAGGCCGGCGAGCTGTTCGGGTGGCGTCGGCAGTACGGCGCGCTGGGCGGCCTCCGAGATGTCCCGTACGGACGCCAGATGGGCATCGCTCCTCCGGGCGAACCGGTTGAGGCCGAGGGCCAGCAGGGCGACCACGAAGACCATGGCGCTCTCCGCCGCGGACTCCTGGTAGTCCTCAAGGGCGCCGCGGTAGGTGACGGCCCAGATCTCGCCGAGCACGGCGGCCAGGGCCGTGAGCGCGGTGCTGCGCAGGGAGGAGAGCGACGCGGCGATCAGCGGGGCGGCGCAGAAGAAGGGGGCGGCGGTGTAGCCGGCCGGCGTGGCGATGCCGACGGCGAGGCCGCCGGCGATCAGAAGGGCGGGAAGCCGGCGCACCAGGTGGCGGCCGGACAGCTTCGGCCGCCGGCCACGGCGCACCTGCCGTCCCCCGTCGTCCTTGGGGGGCGCTTCGTCTTGGAGCATCCGCACCGGCCTCTTCCCACTCCCGCCCGTCCGTACGAGCACCGTGGTGGCGGCCGCGTCGACGTCCCCAGCGTTTCCGCTACGGCGCCGGGCGGCGAATCGTCGGGGGCCGGACGGGTCACGGCGCCGCCGGCCCCCGCACAAGACCGCTCCCTTCGGGGCCACTTGTGCGCCCTCGGCTGAGCGCCCGCGGCGCCCCGCCCACACGAAAGGCCCGGACCGCATGGGGTCCGGGCCTCGGGGCGCTCCTCAGCAGGCCGGACGGCTCTGCCGTCCTCTTCTGGTGGGCCATCAGGGGCTCGAACCCTGAACCAATGGATTAAAAGTCCACTGCTCTGCCAATTGAGCTAATGGCCCGCACCGAGCAGCATAGCCCGAGGATGTGCCGCAGCCCGAAGGCATTAGGGATCGGGCTGCCCGGAAGGGTGCCACGGAGCCCGTCGGCGAACCGGACCGGGCCCCTGTCCACCCCTCAACGCACAGGGCCCGTACGGGACTTGAGTCCGTACGGGCCCTGCGGATCAGCGTGTGCGATCAACGCGTGTGATCAACGTGTGTGATCAGCCGTTGCGCTTCCAGCGCGGCTTGTCGTCACGGCGGCCGCCGGAGCCGGTCGTGGCGCCACGGTGGTCGTCACGGCGGCCGTACGGACGGTCGCCGCCACCGGAGCGGTGGCCACCGGAGGCCGGACGGCCACCGGAACGGTCGTCACGGTTGAACGGACGGTCGCCGCCACCGGAGCGGTAGCCGCCGGAGGACGGACGGCCACCGGAACGGTCGTCACGGTTGAACGGGCGGCTCGGACGGTCGCCGCGGTCGCGGTTGAAGCCACCGCCGGAGCGGTCGTCACGACGGTCGAAGGAACGGCCACCGGAACGGTCGTCACGACGGTCGCGGTTGAAACCACCACCCGAGCGGTCATCGCGACGGTCACGGTCGAAAGAACGGCCACCGGAACGGTCATCGCGACGGTCGCGGTTGAAACCACCACCCGAGCGGTCATCGCGACGGTCACGGTCGAAAGAACGGCCACCCGAGCGGTCGTCACGACGGTCGAAGGAACGGCCACCGGAACGGTCGTCACGACGGTCGCGGTTGAAACCACCACCGGAACGGTCATCGCGACGGTCACGGTCGAAAGAACGGCCACCCGAGCGGTCGTCACGACGGTCGCGGCGCTCGAAGTTGCCCCGGTCGTCGCGGCGCTCGTCCGACGCTCCGGCCTGGGCCGGTACGGCGGCCTCGGCGGCGGCCTCGGCCTCGGCGGTGACGGCTGCGGCGGCAAGCGCCTCGGCCGGGTCCTCGCCCCGCTCACGGGCGGCGCGGGCGGTCAGCCGGTCGGCCTCCTCGCGCAGCTCGGAGGCGCGGCGCTGCAGACGCTCCAGCTCGCGGGTGACCTCGGCCACCTCGCGCTCGGCCTGCTTGGCGGAGTTGTTCGCACCGTCGGCCTGGACCTCGGTGAGCGAGCGCGCACCGGTGATGCGGGCGACGTCCTCGTCGAAGGCACCGGAGCCGCCGACGATGTGGCGCGAGGCGTCCACGCCCGCGTCCTCCATCAGGCGGAAGATCTGGCGGCGCTGGTGCGGCAGCGACAGCGAGACGACGGTGCCGGACTGGCCGGCGCGGGCGGTACGGCCCGAGCGGTGCAGGTAGTCCTTGTGGTCACCGGCGGGGTCGACGTTCAGGACCAGGTCGATGCCGTCGACGTGGATACCGCGGGCGGCGACGTCGGTGGCGACCAGCGCGTTGACGTAGCCGTCCTTGAAGTCCGCGAGCACCCGGGTCCGCGCGCCCTGCGTCATACCGCCGTGCAGCGCGTCGGCCTTCACGCCGGACTCGACGAGCTGCTCGGCGATGCGGTCCGCACCCAGCTGCGTACGGACGAAGATGATGGTGCGGCCCTTGCGGGCGGCGATGGCGGCGGTGACCGGCGCCTTGTCCTTCGGCTTCACGACGAGGACGTGGTGGGTCATGGTCGTGACGTTGCCCTGGGCGCTGTCGACCTCGTGGGTGACCGGGTTGGTCAGGTAGCGCTTGACCAGGGTGCCGATCTCGTTCTCCATGGTGGCGGAGAAGAGCATCCGCTGGCCGCCGCCGGGGATCTGGTCGAGCAGCTCGGTGACCTCGGGCAGGAAGCCCAGGTCGGACATCTGGTCGGCCTCGTCGAGGACCGCGACCTGGACGTTCTCCAGGGAGCAGGCGCCACGGTTGATGATGTCGCGCAGCCGGCCCGGGGTGGCGACGAGGACGTCGACGCCGCGCTCCAGGGCGTAGATCTGGTTGCCCATGGACGTACCGCCGCAGACGACCTTCATCTTCAGGCCCAGCACGTCGCCGTAGGGCTGGAGGGCGTCCGCGACCTGCATCGCGAGCTCACGGGTCGGGGTGAGGATGATCGCGCGGGGCTTCTTCTTCTCGGTGCTGCCGCCGGTGAGCTGGGCCAGGGTCGGCAGACCGAAGGAGAGCGTCTTGCCGGAGCCGGTGCGGCCGCGGCCGAGGATGTCCTTGCCGGCCAGCGCGTCCGGGATGGTCGCGGCCTGGATCGGGAAGGGGGTGGTGACGCCGTTCTGCGCGAGCTTGCGGACGACGCCCTCGGGCAGTCCGAGGTCGGCGAAGGTGACGGTGTCGGTGGCGGCTTCGGCCGCGTCGGTCTCGGGCGCCTCGTCGGCCGCCGTCACCTCGGGAACCGTCTGCTCGTCGATTGCGGGCATGACGGACTGCTCAGTGGAAATGGACATGCGAAATGCGAAACCTTCCGGAGTCTCGGCACGCGCCCAAACTCCGTGTGTTTCACACGACCGCCTCTATGCGGTCAGCCACGGCAAGGGAGAGAACGCGCCACGCGGCGCGCTTCTGTTCTGGCGCCGGGCAAATGGGATCAAACGATCTACCACCATACGCACTCCGCCCCCCGGATGGCAAATGACCTTCCGGCCCCTGCCGTCCACCCCCCTGACACCCCCGCCCACACAAGGCCACGCACCCCGGCCGGCACCCCTCACCCCCCGCCCGCAATACCCCATTCCGCACCTTCCGCGCCTTCCGTGCCTTCCACACCTCCACTCCCCTTTCGCTCCTATGCCTCTTCCTCGTACGGATCCGACTGCGACTGGGACGGCGACAGCGGCGAGACGGGAGACGGTCCGGACGCCTGGGAACTCGGCGGCGGCGGAGCGCTGCTGGGCGGCGGGGTCGGCTGCGCGGTGGGCGTACCGGGCGGGGGCGAGGCCGGCGGGGTGGGGCGGTCGGGGCGGGACGGCGAGGGCTTCGGGTGTCCGGGGCGCCCGCCGTGACCGTCGGAGCCGCCGTGGACACCGCCCGCCCCCGGCTCGGGACCCGACGGCTCCACGGGCCGGGACGGCTCACCGGGCCCGGACGGCGTCGGTTTCGCACTCCCCGACTTCTTCTTCGCCTTGTCGTCGCCGCCGGCCGGGCGCCCGGCGCCGTGATGGCCCATCCGCCGCGGCCCGCCGCCACGGCCGTCCACGGTCACCCCGCCGGGGCCGGGCACCCCGCCTTCCCCGTCATGCCGCGCGGTGCTGCCGGACGGTCTCGGCTTTTCCGGATCGCTCACGCTCATACAGCCGGCCAGCGACGCGGCCAGCGCGGAGACGGCCACGGCCGCGGCGACGGCCCGGGAGTGCCTACGGCGCGCCGGCGGGCGCGACGAGGGGGCAGGGGTGACGGACGGCGACGGGGACGGTGTCGGCGTCAGGGGCGAGTGGTAGGGGCTCGGGCGCACGGCGGGACCTCCGGATCCGGAGCGCAGGGACAGCGGCACGGACGCCCTGCCCAACTCCCGCTCCCCACCCGAGGACACGCACCCGGCCCGGCCGATCCCGCCGATCGCGCCGGTCGACCGGGTCGCGCCGGTCGTGGCGGTCGAGCCGGTCGTGCGGTCGTGCCGTCCGGCCGGGCCCGGACTCGTACCGCCCACACGGCCGGTCCCCGCAGACCCGGCCGATGAGACGCCGGCTGGACGCCGACCGTCGCAGACCGGTCCAGCGGCGGTCGTCAGCCTCCCGCCCGGCGACGCTCCCCAGGGGGCTCCTCCCCAGCCGTACCAACCGCACCAGCCGCACTAGCCATAGCCGAGCG
The DNA here is from genome assembly GCF_043080045.1 of Streptomyces sp. NPDC015125. Taxonomy (NCBI): domain Bacteria; kingdom Bacillati; phylum Actinomycetota; class Actinomycetes; order Kitasatosporales; family Streptomycetaceae; genus Streptomyces; species Streptomyces sp. NPDC015125. The sequence goes on from NZ_JBIBVF010000025.1 coordinate 31,455, forward strand.
CGTGCAGCCGCTCGTCGTCGATCCCGAAGTGGTGCGCGATCTCATGAACGACCGTCACTTCGGTCTCCGCGACCACGTCCTCGCGCGTGTCGCACATCCGCAGCGTCGGCCCCCGGTAGACGGTGATCCGGTCGGGCAGCACACCCGCGTACCACTCCCCGCGGTCGGTCAGCGGCGTTCCCTCGTACAGTCCGAGCAACTCGGGATCGCCGGCCGGGGGCTCGTCCTCGACGAAGACGGCCACGTTGTCCATCAGCCGGGTCAGCTCCGGCGGAATCCGGTCCAGCGCCTCGGCGACCAGTTCCTCGAACTCCTCGCGCGTCATTTCCAGCACACCACCATTCTCCGCCACCCGGACCCACCACCGATCGTCGCGTCCCGCCCGCCGCTCCGCACCCCAACCGGAAGCCACCGCTCACCGCATGGCGGTGCCGCCGGCCGGGCATACGGGACCAATGGCCCGCGCCGCGCGCTCCCGGACACCGCACCCCGACACCCCGCGCACCCCGCCGCACCGGCTGCTGTTCCCCTGGCTCCACGGCGTACCCGCACTGCCCGCAGCCGTCCGCCGCGCCTACCGCTCCCGCCGTACGGCCCCGGCTGCCACCCGCGACAACCCGTTGCGCTCCTTAGCCCACCCGGCATCCGCCACCCTGCCCGGCGCCGCCCCGCGGCGCCCCCTGCGCTCCGCCCTCGGCCTGATATCCGTGGCCGTCCTCGGTGCCTGGCTGGGGCTGGTCCTGATCGGCGGCGTCCACGCCCCCGTCGGCCCGATGGACACCAGCATGGCGCTGCGCCCCTCGCTGACCGGTGGCACCCGGATCAATGTCCCGCCCCTCGGCGACCTGGAACTGAGCAGCCACTACGCACCCGTACGGCTCGATGTCGATGTCGACCGTCTGGACCCGGTCCGCTCCCAGGCGCTCGTCGACCACCCCGAACGGTTCGCCGGCCTGCAGGACGAGGTCACCCGTGACGTCACCCGCGGCGCCCTGGGACTGGCGCTGCACTCCGGTATCGCCGTGGCGTCCGGCGCGACCGCGCTGAGCCTGGCCGTCCACCGCCGCCCGCGCCGCGCGCTGGCCGCCGGGGGGCTGGCGCTCGCCCTGCTCGCCGCCTCCGCCGGCACCGCGTACGCCACCTGGAACCCCCGGTCCGTACTGGAGCCGAAGTTCTCCGGACTGCTCTCCTCGGCCCCGTCCGTGGTCGGCAACGCCCGCAACATCGTCAGCGAATTCAACGTCTACCAAAAGGAGTTGGCGCGCCTGGTCACCAATGTGACCAAGCTCTACGACGCCACCTCGACGCTGCCGCTCTACCAGCCGGACCCCACCACCATCCGGGTGCTGCACGTCTCCGACATCCACCTCAACCCCGGCAGCTGGCGGATCATCGCCTCCCTGGTGAAGCAGTACCGGATCAGCGTGATCATCGACACCGGCGACACCATGGACCACGGCTCGGCCGCCGAGAACCACTTCCTGGACCCGGTCTCCACCCTCGGCGCCCCGTACGTCTGGGTGCGCGGCAACCACGACTCGCGCAGCACGCAGAAGTACCTGACCGGCCGCACCCACGTCACCGTCCTCGACCACGGCAAGGCCACCCGGATCGCCGGCGTGCGTCTCGCGGGCATCGGTGACCCGCAGTTCACCCCGGACCGCTCCGTGGTGGCGGCCGGCGAACCCGCCGAGCGCACCGCAGGCGGCCGGCTCGCCGACTCGCTGCGCACCCAGCGGCTGGCCGGCACCCCCGTCGACATCGCGCTGGCCCACAACCCCACCGCCGTGACCGAGGCGGACGGTCTGGCCCCGCTGGCGCTGGCCGGCCACCTCCACCACCGCGAGAACACCACGCTCCCCCAGGGCACCCGGCTGATGGTCGAGGGCTCCACGGGCGGCGGCGGGCTGCGCGCGGTGCAGAACAAGAAGCCCGCGCCGGTCGAGGCGTCGGTGCTCTATCTGGACCGGACGACGAAACGGCTGCAGGCGTGGGACGAGATCACCCTCGGTGGACTGGGCCTGTCGCGGGCCGAGGTCAGCCGCCACCTCCCCCGCGAGAACCAACCCGGCGCCACACCCTCGCCGTCCGGCTCCCCTCACTCGTCCGGCCCCTCGTCCCGACCCTCGTCCCGACCCTCGTCCGGCTTGCCGTCCGGCCCGCTTCCGCGCCCGGCCGGGAGCCCTTCCGGCGGCCCCCGGTAAACCGTTTTGGCGAACGGTCCTCCCATCCCATATGCTTCTCACGTCCCCGACGGCGCCGGTAACGACGCCAAGGTGGCCACCAGCCCTCATCGTCTAGTGGCCCAGGACGCCGCCCTTTCAAGGCGGTAGCACGGGTTCGAATCCCGTTGGGGGCACGCATCACCGTGTGCGAGACTGGTTCACGCCGCTTTCGCACAATGCAAGGTCCTGTGGAGCAGTTTGGAGTGCTCGCCACCCTGTCAAGGTGGAGGCCGCGGGTTCAAATCCCGTCAGGACCGCTGCGGCTGGGTAGCTCAGTTGGTACGAGCGATCGCCTGAAAAGCGATAGGTCGCCGGTTCGACCCCGGCCCCAGCCACACCCATTGGGAGAAGGCCCCGGTTCCTGGAACCGGGGCCTTCTTCATGTCCGGTCGGTGACAGCTCTTAGGCCCTGTCGGTGACCGATTCCCCGGCGAAGCCGTCGCGCTCGCCCTTCGGCCCCCAGAAGATCAGCCGGGCGCCGCCGCTGATCGTCCCCATCGCCGTCATGCCCAGCGCCATCCGCACCAGTCGCCACCCGTCGTCCTGCCCGGATTGCGGCGCGCCGAAGACCAGCCAGCTGGCGAGCGCGAAACCGGCGGCCATCATGGCGATACCCGCCGCATTGCGTAATCCCTTGTCCATGCCGTCATCCTCGCGGATGCGCGCATACCGCGTAATCCCCTTTTCCGCCGGGCGCCCCCGCCGCCTCACGCATCCGCGGCCGGCGCCACGGTCTCCTCGCGGCCACCCGGGTGGCGGTGCCGCCAGATCCAGAAGACCGTGCACGAGAGCACCGACCAGCCGGCCAGCACCAGGAAGGGGAAGGCGTGCTGGTGGCCGCCGAAGTAGACGGCGGTGTGCTGGGCGTTGACCGAGCCGCCCGGCGGCAGCCAGCGGCCGACGAGACCGAGGGCGGACGGCAGCAGCGGCCAGGAGACCGCACCGCCCGAGGAGGGGTTGCCCAGCAGCACCATCAGTCCCCAGGTGGGGATCATCGCCCAGCGCCCCATGAGGGCGTTGAACATCGTGAAGACCATGCCGGACGTGAACATCGTCAGCGCCAGGATCAGCCAGGACTCCACGAACGGCAGCCGCAGCGCAGTCAGCCACCAGTCGACCACCGCCGCGATGCAAAAGCCCCCCAGCAGCGCATAGACCGCGGTGCAGGCGATCCGCTCGGCCGGCTCCAGGCCGCGGGCGTGCACGCTGAGCTGGATCGCGCCGACGAAGCCGATGATCACCGCGGCCAGCGAGATGTAGAACAGCGCCAGACCGCGCGGATCGCCCTTCTGCAGCGGCTTGATGTCCCGGATCCGGACGTCCACGCCGATCGCTTTGCCGACCTTCGCGCCCGACTGGGTCAGCAGCTGCGCCACCGTGGCCCCCGAAGCACCGGAGACATCCAGCTCCACGCCCCTGCCGCGGGCACGCAGGATCGCGAACTCCTCCTGCTCGTCGACGGCCCGCCGGGCCCGGCCGTACGTGGGGTATCCGGTCAGCCGGAGCGAAGCGTTCAGTGCCTTCTCCATCCCCTGGGTGAAGGCCTTCACCGGTGGGGTGTCGGGAGAGCCGACCACGGCGGTGGGGATGGACCGCGGGGTCGGATTGGCCATGGCGTACGTGTACGAACCGGCGAACAGACCGGCCGCCGCGGCGACGATGAAGATCAGCACGACCGCGGGGAAGTAGGGCGACTTCTTGAAGGCCGCCCACTTCCCCGCGCCGGTCCGCGGCCTGCCGTGTGCGCCGGGCAGTGCGGGTCCGCCGTGCGGTGCGGGTCCGGCGGGCGGGCCGGAATCGCCGCGGTGATCAGCCATAGGGACACGCTAAAGCAGCGACACGGTGCATACCCGGGCAGATGCCCCGTATACGGCGGCCCGGCGGCCCGTGATCCGGCCGTACGGGCAAATGGTTCGCCAGTCGATTACGTGAGGTGAGATCCTGGGGGACGTATGTCCAGTCAGCCTGCCTCCGCCCTGCCCGACGGCGCTGTCTCCACCCCGCCCGGCACCCCCGCTCCCACCCTGACCGCTCTGCTGGAGCGGCTGCCCGAGCTGATGCTGCGCGACCAGCAGCGGCTGGGGCGCCGGCTCGACGGCGCGCGCCGGATCCGTAAGCCCGAGGCCCGGGCCGCCGTGCTCGCCGAGATCTCCGCCGGCATCGACGAGGCGGAGCTGCGGGTCGCCCAGCGGCGGGCCGCGGTGCCCGGGATCACCTATCCGCAAGAGCTGCCGGTCAGCCAGAAGAAGGACGAGATCCTCGCCGCGATCCGCGACCACCAGGTCGTGATCGTCGCCGGTGAGACCGGCTCCGGCAAGACGACGCAGATCCCCAAGATCTGTCTGGAGCTCGGCCGCGGCATCCGGGGCCTGATCGGGCACACCCAGCCCCGCCGGATCGCGGCCCGTACGGTCGCCGAGCGGGTGGCCGAGGAGCTGAAGACCCCGCTGGGCGAGGCGGTCGGCTGGAAGGTCCGCTTCACGGACCAGGTCGGCGGCGACACCCTCGTCAAGCTGATGACGGACGGCATTCTGCTCGCCGAGATCCAGACGGACCGCGAGCTGCGCCAGTACGACACGATCATCATCGACGAGGCACACGAGCGCAGCCTCAACATCGACTTCATCCTGGGCTATCTGGCGCAGCTGCTGCCCCGCCGCCCCGACCTGAAGCTCGTGATCACGTCCGCGACCATCGACCCGGAGCGGTTCGCGCGGCACTTCGGTGCCTTCACCGCCGTGGACGCGACGGACGGTCCGGGGGCTCCGGGCCCGTCGGGTCAGGCGGGTCCCCCGGGCGCCGCGGACTCCTCCGGGGGCGAGGACGCGGCGAAGCCGAGCGCACCGATCGTGGAGGTCTCCGGCCGGACGTATCCGGTGGAGGTGCGCTATCGCCCGCTGCTGGAAGAAGACGGCCAGGACGCGGACCGCGACCAGATCACCGCGATCTGCGACGCCGTGGACGAGCTGCAGTCGGAGGGCCCCGGCGACATCCTGGTCTTCCTCTCCGGCGAGCGGGAGATCCGCGACACCGCGGACGCGCTCAACAAGAAGGCCCTGCCGTTCACCGAGGTCCTCCCCCTCTACGCGCGGCTGTCGCACGCCGAGCAGCACCGCGTCTTCCAGCGGCACACGGGCCGACGGATCGTGCTGGCCACGAACGTCGCCGAGACCTCGCTGACCGTCCCGGGCATCCGGTACGTCATCGACCCGGGCATGGCCCGTATCTCCCGCTACAGCTACCGCACCAAGGTCCAGCGGCTGCCCATCGAGCCGGTCTCGCAGGCCAGCGCCAACCAGCGCAAGGGCCGCTGCGGCCGTACCAGCGACGGCATCTGCATCCGCCTCTACTCCGAGGACGACTTCCTCTCCCGTCCCGAGTTCACGGACGCCGAGATCCTCCGGACGAACCTCGCCTCCGTCATCCTGCAGATGACCGCGGCCGGCCTCGGCGAGATCGAGAAGTTCCCGTTCATCGACCCGCCGGACCGCCGCAACATCAAGGACGGCATCGATCTGCTGAGCGAGCTCGGGGCGCTCGACACCCAGCAGAAGTCCCCCCGGTCGGGACAGCGGCTGACCCCGCTCGGCCGCAAGCTCTCCCAGCTGCCGGTCGACCCGCGCCTGGCGCGGATGGTGCTGGAGGCCGACCGCAACGGCTGTGTCCGAGAGGTCATGGTCATCGCGGCGGCGCTGTCCATCCAGGACCCGCGCGAGCGGCCCGCCGACAAACAGCAGCAGGCCGACCAGCAGCACGCCCGCTTCAAGGACGAGACTTCCGACTTCCTCGCCTTCCTCAACCTGTGGCGCTATATCCGCGAGCAGCAGAAAGAGCTGTCCTCCTCGGCCTTCCGCCGGATGTGCCGCAGCGAATTCCTGAATTACCTGCGGATACGCGAGTGGCAGGACATCTACTCCCAGCTGCGTTCGGTCGCCAAGACCATGGGCATCCACCTCAGCGAGGAGGATGCGGCGCCGGACCATATCCACACCTCGCTGCTTTCCGGTTTGCTCTCGCATATCGGACTCAAGAACGCAGGGCTGGAGGGCGGGAGAGAAGGGGCCGGCAAGAACGAGTATCTGGGCGCCCGCAGCGCCAAGTTCGCGGTGTTCCCCGGCTCCGCGCTCTTCAAGAAGCCACCGCGCTGGGTGATGTCGGCCGAGCTGGTCGAGACGTCCCGCCTGTGGGCGCGGGTGAACGCGAAGGTCGAGCCGGAGTGGATCGAGCCGCTCGCCCAGCATCTGGTGAAGCGGACGTACAGCGAGCCGCACTGGGAACAGAAGATGGCCGCGGTGATGGCGTACGAGCGGGTGACGCTCTACGGCGTCCCGATCGTCGCCCAGCGCAAGATCGCCTACGGCCGGATCGACCCGGAGACCTCGCGGGATCTGTTCATCCGCAACGCCCTGGTCGAGGGCGACTGGCGCACCCACCACCAGTTCTTCCATGACAACCGCAAACTCCTCGGCGAGGTCGAGGAGTTGGAGCACCGCGCCCGGCGCCGCGACATTCTCGTGGACGACGAAACGCTCTTCGACTTCTACGACCAGCGCATTCCGGCCGATGTGGTCTCCGGTGCACATTTCGACGCCTGGTGGAAGAAGCAGCACCGCGAAGAGCCGGAGCTGCTGAACTTCGAGCATTCGATGCTCATCAATGAATCCGCCGAGGCCGTCACCAAGGACGACTATCCGGATTCCTGGCGGCAGGGAAAGCTGAAGTTCAAGGTCACCTACCAGTTCGAGCCGGGCGCGGACGCGGACGGCGTGACCGTCCACCTCCCCCTCCAGGTCCTCAACCAGGTCTCCTCCGAGGGCTTCGACTGGCAGATCCCCGGCCTGCGCGAGCAGTTGGTGACCGAGCTGATCCGGTCACTTCCCAAGCCGATCCGCCGCAACTACGTCCCGGCCCCGAACTTCGCGGCCCGCTTCCTGGACTCCACGGTCCCCCTGCAGGGCGCCCTGACGACCTCGCTGGCCGCGGGGCTGCAGCGGATGGTGGGCGTACCCGTCGACGCCGCGGACTTCGACCCGGGCAAGATCCCCGATCACCTCAAGATCACCTTCCGGGTGGTCGACGAGCGCCGCCGCAAGCTCGCCGAGGACAAGGATCTGGAGGCACTGCGGCTGAAGCTCAAGCCGAAGACCAGGGCGGCCATCTCCAAGGCCTTCGAGCAGGCCGCCGAGCGCCCCGCCGGGGACCGCAAGGACGGCGCGGGCGACGGGCAGGCGCCGGCCGGCCCGGAGCAGCGGACCGGGCTCACGTCCTGGACGATCGGCACCCTGCCGCGCACCTTCGAAACGCGGCGCGGGGGCCAGCCGCTGAAGGCCTACCCGGCGCTGGTCGACGAGGGCAGCAGCGTCGCGGTCCGCCTCTTCGACACCGAGGCCGAGCAGCTCACGGCGATGTGGGCGGGCACCCGCCGGCTCATCCTGCTGGGCATCCCGTCCTCCCCGGCCAAGTTCGCCCAGGGCAAGCTGAGCAACCAGCAGAAGCTGGCGCTGTCCCGTAATCCGCACGGCTCGATCGGGGCACTCTTCGACGACTGTGTCACCGCCGCGGCCGACCGGCTGATCGCGGCCCGGGGTGGCCCGGCGTGGGACGAGGAGTCCTTCCGCAAGCTCTTCGACGCGGTCCGCGCCGACCTGGTGGACGTGACCCTCAAGACCATCCAGCAGGTCCAGGAGGTGCTGGCCGCCTGGCAGGCGTGCGAGCGCCGACTGAAGGAGACGGCGTTCCCCTCCCTGCTCCCGTCGCTCACGGACATCAAGGAACAGCTGGCGGCGCTGATCAAACCGGGCTTCGTCACGGCGCACGGCGCCAAGCGGCTGCCGGACCTGATGCGCTATCTGGTGGCCGCCGACCGCCGGCTGCAGCAGCTGCCCACCCACTCCGAGCGGGACCGCACCCGTATGGCGAAGGTGAAGGAGATGCAGGACGAATACGCCTGGCTGCTGGAGCAGTTCCCGCAGGGCCGCCCGGTGCCCGCCGCGGCCCGGGAGATCCGCTGGATGATCGAGGAGCTCCGGGTGAGCTACTTCGCGCACGCCCTGGGCACCGCGTACCCGGTCTCCGACAAGCGGATCGTGAAGGCGGTGGACGCCGCCGCGCCGTAGGAACCAGGGCCGCCGGTATCGAGTTCGACCGCACCCCCTGACCTGCTGTACAGTCTTGTTCCGCAGCCCGCCGCAAGCGGAAAGCGAAACGCAAGGTCCTGTGGAGCAGTTTGGAGTGCTCGCCACCCTGTCAAGGTGGAGGCCGCGGGTTCAAATCCCGTCAGGACCGCATTTTTACGGCCCGCATTCGTCTCGGATGCGGGCCGTTCTGCTGTCCGCGGTAGCCCGCGCCCCGTGTGCGGCCGCCGCCGGAGGCCGGTCACCGCACGCCCCGTCAGGGCCCGCCCCTGCGGCCGGTATCGGGGCCGCTGCGGGCCACCGGCCCCGGGGCGCGCCTCCGTCCACGCCCACCGCCTGCCCGAATGCGGTGCGTAGCCGGTTTGCTGCCCGCCGTATTGACTGCGGCGCGCACCACCGGTACTCACTGTGGAAGGGCACGGGGGCCGGGGAGGTATGCGCAATGACGACTGCGGTACGGCACGAGACCAGAGCACTGCTGCGGGCCCATCTGTCGGCGGCCACGAGCTATCGCCACCTGATGCGGCACTGCCCCATCTGCCATCAGCTGCTACGGCTCGCCATGGAGCCGCACACGGCCCGCTCCACGGGTCCGGCGCCCGCGGCCGCCCCCACCCCGCCGCCGGCCGTCTGTGAGCCGCCGGCGGCCGAGGGCGAAAGTCCCGCGGATGGATGACCAACGACGCCTGCCCCCTCGCCCGCACAGTGGCAGGCTGGTGGGCGCGGCGGGGGAAGTTCTCTACCGCAGCGGACGTATCGTCTTCAAGCGCCGCGTAGTGTGACGGGTGTCACCGAACTAGTTTGGCGCGATGCGGAACTTACACCCCCCATACAATCGGTCAATTTAATATGTGCAATTGCACTACCTGTGAACGGCTCGGTAACGAGCCCGCAGGGTCCGCGCGCAAAGGCCCCCACAAGACCCGTGAAGGCACCCTGACCGGCGTCCGGGGTGGCGTCGGCGCCGTGCCGACCCGGCCGCCCCGAAGGGCCCTGGAGCGGGCGCACACAAAAAAGATCGCGCTGGACCCGGCGGAGTCCAGCGCGATCGATGACGTACCCAAGATGGGGCGGGTGTGGGGCCTGTTGGGGCAGGCGCCGCGTCATATGAAGCTGTGTAAAGCAAGGTGAAACAGGTCGAGCTAGGGGTACAAAGCAGGCATTTTCGGGTTGGGGGCCCCGAAAACGACCTGGTTATGCGGTTGTTCAGGCCTCGCTGCGCTGCTGCGGAATGCCCGCGAGCAGTGCGCGGACCTCAGCCTCGCGGTAACGCCGGTGTCCTCCGAGCGTGCGGATGGACGTGAGCTTGCCTGCCTTGGCCCAGCGGGTCACCGTCTTCGGGTCCACGCGGAACATCGTGGCGACCTCAGCAGGGGTAAGCAGCGGCTCGGCGTCAGGGGTGCGAGCGGTCATGAGCGGCCTCCTCGGGAGAACCGAACCATCACGGTTCTTTCCTCTAAATTCTGCACCTTGACCCACGTTGCCCGAAATGGCGGACGCGGGCCGAGTCGGTTATAGGACGAACGGCTTGTCCTCGGCACTACAACTACACCATCTGTCCAGCCACGTCGGCCAAACCGATGGAATTGCCCTCTCAGGTGTTCAACCTCGGCGGAAGCCGATGGACCGTGCCATAGCGGACAGTCACTCGTCCGTGACGATCAGTCACAACGTGAACAGACGCCACGAGACCCCTCAAGGAGCGCAATACCGATCTATCCGCCCTTAGTTGGACGGAAGGAGCCCACGTCGGGCTCCTTGTCCTATTTTGGCACGAGGGTATGGCTTGGGAGCAAGACCCGAAGTCAGTGCTTTAGGTCACGCTTGAGGCAATCGCCCGGATCAGGACCTACGTCCCTTACCGTGCGACCACCGAAAAGCGAACGCCATCATTCCGCGCCATGATCCCCGGCCCGCGCCGGCGCTCAGCTGGAGAACTGACGTTCCCGCACCGCACGCCACCGCTGGGCAAGCTTCTCGTACGCGACCCCGGCCCGCTCACCGTCCCCGTCGCGCAGCGCCGCCAGCCCCTCCGCCACCTCGGCGGCGGAACGGTCCTCGGCGAGCTGCTCCTCGGGCACCGCGTGCACCAGCCCTCCGTAGTCCAGCTCCACGAGCGAACGCGGATGGAATTCCTCGAGCCAGCGCCCCACATCTACCAGGCCGTCGATCAGCGGCCCCTCTTCCAGGGCGTCGCGCAGCGTACGCAGCCCCCGTGCGACCCGTCGTCGCGCCTGCACCATGGGCGTCCGGTAACGCATCACGGGCGCCTGGTCACCCTTTGTGTACTCCCGCTCGCCGTCGTCGAACAGCACGAACCAGCGGACCGGGACGTGCCAGGCCGCTCCCCGGATCCAGGGCCTCGCGTCCGGGTTGCGCTCCCGCCACCGCTCGTAGTCGGTGGCCGCCTGCAGACGCACCACCGGGGGCAGCGCCGCATCCAGCACCGACGCCGGCAACAGCTCGTCCAGCGCCTCCAGGGCCTGCCAGCCGCGCAGCCGGGTGCGCCACGGACAGACACACGTCACCTCGTTCACGACGGCGATGAAGGCGTCCGCGCTCTCGTGGACCGGCACCGGCGCCGGCGGGGTCGCCAGCAGATCGGCCAGCGCCCGGCGCTGCTCGTCCTGGGCGGTGGGGGTGTCCTCCCGTTTGGCATAGCGCGCCCAGTGGGAGCGCTCCGGCTCGGGGAACGCAGCCAGCGGCTCGTAGACCCGTAGATACGCCATGTACGGGACCTTCACCGACGACGCCAGGGCCACGCCCGCTCCTTCAAAGGGGAAGCCGGCCGCCGGGAGGTCCCGTGGGCCCCCGCCGGCCTGCGATACGACCAGATCGTCCCATGCCCGTCCCCCGGGAGAGGGTGATCCTCGGCACCCGACCGATCAACCGGTCCCGCAGGTCTTACGCTCTTTTCAACCGGCCCTCCCCACCCGTCGGAGGGCACCCTTCGCGACTTATGGGAGTCACCACCGTGACTGACGTACGTCCGGCCCACGCCGGCACCGACGGCGGCGTTCTGCACACCCTGTTCCGATCGGAGCAGGGGGGCCATGAGCAGGTCGTTCTCTGCCAGGACCGCGCCAGCGGCCTCAAGGCCGTGATCGCCATCCACAGCACCGCCCTGGGCCCCGCCCTCGGCGGCACCCGCTTCCATGCCTACGCCTCCGAGGAGGAGGCCGTGCTGGACGCCCTCAACCTGTCGCGCGGCATGTCCTACAAGAACGCCCTCGCCGGGCTGGACCACGGCGGCGGCAAGGCCGTGATCATCGGTGACCCCGACCTGATCAAGACCGAGGAACTCCTGCTCGCCTACGGCCGGTTCGTGGCCTCCCTCGGCGGCCGCTACGTCACCGCCTGCGACGTCGGCACCTACGTCGCCGATATGGACGTCGTCTCCCGTACGAACAAGTGGACCACCGGCCGCTCCCCGGCGAACGGTGGCGCCGGCGACTCCTCCGTCCTGACCGCCTACGGCGTCTTCCAGGGCATGCGCGCCTCGGCCCAGCACGCCTGGGGCGACCCGACGCTGCGCGGCCGCACGGTGGGCATCGCGGGCGTCGGCAAGGTCGGCCACCTCCTCGTCGAGCACCTCCTCGAAGACGGCGCCGAGGTCGTGATCACGGATGTCCGCGCCGATTCGGTGGCGCGGGTGCGCGCCAAGTACCCACAGGTCACAGCGGTCGCGGACACCGAGGCGCTGATCCGCACCGAGGGCCTGGACGTCTATGCGCCGTGTGCGCTGGGCGGTGCGCTCAGTGACGGGTCGCTGCCGGTGCTGACCGCGAAGGTGGTGTGCGGCGCGGCCAACAACCAGCTCGCCCACCCCGGCGTCGAGAAGGACCTGTCCGACCGCGGCATCCTCTACGCCCCCGACTACGTCGTGAACGCCGGCGGCGTCATCCAGGTGGCCGACGAGCTGCACGGCTTCGACTTCGACCGCTGCAAGACCAAGGCGGCGAAGATCTTCGACACCACACTGGCGATATTCGCTCGCGCGAAGGCCGACGGCATTCCACCCGCCGCGGCCGCCGACCGCCTGGCCGAGCAGCGCATGGCGGAGGCGAAGCGCCCCTGACCCAGGCCGGAAATGCGGCCTTGCGGGCCGGAAAACAGCTGTGCGCGGCCCGCCACGGGCGGCCGGGGGAGACATCCCTCACCACCCGTCGGCGGGTCGCCGTACAGGACAGGTTAAAATCGCAGTTGACCAGCGGGGACGGGGCACCTTGCCGGTCGTGCCGAGCGGCGGGTGATGCGGGCGACGTACCGTATGGCCGCGGAAGCAGGTACCGTTAAAGCCCTACGGGCCGGTCTCTCTGTCGAGAGCCCGCTCTGATCCATGAACGCGTGTCAAGACTCTGGGGCCATCGAGCCCCGTCATTGAGGGGGTCGACCCATGGGGCGCGGCCGGGCCAAGGCCAAGCAGACGAAGGTCGCCCGCCAGCTGAAGTACAGCAGCGGTGGGACGGATCTCTCACGACTGGCCGACGAGCTGGGTGCATCACCGTCGAACCAGCAGCCTCCGAACGCAGAGCCGTTCGAGGAGGACGAGGACGACGACCCGTACGCACGGTACGCAGATCTGTACAACAGCGATGACGACGAAGAGGACGAGGGCGACTCGTCCCAGCAGCGTCGTCGCGCTTGACGCTCTGCGCGCTCGCGGCACCCATAACAGCATCACGGACCCGGTCCTGGGCATCGCCCGGACCGGGTTCTGTGCTGCCCGGATGACCGTGGGCGCGGTGGCCGCACCGACGCCCGCCCGGGAGGGGGGCGCCTCTCCTGACCCGTGCAGGGCCCTGGAAGGCGCCCGTCCGCTCAGCTCGCGTAGTCACCGGTCAGGGTCACTGCCTCTGCACGGTCACCGCGGTCGGTGATCTCGCCGCTGACCCAGGCGTCCACGCCGCGGTCGGCCAGCGTGGTCAGGGCGGCCTCCACCGATCCCTGCGGGACGACGGCGATCATGCCGACGCCCATGTTCAAGGTCTTCTCCAGCTCCCGGCGCTCGACCGAGCCGGCCGAGCCGACCAGGTCGAAGACCGGGCCCGGCGTCCAGGTGGCGCGGTCGACGGTGGCGTGCAGACCGTCCGGGATCACCCGGGCGAGGTTGTTGGCCAGTCCGCCGCCGGTGATGTGCGAGAAGGCGTGCACGTCGGTGGTGCGGGTCAGCGCCAGACAGTCCAGCGAGTAGATCTTGGTGGGCTCCAGGAGCTCTTCACCGAGCGTGCGGCCGAACTCCGGGATCTCCCGGTCCAGGGCCATTCCCGCACGGTCGAACAGCACATGGCGGACCAGCGAGTACCCGTTCGAGTGAAGCCCGGAGGAGGCCATGGCGATCACCGCGTCGCCCGTACGGATACGATCCGCGCCCAGCACCCGGTCCGCCTCGACGACGCCGGTGCCGGCACCCGCGACGTCGAACTCGTCCGCGCCCAGCAGCCCCGGGTGTTCCGCGGTCTCGCCGCCGACCAGCGCACAGCCGGCCAGCACACAGCCCTCGGCGATGCCCTTGACGATCGCGGCGACCCGCTCGGGGTAGACCTTGCCGACGCAGATGTAGTCGGTCATGAACAGCGGCTCGGCGCCGCAGACGACCAGGTCGTCGACGACCATGCCGACGAGGTCGTGACCGATGCTGTCGTAGACGCCCATCTTGCGGGCGATGTCGACCTTCGTGCCGACGCCGTCGGTCGCGGAGGCGAGCAGCGGACGCTCGTACCGCTTGAGGGCGGAGGCGTCGAAGAGGCCGGCGAAGCCGCCGAGCCCGCCGACGACCTCGGGGCGGGTGGCCTTCTTCACCCACTCCTTCATCAGGTCCACGGCGCGGTCGCCGGCTTCGATGTCGACGCCCGCGCTCGCGTAGCTGGCACCAGTGGTCTCTGACATGACGGAGAACTTTCGTGTCGTGTGGGTACGAGCTCTACGGGCGACGCAGCGCGTCGGCCCCGCCGACCCCGGCGGTGAGCGACTGGACGCCGTCCACGTCGGACGTGGCCGGGCTCGCGGTCTCCGACTCCAGGAGGTGCTTGCCCAGCAGCCCCGGGTCGGGCAGCTCCATCGGGTACTCGCCGTCGAAGCAGGCGCGGCACAGATTCGGCTTGGCGATCGTGGTCGCCTCGGTCATGCCGTCGATGGAGATGTACGCGAGCGAATCGGCGCCCAGCGACTTGCCGATCTCCTCCACGCTCAGCCCGTTGGCGATCAGCTCCGCGCGGGTGGCGAAGTCGATGCCGAAGAAGCACGGCCACTTGATCGGCGGGGAGGAGATCCGGATGTGGATCTCCAGCGCGCCGGCCTCGCGCAGCATCCGGACCAGGGCGCGCTGGGTGTTACCGCGGACGATCGAGTCGTCGACGACCACCAGGCGCTTGCCGCGGATGACTTCCTTGAGCGGGTTGAGCTTGAGCCGGATACCGAGCTGGCGGATGGTCTGCGAGGGCTGGATGAAGGTCCGGCCGACGTAGGAGTTCTTGACCAGGCCGGAGCCGTAGGGGATGCCGCTGGCCTCGGCGTAGCCGACGGCGGCGGGGGTGCCGGACTCCGGTGTCGCTATCACCAGGTCGGCATCGGCCGGCGCCTCGGCGGCCAGCTTGCGGCCCATCTCCACCCGGGAGAGGTACACATTGCGGCCGGCGATGTCGGTGTCCGGGCGGGCGAGGTAGACGTACTCGAAGACACAGCCCTTGGGGCGGGCCTCGGCGAAGCGGCTGCTGCGCAGGCCGTTCTCGTCGATGGCGACCATCTCGCCGGGCTCGATCTCCCGGATGAAGCTGGCGCCGCAGATGTCCAGGGCGGCGGTCTCGGAGGCCACCACCCAGCCGCGCTCCAGGCGTCCGAGGACCAGCGGGCGGATGCCCTGCGGGTCGCGGGCGGCGTAGAGCGTGTGCTCGTCCATGAAGCAGAGCGAGAAGGCGCCCTTGACCTTCGGCAGGACGCGCGGGGCGGCCTCCTCGACGGTCAGCGGTTTGCCGTCCTCGTCGACCTGGCCGGCCAGCAGCGCCGTCACCAGGTCGGTGTCATTGGTGGCCGCGACCTGGGTCGCCCGGCCGCCCTCGCGGGGCAGCGCGGCGACCAGATCCGCCAGCTCGGCGGTGTTCACCAGGTTGCCGTTGTGGCCGAGCGCGATCGAGCCGTGCGCGGTCGCACGGAACGTCGGCTGGGCGTTCTCCCACACCGAGGCACCGGTGGTGGAGTAGCGGGCATGGCCCACGGCGATATGACCCTGGAGAGAGCCGAGCGAAGTCTCGTCGAAGACCTGGGAAACCAGGCCCATGTCCTTGAAAACGAGGATTTGGGAGCCGTTGCTCACCGCGATGCCCGCGGACTCCTGTCCACGGTGCTGCAGCGCATACAGCCCGAAATAGGTGAGTTTGGCGACCTCTTCACCCGGAGCCCAGACACCGAAGACGCCGCAAGCGTCCTGGGGGCCCTTCTCGCCGGGGAGCAGGTCGTGGCTGAGTCGTCCGTCACCACGTGGCACGGCACCGAGTCTAGGGCAGGTCGCGCATTCATCCGAACCGGGGATGCCGGAAAACTGGATGAGTGCATGAACGAGGGGCCGCACGGCTTGACGTGCCCACGCCCCGCAGGGGGCGGCTCATCGCCCCGGCGCACCTCGGATCCCTTGGCTCACCTGGTGTGCCACCGGACGCAGGGTGCGGGGCGCCGGCTGTGTGGATCTTGCACGGTGGGGCCTCGTCCCGCTCCGTGTGAGATGCGCGACGCCCCCGCGGCCGCCGTCGGGTCGGGCGCCGGGGCGCCGCCCGCTTCGGGTGCGGGTGCCGGGCCCGCCGCCGTCAGCTCAGCACGGGCAGATATCCGCCGATGTCGGCCCGCTCGCCGCCGGCGCTGACCGTCGCCGCGTCCAGCGCCTCGGCCCAGGCCGTACGGCCGGTGGCCAGCCGGATCCAGGTCAGCGGGTCGGTCTCGACGACATTCGGCGGGGTGCCGCGGGTGTGCTTGGGGCCCGCCACGCACTGCACCACGGCGAACGGCGGAATCCGCACCTCCACCGAACCGCCGGGGGCCCGGTCCGCCAGGACGTCGGCCAGCAGGCGGGTGGTGGCGGCCAGGGCCCGGCGGTCGAAGGGGATCTCCAGGCCGGTCGCCGCCGCGAGGTCGTCGGTGTGCACGACGAGTTCGAGACAGCGGGTGACGAGGAAGTCGGCCAGCGGCATCGCGCCGGGCAGGGCCGGCAGCAGCCGGTCGTCCGGCTCCGGCTCGACGACCTCGGCGAACTCCGCGGCGGTGCGTTCCAGCAGCTCCACGGGGTCGTGCGCGTCGGCCAGGGCGCGGGTGCGCGCGTCGACGTCGGAGGCGCGCGGCGCGGCCGCCGATGGCCACTCCAGCAGGGTGGCCGCCGCCCGGGCCGGCACCGGCCGCTCAAGACTGCGCGCCACGCTCCCCACGGCCATGGACAGATGCGCCACCAGCTCGCGCACCGTCCAGTCACCGAGCCGGGTCGGCAGCGCCAACTGGCCCGGTGCAAGGGCGCGTACGGCCTGCTGGACGTGAGCGAGCTGGGCCGTGACGGCGCCACGGGTCTTCTTCGGGTCGTACCGGCGGGGACGCGGCTTCTGGGCGGCAGGAGGCATGTGCGTCAGCCTACGAGGCAGCGCTGACAGGTGCCCCCGAATGCGCGATGCGGGCGCCGGGGCCGTCGGCGCTCAGCCCGCCGGTGTCGTCCGTGGCGCCCCGGCCTCGAAGGTCTCGCCGTTGCGCGGGACGCCGATGCCCTGCCAGGTGAACGGGACGCCATGGGCGGTGACCGGGTCGGCGGCGTCCATGAGCTGGAAGTGGACGTGCGGCTCGCTGCTGTTGCCGGAGTCGCCGCACTGGCCGAGGGTCTCTCCGGCCCGCACCCGGTCGCCCGTCCGGACGGTGAGCGAACCGCGGCGGACATGGGCGTAGAGCGCGTGGACGCCGTTGCCCAGGTCGAGGATCACATGGTTGCCGAGCAGCCGGCGGGCGCCGCCGAGCGTGCGGGCCGGGCCCTCCAGGGCGAGCAGGTAGACGGCCGCGGGCCAGGACGTGCGGCTGAGATGGTCGCGGCTGCCGTCCGCGACACGGACGACGGTGGCATCGGCGACGGCGAGCAGGGGCGCGCCGAAGGCCGGAAAGGCTTCGTTGCGGCGGACCAGGGGCCACCAGCCGAAGCCGGGCCGGGAGTTCGGCTCCGGTTCGGCCACGATGTCGATCGCGTACGCCTGCCCGTAGGCCCGTGTGCCATGGCTGGGGACCTTGTCGGCGGGGCTGTTGAGGGCCTTCCAGCGGCCGGTGACCGGAGCGGCGACCGCCACCGGCTCGCGGGCCGGGCCCGTCGCGCCGTCCTCCTCCGCGCGGGCCAGCCGGCGGTTCACCCCGAATCCGATCAGTATCCAGAGGATCAGGGGGACCCAGCTCCACCAATCCGGAATGTCGGCGAAGAAGCTCGTGACGAGGATTGCAAGGAAGATCAGCAGGCAGGCGCGTGCGGCGTTCCTGGCGAGCTTTCGCAGAGTGGCGGACGTCATGTGGTCTCCCCCGTGAGGTCGGTGTGGCCGGGCGTCAGCACCCGGCGGCGGTCAGCATCACCAGCAGCGGTACGACGCGGCCGGCCGGAACCTCGTAGCGGCCGCCAGCGGCCGTCTGCAGCCAGCCGGCGGCGGTCAACTGCCGCAGGTGGTGGTAGATCTGGCCGGTCGTGCCCGTGCCGTCGAGCTCGGTGAGTTCGGCTGCGGTGCAGCGGCCGCCGAGGATCTCGCGCAGCAGCCGCAGCCGCAGGGGCTGGCCCAGTGCGGCGAACGCCTCGGCGGCGTCCGTCCAGTCGCCGTCCAGCAGGGTGTCGGTGGCCAGACCGTACTGCCACTCGTAGCGCAGTCCGGCCGGCGTCCGTACGGCGCCGGTGAAGAGCACGCCGCCGTTGTCGGCGCCGAGTTCGGCCCACTGCTCCTTCAGACCGCGCAGGGCCCACAGTTCCTCGTCCGGCTCCCGCTCGGGCGAGGTCACCGGCCGGGCGGCTGACCGTTCCAGCGCTGCCAGCCGGCGTTCCACCCCGGCCAGCCGCTGCTCAAGATCCATAATCGAAGATTACGTAATGACGTAATCATGCGCAATGGCTGCCGGTGCCGGGAGGCGAGGGAAGGTGCCGGGAGGCGCGGGAAGGCGCGGGAAGGCGCGGGAAGGCGCGGGAATACGGCGACGGTCCGTCCCCATGGCGGGGACGGACCGTCGGACCGTCAGTGGCGCGGCGCGGCGCCCGGGTTCCGGCTCAGGCGATCAGGCCCGGGATCGTTGCCTCGTGCGCGTCCTTCAGCTCGCTCAGCGGGATGCTGAACTGCCCCTGGACGTCGATCTCGTTGCCGTCGACCACACCGATCCGGGTGGCCGGCAGCCCCCGTGCACCGCACATGTCGGTGAAGCGGAGCTCCTCGCTGCGCGGAACGGCCACCACGGCCCGGCCCGCCGACTCGGAGAAGAGCAGCACGAAGGGGTCGAGCCCGTCGGGAACGACGAGGCGGGCACCCTTGCCGCCGCGCAGGCAGGACTCCACCACGGCCTGGATCAGACCGCCGTCGGAGAGGTCGTGCGCGGCGTCGATCATGCCGTCACGGGAGGCGGAGATCAGCACCTCGGCCAGCAGCCGCTCGCGCTCCAGGTCCACCTTCGGCGGCAGACCACCGAGATGCTCGTGCACCACCTGCGACCAGGCCGAACCGCCCAGCTCCTCGCGGGTGTCGCCCAGGAGGTAGAGCAGCTGGCCCTCGTCCGCGAAGGCGATCGGGGTACGGCGGTTCACATCGTCGATCACGCCCAGCACGGCGACGACCGGGGTCGGGTGGATCGCCACCTCGCCGGTCTGGTTGTAGAGCGAGACGTTGCCGCCGGTGACCGGCGTCCCGAGGGTCTGGCAGGCGTCGGCGAGACCACGGGTGGCCTCGGCGAACTGCCACATCACCGCCGGGTCCTCGGGTGAACCGAAGTTCAGGCAGTCGGAGACCGCCAGCGGCTTGGCACCGGACGCGGCGACATTGCGGTACGCCTCGGCCAGCGCCAGCTGCGCGCCGGTGTACGGGTCGAGCTTGGCGTAGCGCCCGTTGCCGTCCGTGGCGAGCGCCACCCCGAGGTTGCTGTCCTCGTCGATCCGGACCATGCCGGCGTCCTCCGGCTGCGCGAGGACGGTGTTGCCCTGCACGAACCGGTCGTACTGGTCGGTGATCCACGCCTTGGATGCCTGGTTGGGCGAGGCCACCAGCTGCAGGACCTGCGCGCGCAGCTCGTCCGCGTTCGCCGGGCGGGCCAGCTTGGCCGCGTCGTCGGCCTGGAGGGCGTCCTGCCAGTCGGGCCGGGCATACGGGCGCTCGTAGACCGGGCCCTCGTGGGCGACGGTGCGCGGCGGCACGTCCACGATCTGCTCGCCGTGCCAGAAGATCTCCAGCTGCGAGCCCTCCGTCACCTCACCGATGACGGTCGCGATGACGTCCCACTTCTCGCAGATCTCCAGGAAACGGTCGACCTTCCCCGGCTCGACGATCGCGCACATCCGCTCCTGCGACTCGCTCATGAGGATTTCCTCGGGCGAGAGGGAGGAGTCACGCAGCGGCACGGTGTCCAGCTCGACGCGCATCCCGCCGGAGCCGGCCGAGGCCAGCTCGCTGGTGGCGCAGGACAGCCCGGCGCCACCGAGGTCCTGGATGCCGTCGACCAGGTCTTCCTTGAAGATCTCCAGGGTGCACTCGATGAGCAGCTTCTCCTGGAAGGGGTCGCCGACCTGCACGGCGGGGCGCTTGGTGGGCTTGGAGTCGTCGAAGGTCTCCGAGGCCAGCACGGAGACACCGCCGATGCCGTCGCCGCCGGTGCGGGCGCCGTAGAGGATGACCTTGTTGCCCGCGCCGGACGCCTTGGCGAGGTGGATGTCCTCGTGCTTCATGACGCCGATGCAGCCGGCGTTGACCAGCGGGTTGCCCTGGTAGCAGGCGTCGAAGACGACCTCGCCGCCGATGTTGGGCAGGCCCAGGCAGTTGCCGTAGCCGCCGATACCCGACACCACGCCCGGCAGGACGCGCTTGGTGTCGGGGTGGTCGGCGGCGCCGAACCGCAGCGGGTCGACGACGGCGACCGGGCGGGCACCCATGGCGAGGATGTCGCGGACGATGCCGCCGACGCCGGTGGCCGCGCCCTGGTAGGGCTCGATGTACGAGGGGTGGTTGTGGGACTCCACCTTGAAGGTGACGGCGTAGCCCTGGCCGACGTCGACGACACCGGCGTTCTCGCCGATGCCGACGAGCAGCGCGTCGTTCTCGGGGGCCTTCTCGCCGAACTGCTTCAGATGCACCTTGCTGCTCTTGTAGGAGCAGTGCTCGGACCACATCACCGAGTACATGGCGAGTTCGGCGCCGGTGGGACGGCGGCCGAGGATCTCGCGGATGCGCTGGTACTCGTCCTGCTTCAGGCCGAGCTCGGCCCACGGCTGGTCGGTGTCCGGCGTCTCGGCTGCGTGCTTGACGGTGTCGAGAGTCATGCGTTGACCAGCTTCTTCAAGATCGAGGTGAAGAATCCGAGGCCGTCGGTACGGCCCGTACCGATCAGCGGCTCCACGGCGTGCTCGGGGTGCGGCATGAGGCCGACGACATTGCCCGCCTCATTGGTGATGCCGGCGATGTCGCGGAGCGAGCCGTTGGGGTTGCCGTCCAGGTAGCGGAAGGCGACCCGGCCCTCGGCCTCCAGCATGTCGAGCGTGCGCTCGTCGGCGACGTACCGGCCGTCGATGTTCTTCAGCGGGATGCTGATCTCCTGGCCGGACACATAGTCCGAGGTCCAGGAGGTCTCCGCGTTCTCCACCCGCAGCTTCTGATCGCGGCAGATGAAGTGCAGATGGTTGTTGCGCAGCATGGCGCCGGGCAGCAGGTGGGTCTCGGTGAGCACCTGGAAGCCGTTGCAGATACCGAGGACCGGCATACCGGCCCTGGCCTGCTCGATCACGGTCTCCATCACCGGCGAGAACCGGGAAATGGCACCGGCCCGCAGATAGTCGCCGTACGAGAAACCGCCGGGCAGCACCACGGCGTCGACCTGCTTGAGGTCCTTGTCGCGGTGCCACAGCGGCACCGCTTCGGCACCGGCGACCCGGACCGCGCGCTGGGTGTCGCGGTCGTCGAGCGTGCCGGGGAAGGTAACGACTCCGATCCGCGAGGTCATGAGTCGACCCGCACGGTGAAGTCTTCGATGACGGTGTTGGCGAGGAAGGTCTCGGCCATCTCTTGGATGCGAGCGAGGGCGGCGTCGTCGACCGGACCCTCCACCTCAAGTTCGAAACGCTTGCCCTGACGGACGTCGGCGATCCCCTCGAAACCCAGGCGTGGCAGTGCGCGCTGCACCGCCTGCCCCTGCGGGTCGAGGATCTCCGGCTTGAGCATGACGTCGACTACGACGCGTGCCACTGGCACTCCCGGTGGTGTGGTGCGTAAGGCGGTGTCCTCACAGTACCGTGTTCGAAAATCTACGCGCATAGATATACAGGAGGCCCGATCACGGTCCGGTATCGACAGGAGTGCAGCTCAGGAAAAATTCTCGAAAAGATCCGGGGTCCGGATTGCGGGAAGACACGCTGACGAAATTAACTGGGCTTCACAATGCAATGCCCATCGCTGTACAAATGAAAAAGCATTGATCCCAATCAGCCGGATCCGGAGCATCACCCCACGTCAACAAGGGGTCGCTCCACGAAAGGACCGATATCCGTGGCGCAGCGCGTAGTAGTAACGCTCTCCGATGACATCGACGGAGGAGAAGCCGCAGAGACGGTCGCCTTCGGATTGGACGGGAAGTCGTACGAGATCGACCTCAATCCCACCAATGCGAAGAAACTGCGCGGTGCCCTCGCTCCGTTCGTGGAGGCCGGCCGCAAGCGGGCCAAGTCCGGCAAGGCCTACCACCGGACCGCGGTGAACCCCGACCCCGCGGCCGTCCGCGCCTGGGCCCGCTCCCACCAGATGGACGTTCCCCCGCGCGGCCGGATCCCCAAGAAGGTCTACGAGGCCTTCAACGCCGCCAACCACTAACCGACTTCAGCGCGCCCCCCGGCACGGGGACAGCCGACTTGCACAGCACCCCTACTGATCAGCTAGAGTCTGGAACACGCCGAGGGGCGAGGCCGAAAGGCCGGACCTCACGGAGTCACGCGGGTGTAGCTCAGTAGTAGAGCGCCCTCTTTCCAAGAGGGAGGCGCAGTGTGCAATCCCTGTCACCCGCTCTGACAGCTCGACCGGTCTTTGGATCAGGTACAGTAGCTGTCGCGCCGCTCGGTGAAAGCCGAGTGGATGCCTGCGGACGTAGCTCAGTTGGTAGAGCGCAACCTTGCCAAGGTTGAGGTCGCGAGTTCGAGCCTCGTCGTCCGCTCAGAAAGAGAAGGCCCCGGTCATTGCGACCGGGGCCTTCTGCATTTCCCAGCGATCATGTCGCGCCCCTCTCCTCCCCTCTCCTCCCCTCTCCTCCCCTCTCTGTCGCCCCTCCCCCTTCCCCTCTTCCGGCGTTGGCAACTGACATTTGTCATCGGCTGCGATGACAGGGCGCACTGCCCCGAACCGTGATCCGGCGAAACGCTGGACTCATGAACATCGGGGAGAAAACCATCGCGGATGCCGGTCGCGGCGTCGCCGGGAGCACCGGCTCCGGCATCGGCGTGATCGAAGTCACCGAACTGCGCAGGCGCTACGGCGCGGCCGGACCGCGCAAGAAGGAGACGCGCGAGCGGGGCGGGCGGAGCCGGCCGGACGGGCGCGGCCGGTCCGGCGGACGGGAGAGTTACGAGGCCGTGAGCGGTATCGACTTCACCGTCGACCGGGGCGAGCTGTTCGCACTCCTGGGGACCAATGGCGCGGGCAAGACCTCCACCCTCGAACTGCTGGAGGGCCTGGCCGCGCCCACCGCCGGGCGGGTCCGGGTCCTCGGCCATGATCCGTTCCGCGAGCGGGACAAGGTGCGGCCCCGTATGGGCGTCATGCTGCAGGAGGGCGGTTTCCCTGCCGAACTGACGCCGGAGGAAACCCTGCGGATGTGGGCGGGGTGCACCAGCGGGGCACGCCCGATCGAGGAAGCCCTCTCCTCCGTGGGGCTGGACCGGCGCAAGGACGTCCGGGTCAAGCAGCTGTCCGGGGGCGAGCGCCGGCGGCTGGATCTCGCCCTCGCGCTGCTGGGGAGGCCCGAGGTGCTGTTCCTGGACGAGCCGACGACCGGGCTGGACACCGAAGCGCGCCATGCCACCTGGGAGTTGGTCCGCGAGCTGCGGGACTCCGGGACCACGATCGTGCTCACCACGCACTATCTCGAAGAGGCCGAGGAGCTGGCGGACCGGCTGGCGATTTTGCACGGCGGGCGGATAGCGGCGGCGGGATATGTCGCGGATGTGGTCGCCGCGCATCCCTCGCACCTCTCCTTCGAGCTGCCCGACGGATTCCATCTCGGCGATCTCCCACCGCTGGGGGAACTGGGAGTCATCGGCCATGAGACGACCGGGCGCACGGTCCGGCTGCGGACGGACGAACTGCAGCGGACCGCGACGGGGGTGCTGCTCTGGGCGCAGGACAAGGGGATAACGCTGCGCGGACTGGATGTCAGATCCGCGTCCCTGGAAGAGGCATTTCTGCACATCGCAAAGGGGCTGGAGAACACATGAGTGCAGGTACGGGCCAAGCTGTCGGCGATGGGCGGGGGAGAATTCCTGCGGAAACCCGCGCTGCAGGCCGTCTACTCGCCCTGGCGCGAGCCGAGTTGACGCTTCTCGGCCGTAACAAGTCCGCGCTGTACACGTCGCTGATCATCCCGATTGTCATGGCGTTCGCCATGCGGCAGGCGGTCGGATCGATGAATCTGGCCGGCACGGGGTTGTCGGTCGAAACAGTGCTGTTGCCCGGCACTCTCGGCTGCGTTCTGATCTTTGCCGTCTACTCCAACGTCACCGCCGCCTACGTCGCCCGGCGCGAGGAACTGGTGCTCAAGCGCCTGCGCACCGGAGAACTGCGCGATCTGGAAATACTGACCGGCACCGCGCTCCCTTCGGTGCTGATAGGGCTGGCACAGTGCGCGCTCCTCGCCGTCCTCGGCGCTCTGGTGCTGGACACCGACCTGCCCACCGCACCGCACCTCCTGATCGCAGGAGTGTTGCTGGGCATGGGCACGGTCGTCGGGCTCGCAGCGGCAACATCGGCCTTCGCGAGGTCGACCGAGTCCGCTCAGCTGATCGTGATGCCCTTCATGCTGCTGTCGCTGGGCGGGTCCGGGGTGATGGTCCCCTTGGACATCTTTCCGGAGCGGATCGCCGCGTTCCTCGAATTCCTGCCGCTGTCGCCGGCGATGGAGCTGATACGGGGCGGCTGGACCGGCGGCGGGGATCTCAAGGAGATAGCGGGACAGCTGATCACCGGCTTGGCCTGGACCGGGCTCGCGCTGTTTGCTGTGCAGCGGTGGTTCCGCTGGGAGCCGCGGCGCTAACGACGTAGGCGATCGGACGACGGGGGCGGGCAGCGCATGATCGGACGGCTACGGGCGATGTGGCGGCGGCGGAGCCAGGTGGGCATGGTCGAGGCGTACTTCCGCTGGACGCTGTACGCCCTTCCCTGGCTTCCGGTGGTCGGCGGGGTGATGCCCGTCATGGGCCTCACAGGCGGCAGTCCGTTGCCGGTCGTCTTGGCCGTCGGCGCCAGCGGGCTGAACGTGCTTCAGGGCGTGCTGGCCTTTCCGCTGTTGAACCGGGCGTTGAACCGCTATCTGAAACTGGGGGCGACACCGCGCGGCCTGCTGCTCGTCTCGGGTGTGCTGACGCTCGCCGCCGAAATCGCGTTGGTCACGCTGATCGCGGTCAACGGCATCGGCCACGGCGAAAGCCTGGCCACGGTGCCCACCGCGGCCGGCGCCACCCTCACACCGTTCTTCATGGCGCACAGCCTGGTGGTGTCCAAGCGGAGGTTCCTGGCAGCGCTGGCCGCCGCCGCGATGGGGCTCATCCTGCTGCTCGGGGTGCTCACGGGTTCCTGGCTGGGGGGACTGGTAGCGGCGATTCTGCTGGTCTTCGCCGGTATGTGGAGCTTCCTGATAGCGCGGCCCACGGGCTGGCTGCTCGGTGTCGTCCGGAAGCTGGATGCCGCGCGCAGTACCGAGGCACGGCTCGCGGTCGCCGAGGAACGGCTGCGGTTCGGCCGGGATCTGCACGACGTCATGGGCCGGAATCTGGCGGTGATCGCCCTGAAGAGCGAGCTGGCGGTCCAGCTCGCCCGGCGGGAGCGGCCGGAGGCCGTGGAGCAGATGGTGGAGGTGCAGCGGATCGCCCAGGAGTCCCAGCGCGAGGTACGGGAGGTGGTGCGCGGTTACCGCAAGGCCGATCTGCAGGCGGAGTTGGCCGGGGCCCGCTCCATCCTGCGGGCGGCCGGGGTGGACTGCCGTATCGAGGGCGAGGACGAGACGCAGCTGCCGCCGGAGGTGGAGTCGGCGCTCGGCTGGGTCGTACGGGAAGGCACCACGAACGTCCTGCGGCACGCCGCCGAGGTGCGGCACTGTGCGGTGCGGACCCTGATCGATCCGCACCGCTCGGTACTGGTGATGACCATGGAGAACGACGGTGTCACCCACCGGATGGTCACCACCGGGACCGGCTCGCTGCCCGGCAGCGGTCTCAGGGGACTGGGGGAACGGCTGCAGCCCTTGGGCGGCACCCTGACGTCGGGCCCGGTCCTGCAGGGCTCCTACCGCCTGACGGTCGAGCTGCCGATACCGACAAGGGCGGCGGCGACGGGGTAGGGGTGAGGGCGCGGGCGGCGCGGACGGACGGCATGGTGCGGGGATTCGGCGTGGTGCGAAGGTTCGGCCCGGGGATTCGGCCCGGAGACTCGGCCCGGAGACTCGGCTCGGAAATTCGGCTCGGAAATTCATGAGGGGCGGAGAGGTGGGGCGGCCGGTGAGTGACGGGGTGCATGGCGAGGTGATCCGGGTGTTGCTCGCGGATGACGAGCATCTGATCCGGGGAGCGCTGGCGGCGTTGCTGTCGCTGGAGAACGATCTGCTGGTGGTGGCCGAGGCGGCGTCGGGGCCGGAGGCGCGGGCGATGGCCCGGGCACACGGGCCGGATGTGGCGGTGCTGGATCTGCAGATGCCGGGGGCGGACGGTGTGGCGGTGGCCACATCCCTGCGGGGTGAGGTGCCGGGGTGCCGGTCCATGATCGTGACGAGTCACGGCCGGCCGGGACATCTGAAGCGCGCACTGGCAGCCGGGGTGCGGGGGTTTGTGCCGAAGACGGTGTCGGCGCAGCGGCTGGCGGAGATCATACGCACGGTCCATGCCGGAAACCGTTATGTGGACCCGGAGTTGGCGGCGGATGCGATCAGTGCCGGGGAGTCACCGTTGTCGGCCCGGGAGGCGGAGGTGCTGGAATGCGCCGAGGCCGGGGCGCCGGTCGCGGAGATCGCGGAGCGGGCCTCGCTGTCGCCGGGGACGGTGCGGAACTACCTCTCGTCGGCGACCGCGAAGCTGGGCGCGGAGAACCGTCACGCCGCGGCGCGCCTCGCCCGCGAGCGAGGTTGGCTATAGTGGTGCCCGCACCGCGCGGCGGCGACTGATGTCAGGAGCTGTGCACGGAGCATGCGGACGTAGCTCAGTTGGTAGAGCGCAACCTTGCCAAGGTTGAGGTCGCGAGTTCGAGCCTCGTCGTCCGCTCAGCAGGAGAAGGCCCCGGCCGGCAGTGATGTCGGACGGGGCCTTTTCGTGTTCCCGGGGTGCGGTGTCGCCTGGGCCTGCACAGGTCGTCCCGCCCGGGTACGGACCGGGTACGAACCGGAACCGGCCCGGGTGCGCACCCGGGCCGGAAACGGGTTCACGACCAGCTGAGACCCGTGAGGCGCTCATAGGCCTCGACGTACTTGGCGCGGGTGCTCTCGACGATCTCGTGCGGGAGGGCGGGCGGCGGCAGCTCGCCCGTGCGGTCCCAGGCCGCGGCGGGAGAGGTCAGCCAGTCGCGGACGAACTGCTTGTCGAAGGACGGCTGGGCGCGGCCCGGCTGCCACAGGTCGGCGGGCCAGAAGCGCGAGGAGTCGGGCGTCAGGACCTCGTCGGCCAGGGTCAGCTGCTCGCCGTCGAAGCCGAACTCGAACTTGGTGTCCGCCAGGATGACGCCGCGCTCGCGAGCGATGTCGCGGGCCCGGCCGTAGACGGCGAGGGTCGTCTGCCGGAGCTGGGCGGCCACGTCGGCGCCGATCTGGTGGACGACCTCCTCGTAGGAGACGTTCTCGTCGTGGTCACCGACGGCAGCCTTGGTGGCCGGGGTGAAGATCGGCGCGGGGAGCTCGGAGCCGTCGACGAGGCCTTCGGGGAGGGCCAGGCCGCAGACGGTACGGGTCTGCCGGTATTCGGCGAGGCCGGAACCGGTGAGGTAGCCGCGGGCCACGCACTCGACGGGGACCATCCGCAGCGACTTGCAGACCAGGGTGCGGCCCGCCCAGTCGGCGGGAGCGCCGGCCGGGAGGTCGGTGGAGACGACGTGGTGGGGGGCCAGGTCGGAGAGCTGCTCGAACCACCACAGGGACAGCTGGGTGAGGATGCGGCCCTTTTCGGGAATCTCGGTGGGCAGCACCCAGTCGTAGACGGAGGTGCGGTCGCTGGCGACCATGATCAGGTCGCCGGCGGCGTTCTGGTAGAGGTCGCGCACCTTGCCGGTGTGAAGGTGGGTGAGCCCGGGAACCTCCACCGGCTCAGGCTTTTCTACAAAACCGGGCACGCTTCCTCCGCGTAGGTTGATCCAGGAGTCATACCGATTCTCCCTTACCCGGGCCGGTGGTGGCGGACGGGGGGCCGGGGACGCCGGGGAGCTGGGCGTCAGGCGGTGGAGCGGGGGCCCTGGTGGGCACCCCGGCGGGCGACCAGCGCGAGGGTGGCCGTGGCCGGGACGACCACCGCGAGCAGCACCGTGGCCGGGGCGACCAGGCGGGTGAGCAGCGTGATCGCGTACGGGGTGCAGAAGCCCAGGTAGCACAGCGCCCAGAAGCGGGCGGTCAGGTGGGCCAGCCGGTCGGGGGGCGCGAGGGCGGCGACCTCGGTGAGGCCGTACGCCACACACAGTCCGTATCCGGCGCCGAGCACGGCGGCGGCGAGCAGTGCGGCATCCGGCCGGACGCGGGCGACCGCGAAGGCGGCGAGGAGCAGGCCGGCGATGACGGCGGCGAGTCCGGCCACGGCGGTGGCGACGCGGTGGCGGGCGGCAAGGCGACGGGCGAGGGGTGCGACGAGCAGGCCGGCACCGGGGGTGACGGCGGTGACGATCCCGGCGTACACGGTCTGCCAGCCGGTGAGCCCCGTATCGACGAGCCCGGGGAGGGTGGCGAGGGCGATGCTGGGGGCGACGAACACCCAGGGGGCGACGGGGGCGACCAGACGGCGGAAGGCCGGGCCGGGGGCGGGTGATGCTTCGGGTGCGGGGCCGTGCGCCGCGGAGAACGGTTCCGGCGCAGGGTCGTGCGGCGCGGACGACAGCCCTGCCGCCGGGCCGTGCGGCGCGGAGGCCGGTGCCGTCGCGGGTGCGTCGGGCGTGCGGGCCGCGCCCCGCCCGCCGGTACGGGCCGCCCCCTGCCCGCCCGTGCGGGCCGTTTCCGGTGTGCGGGCCGCCAGGAGCGCGGCTGTCACGGAGAGAACGAGGTGGGGCAGGTATGCGGTGATCATGGGCGCCGGGGCCCACTGGGCTATCAGCGCCGCCACCAGCCCTCCGGTGGCGAAGCCCGCGGAGAGGAAGAGCCCCGAACGGCGGGCCGCGGCACCGGCCGTCGAGTGGGTGTCGTACGGAGCCGAGGACAGCTCCTTGATCCAGGCGCTGCCGGCGCTGAGCAGGGCGCCGGCCCCGATACCGGTCAGGAAGCGGCCGGGCCACAGCAGGCCGGTGGCCACCGAACCCGCCATCAGCAGCACGGTCGCCAGCGCGGAGAGCGCGAGAGCGGCGAAGACGACGGGGCGGCGGCCCCGGCGGTCGGCGGCCGGACCGCCCAGCAACAGACCGGGGATCAGGCCCAGGACATAGATGCCGAAGAGGGCGGTGGTCGTGGCCGCGGTGAGACCGAGATCCGAGTGGTAAGCGCCGAGGAGGGCGGAGAACTGATTGGCGCTCCAGCCCGAGGTGGTCATCACCCAGCCCGTGCGCAGCCAGTGACGGTGACGGAGGTGACGGATCGGACGGCGGGTGGTCCGGGAGGTGGCGGGGGGTGCCGTGGTCGTCATGGAACGTTTGTACGGGCCGCGCGGGCGGCGGCGCCTCCCCCGTTCAGGAAAACTGAACGGCCCCCGTTGGCAGCGCGAGCCCGGAATTATCGTGGGCTGCATGGATCTGCGGCGGCTCTCCTCCTTTCTTGCCGTGGTCGAGGAGGGGCACTTCGGGCGGGCGGCGGCCCGGCTGTTTCTGTCTCCCGCGGCGGTGACCGGCCATGTACAGCAACTGGAGCGGGAGTTCGGCACCCTCCTGCTGGAGCGCAGCCCCGTGGCGCCGACCGCGGCGGGGCGGCGGCTGGTCTCCCACGCCCGTACGCTGCTCGCCGCCGCCAACGCCGCGATGGACGATGTGGCGGACGTGGCGCAGGGGGCGGCACCGGCCCGGCCGCTGCGGGTCGGCGTCATGGGGCACGGGTCGGCCGAGGTGACCCCGGCCGCGATCAGCGCCTTCCGCCGGGCGCGGCCCGACGTCCCGTTGTCGCTGGTGCAGTTGACCTTTACCGAGCACTGCAGTGCGCTGTGCGAGGACCGGGTGGACGTGGCGTTCGTTCGGCCGTTGGTCCGGAGTGCGGAGATCGAGTCCGATGTGCTGACGACCGAGCAGCGGATCGTGGCAGTGCCGGCGGCGTCCTCGCTCGCGGACGCCGCGCACGAGGGGGTGCGGATGGCGGACATCATCGACCTGCCGTATCTGCGGCTGCCCTCGCACACGCCGCAGCCCTTCACCGACTACCTGTACTTCAACGAGGGCCGACGGCGCGGCCTCGACTACGCGCTGACCCCGCAGGATGTGCTGACGAGCGTGGCGGCGGGCCGGGGAGCGGGCTCGGGACTGAAGTCGTTCGCGCGCTACTACCCGTGGCCGGGGGCGGTGTTCGTACCGGTCTTGGATGCGCCATGGGCGCAGAGCGTGCTTGCCACTCGTGCCGGGGACCCGAATCCGGAGGTGCGGATCTTCCGGGCGCTGACGATCGCACTGGCACGGGAGTTGGGGCCGGCCGCCGCGCGGTAGCGGGCGGGCCCCCGCGCAGCCGGGCGGGGGCGGACGGCAAGGGCGGGCAGACCCCGGCGGGCGCGGCGTTGCGCGGGTGGGGCGGGCTGCGGGCGGGCTGCGGGCGAGGTCAGTCGCTTTTGCAGATGCGGTCGAGGAGGTTGGCGGTGGCGCGTTGGATGCGCTCGTCGACATGGCCGGGGCGGTCGAGAGCGGGGGACCAGGCGAAGGTGCCGGAGGCGAAGACCCAGGCGCCGCTGGGGGCACGGTAGAGGGAGGTCTCCTGATGGCGGCGGGCGCCTTCGCTGTCGCGGTAGGGGGAGTGGGCGAGCAGGATGCGTTCGGTGTGCTCGGGGAGGCTGGTGCGCGGGAAGTAGCGGTCGGCCTCGCCGGCGACCAGACCGGGGAGCTCGTCGCCTTCGTGCGCGCCGGTGGCATCCCACAGCCAGTGGCTGCCGTTGCGTACGACCATGGGGGCCGGCTCGGGGACCCGGCCGGCGTACTGGATGCCCATCAGCCGTTGTTCGGGGTTCCCCAGCTCCCGCCAGAGCGCGGGACGTCCGGGGCCCTGCCGCTTGCGGCAGTGGAGCAGCGCGTCCGGGCCCGAGGGCGAGGGGGCGAGATCGACCTGCCAGTACATGGTGTTGGCGGAGAGGAAGACGAGGGAGGTGCCGGTGTCGCGGGCGTGCTCGACCGTACGGCGCATGGGCACCGACCAGTACTCGTCGTGGCCGGGGAAGACCAGGCCGCGGTAGCGGGACGGGTCGACGCGTCCGGCGTGCAGATCGCGGGCGTCGGCGTAGGCGAGGTCGTAGCCGTAGCGCTCGGCCCAGCGGATGAAGTCGTAGGCATGGCCGACGTGGAGGGGCAGTCCCGCGCCGGCGTAGGGGCGGTCGAAGGAGACGGTGGTGGCGGCGTCCCCTTCGCCGAGCAGCGCACCCTCCTCGTCCCACGCGTGGTAGAGGCTGGCGCCGGTCCGGCCGTCCTCCGGGTAGAGGTTGTAGGCCTGCCAGGTGATGTCGGGCAGCAGCAGGAGGAGGTCGGCGGGCTGGTGGTCGCGGACCGTGAAGGGGATGTGGGAGCGGTAGCGGCCGTCGGCGGTGGTGAGCACCGCGACATAGGCGCCGAGCTGCCAGGACAGCGGGACCTGGAGGCGCCAGGACAGCCACCAGTGGTGGCAGGAAGCCGTGCGGTCGGCCGTCAGCGGGGGCGGCTGGACGATGCCCGCCAGACGGGGGCTGGTGGTGATCTTGGAGGCGCCGGTGCCCGCGTAATGGCCGATGCGGTAGATGTCGATGTTGAACGGCTGGGGCGGATCCACCGAAACGCGGAAGTCGATGGCCTCGCCGGGGGCCACCGCGCCCGGGCCGGCGAAGCCTTTGATCTGACGGTGGACGTCATCGGCGGTACGCGGGCCGTTGTGCTTGCCGGGGTCGCGCACCGGCAGTGCGCCCTGGGCGACGGCGGGGTCGACGTACCAGGGAATGATGCGGCCGGAGTCGAAGTAGTTCTCGCTGCCGCGCAGCCAGGGCAGCGGGCCCTGCCCGAACGGGTCCGTGACCGCGTGGGCGAGCGCACCCGACTCCCAGCGCCTGATCTGATCCGTCGCCACCTTCCACTCCCCTCCCGCATCCCCCATCGGCCGCAGCCGATCGAGCCGGTGCTGCGTCCGACCGGGCGAACCCGGCCGGCCATCCCTCAGCACATCACATTACGCACTCACTTCGTCACCCTTCGTCGTGAATTTAGAGGGTGCAACCCCCGAAATGCGAACTGGAAGGGAACATTCAGCCGGTGGTGCGGGAGGCCCGGGACGAGGTGCCCGGCCCCCGCCCGGCGGATAAGCGCGACCTTGAGTGTGAACTTGAGCGCGACCTTGAGTGCGACCTTGAGCGCGGCTTTCCGGGCGTTCCGGTCATACCAGCCGGACCGGCTTCTCGGGCCGTACGCCGACCGTCGTCAGCCAGCCGCGGAGCGGCTCCGCATCGCCGTCGTCGACCAGGCTGAGCACCGGGCGGCCGAGGTCGGCGCGGCGGGCGCCGTCGACCAGCAGCGCCGGACCGTCGAGCCAGTCCAGGCCGGGGGCGGCACCCGCGGTGTCGACGGCGGCACAGCAGACCATGGCGGTGACGTGGTCGGCGAGCAGCTCGCGGCCCGTACGGGGCGGCTGCAGTGGGAACAGCGGGAGGCCGCCCTCGGACACCATGCCGTCCCCCCAGGCCACACCGATGCCGGCGTCCTGCGCCGAGCCGCAGCGGGCGGCCTGGCGGGCCGCTTCCTCGCGCTCCTCGCGCTCGACCTCCGCGCCCAGCCGGGCGGCGACCAGATCGCCCGCCTGCTCGTCCTGGGCGAGCCGGTCGATGACGCGGGCCAGCGTGGGGCCCGGCGCCGGTGCGGCCGGCGGGTCGCCGCGGCGGCCCTCGGACGGGCCGGCGGGGCGGTCCGCCGGGTGGTGGCCCACGGGCGTACGGGGGGCGGAGCGGGCGTACGAGAGGGGCGGGGCACAGGCGGGGTCCGGGGCGGCCGGCGTGGGCGGGGCCGCCGGGAGCGCGGTCGCCGGAAGGTTGTCGAGGACGCGGTGGAGGCGGGCGGCCTCCAGGCGCCACTTACGGTCCACGACCTCTTCCGGGTACTGGCTCCAGCCGACCGGCGACCAGTCGGGCCCGGGCTCGGCCGGGCCGCCGTGGAAGAGGCGGGCGGCCAGCAGGGAGGCGGCGCGGTCGATGGCGCCCGGCTCCTCCAGGAGGTCGCAGGCGGGGCGCTCGCCGAGACGGGAGGTGAAGCCGTTGGCGAGGCGGTCGCGGCGGGAGAGTTCGGTGAGCGCGGAGACCACACCGGCGTCCAGCCGGGACGGCCAGCGGCCCATCCGCCAGGCGGGCAGCGCCACCCGGGTCAGCAGCCGGTCCCAGCCCGCGTAGGCGAGACCGACCTGCTCCTGGGCGACGATCCGCAGGCCGTAGTCGACGGTCTGTGCGCGCTCGGAGGCGGCGGTGGCGACGGCGCGCTCCATGATCGTGGCGTGTTCGCGGCCCGCCCGCAGCAGCAGTCGCGCCACCCGGCCCACGAACCGGAGCGGGAGTGCGCGCAGCGGGCCCCGGGCGCGGGCCGATACGGCGACGGCGGCGTCCAGGCCGCGGATGAAGCGGCGGGCGGCCGCTATGTCGGGGTGGGCGGACGGGCCGGTGCCGGCGACGACCGGGGCCAGCAGGGCACGCAGCTCGGCGACCCGCATCCACCACAGGAAGGGGGAGCCGATGACCAGGACCGGCGCCTCGTCCGTCCGGCGCCCTTCGCGCTGTGTCACTCCCCGGCCGCGGCGCGGCGGGCCGTGGGCACGGTGCGTACGGTCCTCCAGCCAGCTGTCGCAGTCCGGGGTGAGCGCTATGGCCGAGGGCGCGGGCACCTCGAGACGGTCGGCGAGATCGCGGACGAGGCGGTAGAGATCGGGGGCCGATTTCTCGGAGATCGGCACGGACGGGCTGAGCGCGGGTCTGGCGCACGCGACGACGGCCGTGACCAGCACCGCCAGGAGCAGGCTGAGCACCGCGAGGCCGCCGACGATCCAGCGGGCGAGGTCCCAGCCGGCGCCCGCGCCGAGATGGCCGGTCGCCCGGCCGGCGAACAGCACCACGGCCACGGCCGCCGGCAGCAGTGCGACGGCCAGCGCCGTACTGCGGATCCGCAGTACGGCAAGGGCGCGGGCACGCGCCGCCAGGACGCCTGTTTCCGGACTTGCCACGAGCCTGTACACCCCCTGCTGTCCTGATGGAGCCGGACGGAGAGAACACGGGACGGACGTACGAGAATTGCGCGGTGAGTGGAGCAAGGGCACTCCACCACCACTCTGGCACCGGCCACTGACATCGCAATGCCGGTGAGCCACTTGCCGGACGCCACCGAGGCAACCGTGCCGGATTCCGGCCCGGTGACCACAGGACGCTTGCGCCGCACCCTAGTTGGGGGTGTGGGCCTCGTCAGCCGTATACCTGGTGCGGTCACTCGATGGAATGGCTTTGGGGAAAGCCGGGAACCCGTGCCCGGTGGGTATGGGCCGTGGACACTTCGGCCGGGTCTGCACCTGGAGGCCTGGGGCATATGTCACGGTATGTGGCATATGCCCCAGGAGAGATGTCACCCAAGAGGTCACCGAAAAGGTCACCGAAGCCGAAGACGGCACCGGACGCGGCGGTCGCGACGGGCACGTCCGTGCGGCCTGCGCGCTCCCCGCCCGCACGGACGTGCCCGCCCGGCGGGTCGGGGCCGGACGGGTCAGGGCCGGACGGGTCCCAGGGGGAGGCACCCCCTAGGCGTCCTGCGCCTCCGCCGCCGCGTCCGCGACCTTGGCGGCGATGTCCGTGCGGTGCTGCGAGCCGTCCAGGGAGATCCGGCCGACGGCACGGTAGGCGCGCTGCCGGGCGGTGGTGAGGTCGGAGCCGGTGGCGGTGACGGACAGCACCCGGCCGCCCGCGCTGAGTACCGCGCCGGTCTCGTCACACCGGGTGCCGGCGTGCAGGACGTACGCCTTGGGGCCGTCCTGCTCCGCGACGTCGGCCAGGCCGTCGATCGGGTCGCCGGTGCGCGGGGTGTCCGGGTAGTTGTGGGAGGCGATGACGACGGTGACCGCCGCGCCGTCGCTCCAGCGCAGCGGCGGGAGGGTGGCGAGGGTGCCGGTGGCCGCGGCGTGCAGCAGACCGGCGAGCGGGGTCTTGAGGCGGGCGAGGACGACCTGGGTCTCCGGGTCGCCGAAGCGCGCGTTGAACTCGATCACGCGCACCCCGCGGGAGGTGATCGCCAGGCCCGCGTAGAGCAGCCCGGAGAAGGGGGTGCCACGGCGGCGCAGCTCGTCGACGGTGGGCTGCAGGACGGTGGCCATGACCTCGTCGACGAGCTGGGGGTCGGCCCAGGGCAGCGGGCTGTACGCGCCCATGCCGCCGGTGTTGGGGCCCTGGTCTCCGTCGTAGGCGCGCTTGAAGTCCTGGGCGGGCTGCAGCGGGACGACGGTGACGCCGTCGGTGACCGCGAAGAGCGACACCTCGGGGCCGTCGAGGAACTCCTCGATGACCACGCGGTCGCAGGCCAGGGCGTGTGCGCGGGCCGCCTCGACGTCGTCGGTGACCACGACGCCCTTGCCGGCGGCCAGGCCGTCGTCCTTGACGACGTACGGGGCACCGAAGGCGTCCAGGGCCTCGTCGATCTCTTCCCCGGTGGTGCACACATAGCTGCGGGCGGTGGGGACGGCCGCGGTGGCCATCACGTCCTTGGCGAAGGCCTTGGAGCCCTCCAGCTCGGCGGCCTGGGCCGAGGGGCCGAAGACCGGGATGCCGCGGTCGCGTACGGCGTCCGCGACGCCCGCCACCAAGGGGGCCTCGGGACCGACGATGACCAGGTCGGCCTGCA
Organism: Streptomyces sp. NPDC015125; assembly: GCF_043080045.1. NCBI lineage: Bacteria > Bacillati > Actinomycetota > Actinomycetes > Kitasatosporales > Streptomycetaceae > Streptomyces > Streptomyces sp. NPDC015125. The sequence continues at coordinate 67,419 of NZ_JBIBVF010000025.1, forward strand.
GACCGGCGGCGAGTTCGGCGACGGCTGCGCCGTCGAGGGCGTTGACCCCGTGCAATTCGGCCACCTCGGCGATACCGGCGTTGCCGGGAGCGCAGTGCAGCGCGGTGACGTCGGGGTCGAGGGACAGAGAGCGGCACAGGGCGTGTTCGCGGGCGCCGCCGCCGATGACGAGGACCTTCACGGTGGCAGCCTAAACGAGAGCGCCGGGCGGCCGGACGTCGGCCGGGCCCGGGCGGCTCGGGGGCCCGCAGCGGCTGGAAACCGTGCGTCGCCGCGTCGGCAACTCTTTCGGGTGAGATCCCCGGCGGCCTTATATCGGATCCCGCCCCACTTCCGGGCGGAAAGAGCGTGATCGTGGGGCCGACGCCAGCCGTTCGGCGGTAGGAAGGGGCTGTGCGCAACGGCCGTCTCGTACGTCACGCATGCATCGTCACGTCTACGTCACGCACGTACCGCACGGATACGTCCTGCGTAGACGTCACGCACGCACCGCACGCACCGCACGGACACGTCACGCGAACGCGTCACGCGTATACGTCACGCACCGCACGTGTCCGTGGAGAGCTACAGAGGCTGTGGAGACAGAGAGGGAGTGCACGGGTGAGTCATCCGGAGATGCAGCCCGAGGGGCCCCCTCGGGAGGGCAGCAGCCCCACCCGGGAGAGCGGCAACCGGGGCCGCGGCCGGAGGGATCTTGCGGGGCGGGTCTTTCCGCTCGGCGACTGGGGCGAGCCGGCCGACCGCCTGGACGCGCTCTATCTCTGGACCGAGGAGGGCGCGCTGCGCAGCGCCGACTGGTATCTGCGCGGCCGGCTGGCCAAGCGCCGCGGCGCGCGGATGCTGCGGCTGGGGGCCGCGGCCGGGGTGACGGTGGGCGGGGTGCTCCCGCTGCTGGAGCTGGCCGGGATCCGGCAGGGCGGGGCGCCTTGGGGCGCTCTGTCGCTGCTGCTGGCGGCGGTGTGTGTGGGCTGCGACCGGTATTTCGGGGTGACCGCCGGCTGGATGCGGGACCTGGCGACCGCCCAGGCGATTCACCGGCGGCTGGAGGCGCTGCAGTTCGACTGGGCGGTGGAGAGCATGCGCGAGGTGCTCGGGCCGGCCGAGGGCACGGCGGGTGAGGCGGCCGAGCGCTGCCTGGGCGTGCTGCGGCGGTTCAACGAGGACCTCGGGGAGCTGGTGCGGGCCGAGACGGCCGACTGGATGGCGGACTTCCGGGCCGATGCGCTGCGGTGTGCCGCGGGGCACGGTGGTGGCTCCGCCGCCAGGGGGGCGCGGCAGGAGGAGCCGGGGCCGCCGGGGCGGTTTGCGGTGCCGCAGCGGGCGCGGCCGAATATGCCGCGGCAGCGGCCGCCGGAGGCACCTCGCTGAGCGCTTGGGTTGCTTCCCACGTTTCCGGCTTTCCCGCCGTGGGGGCTCCCCGCCGTTGCGCCTGGCGGCGGGCCGGTTCGCTGCGCTTTGCCTCGCCCCGTTTTGACTTTCCCGCCGTTGCTCCCCCACTGCCCAAGGGGCGTGGGAGGTACCCCCAGCGGCGGGCGGGTCCGCTGCGCGGGGCTGTGGGTGCGGTGACGGGCCTGCGGGCCTGGTGTGTGGACTGCTTCGCCTTACGCTCCGCTGCGCTCCGCCTTCGCGCTTTCCTGGAGCCTTCGGAAGCAAAGCCCACACACCGGGCCCCTCCGGCCCGTCCCCTCCCGTGGGTGGGTGGAGATCAGGTGATGGGTGGAGATCAGGTGATGGGTGGGGACGGCTGGTGGGTGGAATGCGGGTGGTGCGGGTGGTGCGGGTCAGCTGAAGACGATCATGGAGCCTTGGCCCAGGCTTCGGGTGGCGGCCGCGTGCAGGCCGAGCCATACGTGCCGTTCCCGGGCGAACGGGCTGTCGTCCAGGGGGACCGCGCCCGCCCGCTCCTCCAGGGAGGTGGGGCCGGCCGGGGGTGCGGGGGCGGCCGGCGGATTGGCCGGATCGATACCGAGGGATGGCGCAACCAGTTCGAGGTCGCGCAGCAGACCGTGCGAGGAGCCCAGCGGGCCGCCGCCCTCCAGCAGTTCGTCGTGGGCGAGCGGGTGCGGGAAGTCGACGGGGACGTATGCGCCCGCGTGGTCGTAGTGCCACACGAGATGGGACTGCTGCGCGGTGGTCTCGAACATCTCCAGCAACTGCTCGTAGTCACCACCCAGTTCGTCGACCGGGGTCACTTCCAGGTTGCACAGTCGCAGCAGGTAGGCGCGGCGCAGGAAGTGCAGTGCGTCGTAGTCGAAGCCCGCGACGGGGGCGACGTCACCGGACAGGCCGGGCATGTAGCTGAAGACCGGGACCGGTGGCAGACCCGCTTCCGTCAGGGCCTTGTCATAGGCGGCGATCTCTTCGGAGAACGGGTTGTCGGGGCTGTGGCACAGCACATCGACGAGGGGTACCAGCCACAGGTCACATGCCACGAGTGAGGGCTCGCTTCCGGTCGGGGACGGGGACACCGGCGCACGTACAGGTACGGGTACGGCCCATTACGGCCGATGGTCGGGACAGCGTAGTGCTAGCCGCGCGTTCCGACGAGAGCGAGGGAGTGCTCGTTGTACTCGGCGATCAGTCGCTGGGCCGCGGGCAGGTCGTGCTGGAGCAGGGCGTCGGCCAGCGCGCTGTGGCCCTGCCACAGATGCCCCTTGAGGTCGCCCTCGCGGCGCAGCAGCGGCACCGCGAACATCCAGGTCTGGACGCGGATCCGGTCCAGGAAGTCACTGATGTAGGCGTTGTTCACGATGCTGCTCAGCTCGCGCCAGAACCGCAGGTCGTAGCCGATCAGGACGTCCAGGTCGCCGCCCCGCGCGGCCCGTTCGGCCTCGTCGGCGCGGCGCCGGATGGAGATCAGCACCCCGGCGGGGGTGTCCCGCAGGGCAACGTCGGCGCCGCTGCGGAAGATGCCCTCGATGATCAGGGTGCGGGCCTCGACCATGGCGCGGAAGTCGTCGGCGGTGAAGGCGTGCACCTTGAAACCGCGGTGTTGTTCGACGTCGAGCAGGCCTTGGGCGCAGAGATCGAGCAGCGCCTCGCGCACGGGGGTGGCGGAGACGCCGTACTGCTCGGCGATCTCCTTGACGGTGAAGGGGTGGCCGGACGGCAGCCGGCCGGCCAGGACCTCGTCGCGCAGTGCCTCGGCGATCTGCTGGCGCAGGGTGCTGCGTCGTATGACTGAGCTGTCTCCGCCGGCGGCCATCGTGTGCGTCTCCTTCGACGTCCCTGACCGCGCAGGTGGGTGCGGCCCCCGCCCACGATAGGCGAGGGCCGTGCCGGGCCGCCGCCCGAGGTTACCGTCGGTCCGCCGGACGGCACGTCCGTGACCTGCGGTTCCGCTCCCCCGGGACGTGTCGTACGGCGGGCTCAGACGGTGTGGGCGTCGGCCGCCGTCAGCGCCTCGTCGAGGGCGGCGAGGCCCTCCTTGGCCTCGGCCTCGGTGATCGTGCAGGCCGGGACGACATGCGTCCGGTTCATGTTCACGAACGGCCACAGACCGCCGCGCTTGCAGGCCGCGGCGAATTCGGCCATCGGGGCGTTGGCCGCACCGGCGGCGTTGTAGGGGACCAGCGGCTCGCGGGTCTCCTTGTTCTTGACCAGGTCCAGGGCCCAGAAGACGCCCATGCCGCGGACCTCGCCGACGGACGGGTGCCGCGCGGCGATCTCGTGCAGCGCGGGGCCGATGACCCGCTCGCCGATCTCGGCGGCGTTCTCCACGATCCGCTCCTCGGCCATCGCGTTCATGGTGGCGACGGCGGAGGCGCAGGCCAGCGGGTGGCCGGAGTAGGTCAGACCGCCCGGGTAGGGGCGCTGGTCGAAGGTCGCGGCGATCTCCGCGCTGATCGCGACGCCGCCCAGCGGGACATAGCCGGAGTTGACGCCCTTGGCGAAGGTCAGCAGGTCGGGGGTGACACCGAAGTGGTCGGCGGCGAACCACTTGCCCGTACGGCCGAAGCCCGCCATCACCTCGTCGAGGATGAAGACGATGCCGAAGCGGTCGCAGATCTCGCGGACCCCGGCGAGGTAGCCGGCCGGCGGGACCATGATCCCCGCGGTGCCGGGCACGGTCTCCAGGATGATCGCCGCGATCGACTGCGGGCCCTCGAAGGCGATGGTCTGCTCCAGGTGCGCGAGGGCGCGCTCGCACTCCTGCGCCTCGTTCTCGGCGTGGAAGGCCGAGCGGTAGAGGAACGGGCCCCAGAAGTGCACGACACCGGCCGAGGCGGTGTCGGAGGGCCAGCGCCGCGGGTCGCCGGTCAGGTTGATCGCGGTGGCGGTGGCGCCGTGGTACGAGCGGTAGGCGGAGAGCACCTTGGCCCGGCCGGTGTGCAGCCGGGCCATCCGGACCGCGTTCTCCACGGCCTCCGCACCGCCGTTGGTGAAGAAGATCTTGTCGAGGTCGCCGGGGGTGCGCTCGGCTACCAGCCGGGCGGCCTCGGACCGTACGTCCACGGCGAAGCCGGGCGCGATGGTGCACAGCTTCGCGGCCTGCTCCTGGATCGCCGCGACGACCTTGGGGTGCTGGTGGCCGATGTTGGTGTTGACCAGCTGCGAGGAGAAGTCGAGGTAGCGGTTGCCGTCGTAGTCCCAGAAGTACGCGCCCTCGGCGCCGGCGATCGGCAGCTGGTCGATCAGGCCCTGCGCGGACCAGGAGTGGAAGACGTGCGCGCGGTCGGCGGCCTTGACGGCCGCACCGGTGGACGGGTCGGCGGAGGCGGAGGGCGTCGTGGTCACGGTCAGTACCTCGGATCGGGTCGCTCGGGTCCGCCGGGGATGGGCACGGCGAACGCCCTCAGACTAGGGATCACGGTCCGGCGACCGGTACCGACACTGTGTATGGCGCTCACCACGTGCGCGGACAGAATGTCTACGGGCCGGCGGGCCGGCGGAAGCTTCCGGGGAAGGCGGTCCGTACCGCCTGCCGCCAGTGATCGGCGGCCAGGTCCGGGCGCAGTGCGGACAGCCCGCCGCAGTACCGGGTGAAGGCGGCGGCAGGCACACCGTGGCCGCGCAGCAGCCGGTCCGCGTCGGCCGGCCGGCCGGTGGTCCGGATTTCGACGAGGACCAGCCCGCCGTCGGCGCGTACCGTGCGGCCGGACTCCGGGTCCCGGCAGCGCAGCGCGGCGTCACAGGTGATGCGCCGGCCGTCCGCGACGAGGGTGGCCCGGGTGTAGTCGGTCTCCAGAAAACGGTCCAGGTCGGTGGGGGCCACGATGCCGTAGGTGCGGTCCAGTACGGCGGCGAGGAAGCCGCGCGGGGCCGCACCGAGGGCCGGGTCGCCCGGCAGCAGCGGCCGCCGGTACTTGACCGTCTCGCCGCGCCGCCCCGTGAGCTTGACCTCGAACTGCCGCTCCCCGATGTCCTCGTACCGCCGCTCGCGGACCGTGTAGCGCAGTGGCAGGCCCTGCCGGTGGTCGTGGAAGGAACGCAGGTCAGGGGTGTCGTAGTGGATGGAGCGATAGCGGAACCAGCGGCGCCCGTTGATGCACAGCGCCGCGAACGGGCCGCCCGGCCTGCGGCGGTCGGTGAGTTCGGCCGCGAAGTCGGCGAAGACCTCGACCGGGACGAGATAGCGGCGGTCGAAACGGGCGAGGAGTTCGGCCCGTGCCTGGACGTCGGCGAGCGGCACGGGGCGCGCGGCCATGGCGGCGCGGGCGATGGCTCGTACGGCGGGGATCACACGGTCTCCTTGGCAGTCGGGAACGGGAGCGGGGGCGTGCGGGGCCGGCAGGCACTGTTCCGTGGGCGTGGTGCCGAGGTCGGTGGCGGGGTGGTCGCGGTGCCCGCCGTGGGCGTGGTGGGCGTGGTGGGCGTGGTGGGCGTCGGGGTACGCGTACGACGATCCTCGCCCGTCGGAAAGTTCCGGGACGCGAAAACAGACATCCGGGAACGTCGCATCCCGGCCACGGGCGGGCGGTTCATGGCGGTGCTGCTGGAACTCTCGGCGGCGCGGGAAGAGTTGGGCGGCGGCGCGGGAAGAGCCGGCCGGTCCCCCCGGACACCACCGGCTGCGGGGACAGGAAGGGCCCGCGGCCTGCCGGGGGCCAAGGCGCCCTCGCTATCCTCACCGCGGAGGAGGGGGCGCGGGCAGCCCGTGTGCACAGGCGGCCCGCCCCCCTCGCCCGGGGGCGGATTCGGGGGGAAGGGGCGGAAGATCGTGGAACGGCCAGGACATGCGGGGCGACAGGGGTGGCAGGCGCTGCTGGGGCGCGCAAACGGGCCGGCGGGGCTGATGCCGCTGGGTGCGCAGGATCCGCCGCGGATCGGGGACTACCGCCTGATCGGGCGGCTCGGCGAGGGCGGCATGGGGCGGGTGTTCCTGGCCCGTTCGGACCGCGGCCGTACGGTCGCGGTCAAGCTGGTGCGTGCGGAGCTGGCCGGTCAGGAGGAATTCCGGGCGCGCTTCCGGCGGGAGGTGCGGGCCGCGCAGCAGGTCGCCGGGGAGTGGACCGCGCCCGTACTGGACGCGGACACCGAGGCCGAGACGCCCTGGCTCGCCACGGGCTATATCGCGGGGCCTTCCCTGCAGCAGGTCATCGGCGGCAGCGGCACCGCACTGCCCGAGCGGACGGTACGGATCCTGGCCGCCGGGCTGGCCCGTGCGCTGGAGTCGATCCATGCCGCCGGAATCATCCACCGCGACCTCAAACCGTCCAACGTGCTGCTCACCATCGACGGACCGCGGGTCATCGACTTCGGCATCGCACGGGCCCTGGAGGCGGTGTCCGGCAACGGCGTGACGCATACCGGCGGAACGATCGGCTCGCCGGGCTTCATGTCGCCGGAGCAGGTGCGCGGCGCGCCGATCACACCGGCCTGCGACGTCTTCAGCCTCGGTGCCGTGCTGGCGTACGCGGCCACCGGGCGGCAGCCGTTCGGGACGGCCGACAGCGTCGCGCACGCGGTGATGTTCCGCATCGCCCAGGAGGAGCCCGACCTCTCCGCGGTGCCCGAGGGAATGCGCGGGCTGATCGCCGGCGCTCTCGCCAAGGACCCCGAACAGCGGCCCACGCCCGCGCAGTTGGTGGCGCAGGCGGAGGGCGGCAGCAGTGACGGGGACGGGCCGGGTGCGGACGACGAGCCGTGGCTGCCGGGGGCGTTGACCGCCCGGCTGGGGCGGCACGCCGTGGAACTGCTGGCGGCGGAGAACCCGCAGAACCGGGACACCGCCCGGGACGGGGAGCCGCCCACCGCCGTCGTGCCCACGCCCTCCGCCCCGGGCCGCGCCCCGGCGATGGCGCCACCGCTGTCTCAGGGCCCGGCGGCGTACTCGCCCGCCACCACACCCCACTCCGACACGGCGTCGGCTCCCGCCCCGGCCGGTAAGCCGCCGCGCCGCCGCGGTGCCGGTACCGTCCTGGCCACCGCGGCCGCGCTGGTGCTCGCCGGGGCCGGTGCGGTCGCTGCGTACGCCCTGATGAGCGCCGACGGCAGCGGCCTGCGGTCCGCGGACGCCGCGGCCGGCGACGCAGGCGGCACCGGAGCCCAAAGGACGGCGGGGTCCACCGCGAAGGGCAGGCTTCCCGCGGACTACCTGGGCACGTGGGAGACGACGCTGGGCGACTCCCACGACGAGGTCCGGCGCTTCACCCTCAGGCAGGGCAAAGCCGGTGACATCGTGCTGACGATGACGGCGACCGGGGCGGAGTACCGCTGTGAGTTCGCCGCCGCCCTTGCCCATGCGGGGCCGCCGGTCCGCCTCGGCCCCTCCACCGTGGTCTCCGGGCCGGACGGCTGCTCTCCGGGCTCGCCGAGCACCCTGGAGATGGTGCACGGCAAGCTGCGCCGCACCTCCGACGACGGGAAGGCGCTGACGTACCGCAAGCTGCCGTCCGACAAGGGGAGCTGACGGCCCCGAGCCCCGGAGAAGCAGACGGCCCGGAGAAGCTGACGGCCCGTGGGGGCGCGCTCGGCTGCGCGCCCCGTCGCGCCGCTCGTTCCCGTCCGGGCACCGATTGTTCTCCCGTCGTGACGATCCCTCGGCCATGGCGCGATCCGCGGCCGCCTACGCTCGGAGCACGCCTGCTGCCGGAACGCGCCTCAGGCACACCACGAGACGGGGGAGGGCGCCCGGATGGACGGCCTGCGCGGGCTGACGGCCGACGATCCGCAGTGGATCGGGGACTACCGGCTGCTCAGCCGTCTCGGCAGCGGCGGGATGGGGCGGGTCTACCTCGCCCGTTCCGAGGGCGGCAGGACCGTCGCCGTGAAGCTGGTGAAGGCCGAACTCGCCGCGGAGGAAGAGTTCCGGGACCGTTTCCGTGCCGAGGTCGCGGCCGCGCGGCGGGTCGGCGGGCGGTGGACCGCGCCGGTGCTGGACGCGGACACCGAGGCAGCCGTCCCGTGGGTCGCCACCGGCTATATCGCGGGCCCGACACTGAGCGAGGTCGTCGGCGGCACCTACGGCCTCATCCGGCGCCCGGGCCCGCTGCCGGAGTATGCGCTGCGGCGGCTGGCGTACGGGCTGTCCTGCGCGCTGCGCGACATCCACGGCGTCGGCCTGGTGCACCGCGATCTCAAACCGTCCAATGTGCTGGTCACCATCGACGGGCCGCGGGTCATCGACTTCGGTATCGCGCGCGCCCTGGACGCGGTCGGCGACCGGACCCGGACCCGCACCGGCAGGGTGCTCGGCTCGCCCAGCTTCATGTCGCCCGAGCAGGTACGGGGGCAGCACGCCGGCCCGGCCAGCGACGTCTTCTGCGTGGGGTCGGTGCTGGCGTACGCGGCGACCGGGCGGCAGCCGTTCGGCAGCTCCGCCTCGGGCTTCCACGCGGTGATGTTCAAGATCGCCCAGGAGGAGCCCGAGCTGACGGGGGCGCCGGACGGCATCCGCGGCCTCATCCAGGGCTGTCTGGCCAAGGACCCGGCAGCGCGGCCCACCCCCGGGGAGATCGCCGACCGCATGGGGCCGGTACCCGCCGGCTCCTTGGCCGCACCCTGGCTGCCGGCGGAGCTGATCGCGAGCCTGGGCCGGCACGCCGTACGCCTCCTGGACACCGACACCCCGCCCGGGGGCCAGCCGCCGACGCTCACGTCCACCCGGGTCTCCACCGGCCCCGCACCGCCGCCCCCGGCCGAGCCCTCCGTCACGACGCCTCGCCGCCGCCCCCGCCGGCTCCCCCTCCTCCTCGCCACCGCCGTCGCCGCGGCCGCCGCCACCGCCGTCGCGGTCCCACTGCTGAGCGGCGGCGCGGGCGCCGACCGGAGCGCGTCCGACATCCCGGCCCGCTTCGTCGGCACCTGGTCGGGCCCGGTGCTGCGGGACGGGGAGCCCACCGGGCAGCAGCGGCGGTTCGTGATCACCAACGGCACGGCCGGCGAGGTGGTCGCCAACAGCACCAGCCTCGGCGCCACCTATGAATGCCGCAGCGACGGCAAGCTGGTGTCCGTCACGGCGCACGACGGGCACCCGGCGCTCCGGCTGGACACCACGGTCGTACGGTCCGTCCCCGCGGGCCGCTGTGCCGCGCTCGGCGAGCACACCCTCGAAGCAGGCAACGGCACCACCCTGACCTGGGCGGCGGCCGGTCGCACCGCGACCCTGCACCGCACCGGCCCGGCCCAGTCCACCGTCCCGGCCGGCTACCTCGGCACCTGGCAGCGGCCGAACGCCGACGGCTACGGCAACCAGCGCCTCACCCTCGCGCAGGCCCCGGCGGGCAGCACGGTCCTCACCACCGTCGTCGTCGGCCGGGGCGGCCGCTGCACGGCGCATGCCGACCTGTTCGCGGCGGAGGGCGGCAAACTGACCGTCGGCCCGTCGGTCGTCGACCGGCCCGCGCCCGGCTGCGCGCCGAGCAGCAGCTCCGTCCTGCGCCTGAACGGCGACGGCACCCTGCACCGCGAGTTCCTGGGCGACGACAAACAGCCGCGCGCCTACTCCAGGGCGGAGTAGGCGCGCGGCTGCTGCTGCGCTGCGGTGTCCCCGGGGAACCGCGGGCCGTCCTCGGGCGGCCGCGGACGTCCCGGGAAACGCGCGGGGTCGCCCGACGAAGGGTCCCTGCAAGGCGTCCCTACGACAGGACCAGGCGTCCCTACGACAGGAACGAGTTGATCTCGATCGTCTCGTCGCGGCCGGGGCCGACGCCGATCGCGGAGATCGGGGCGCCGGACATCTCCTCCAGCGCCTTGACGTAGGCCTGGGCGTTCTTCGGCAGGTCGGAGAAGGACTTCGCCTTGGTGATGTCCTCGGACCAGCCCGGCAGCGTCTCGTAGACCGGCTTCGCGTGGTGGAAGTCGGACTGGCTGTAGGGCAGCTCCTCGACGCGCTTGCCGTCGATCTCGTAGGCCACGCAGACCGGGATCTGCTCCCAGCCGGTGAGTACATCGAGCTTCGTCAGGAAGAAGTCCGTCAGACCGTTCACCCGCGTCGCGTACCGCGCGATGACCGCGTCGAACCAGCCGCAGCGGCGGTCGCGGCCGGTGGTGACACCGCGCTCGCCGCCGATGCGGCGCAGCGCCTCGCCGTCCTCGTCGAACAGCTCGGTCGGGAACGGACCGGCGCCGACGCGCGTCGTATAGGCCTTGAGGATGCCGATGACGCGGTTGATCTTCGTGGGGCCGACGCCGGCACCCGTGCAGGCGCCGCCCGCGGTCGGGTTCGAGGACGTGACGAAGGGGTACGTGCCGTGGTCGATGTCCAGCAGCGTGCCCTGGCCGCCCTCGAAGAGCACGACCTTGTCGTCGTCGAGCGCCTTGTTGAGGATCAGGGTGGTGTCGGCGACATAGCCCTTGATCTTGTCGGCGTAGCCCAGCAGCTCCTCGACGACCTGGCCGGCCTCGATGGCGCGGCGGTTGTAGAGCTTGGTCAGGAGCTGGTTCTTGACCTCCAGGGCCGCCTCGACCTTCTGGACGAGGATCGACTCGTCGTAGAGGTCCTGCACCCGGATGCCGACGCGGTTGATCTTGTCGGCGTAGGTCGGGCCGATGCCGCGCCCGGTGGTGCCGATCTTCCGCTTGCCGAGGAACCGTTCCGTCACCTTGTCGACGGTGATGTTGTACGGCGTGATCAGATGCGCGTTACCGCTGAGCAGCAGCTTGGACGTGTCGACGCCGCGCTCGTTGAGTCCGCTCAGCTCGGAGAGCAGGACCGCAGGGTCGACCACGACACCGTTGCCGATGACCGGGGTGCACCCCGGGGAGAGGATTCCGGAAGGGAGAAGGTGCAGCGCGTACTTCTGGTCGCCGACGACGACCGTGTGGCCGGCATTGTTGCCGCCCTGGTAGCGCACCACATAGTCAACGGACCCACCGAGCAGGTCGGTGGCCTTTCCCTTGCCCTCATCACCCCACTGAGCACCGAGCAGCACAAGTGCGGGCACAGGCGTACACCCCTTCCGGGCGGGGCATGTCCAACGTGCGTGGATGGCGTCGGCGTGCGTGTGCACGCGTACGTCATCGCTGGAGACGTCGGACCGGTGCCCCGGAATAGACGAAGCCCCTGGCGCAATAGCGCAAGGGGCTCTTGCACCGAGATGCTACCTGAGGAAGGACCGAGGTGTCGGCGCAGCCTTCTGGGCACTTTCCCGTGGACTCCGTTCGGGGGTACCCCCTGCTCGTGGTCATCGACCCGGTCGCCCGCAGTACGGACGGTGAGTCCGTACGGATCGCGAAGGATGTCCTGTGCGCGGGCGCGGGGGCGAAGATCTGCCTTCCGGAAGGGCCGGAGGAATTCGCGCGGGCCCTGGCCCGGCGCGGCCACCGGCGGCCGGTGGTGATCGGTGACGACCGGGCGCTGCTGCGGGTGGTGAGCCTGCTGCACAAGGAACGCGAGCTGGCCGCGGTGCCGCTGTCGATGGTCCCGGTGGGCGCTCCGGCCGCCGTCGCGCTCAGCCGCGCGCTGGGCATCCCCACGGACACGGTGGCCGCCGCGCGCGCCGTCCTGGACGGCGGGGAGCGGCCGCGGGACCTGCTCACGGACGACAGCGACGGCATCGTGCTCGGCGGGCTGCGGATCCCCTGCGGGAGCGAGGCGCCCCGGCAGGCCCATGGGGTGTACCTGCCGACCGCCGTCCCCGCGGCGGCCCCCACGGATCCGCGGGATGCCCTGGAGGCACCGGACGGCCCGGAGGCACCGGACGGCCCGGCGGGCGGGCTCGGCGGGCACCGGCCGTGGTGGCGGCCGGCCGCGCGGACCGCCCGTACGGCGCTGGCGCTGCTGGCGGCGCCGGCCGCCGGGCTGGGCGGGCGGCGCGCCCGGGTGCCGGGACAGCGGCTGCGGATCGAGGCGGACGGGGTGCTGCTGGCGGATCTGGACCGGCCGGTGCGCGGGGTGTCGGTGATGCCCGGCGGACGGGCGGGGGCGGACGGGCCGCCGCCCGGGGCCGGTGACGCGCTGGCCGAGGTGGTGGTGCACTGGCCGGGCGGGGGCCGTCCGGTACGGACCCGGGCGCGGGCGGTGACGGTGTCCGGCGCGGACTTCCACTACCGGGCGGATGCGGTGGTCGGCGGGCCGGTCAGGACCCGTACCTGGACCCTGCAGCCGGGGGCCTGGCGGCTCCAGCTGCCTCGGGGGTGAGCGCCGGCCGGCGCCTCAGCGGGCCGCGTTGTCGTATTCGGCCCGCATCTGGTCGCGGTGCTCGCGCCAGCGCTGCAGCATCCCGGCGAGTTCCTTCTGCAGGAACTCGAAGAAGACCAGCGTCTCGCCCACCCTGCGGCCCGCCGGGGAGTCCTCGCCGAGGCTTTCGACGCCCTCGCGCAGGGTGCCCTCCCAGCGGGTGAGGATATTGTCCCGGCGCGCCATGGCCTCGTACCACTGGTCGCTGTGCACGCGGTAGCGGTCGCGACGGGAGCCCGGCTCCCGCTCCCGGCTGACCATGTCGACCTGGGAGAGGTAGCGGATCGCACCGGAGACGGCGGCGGGGCTGACCTGGAGGCGCTCGCCGAGTTCGGCGGAGGTCAGCACGCCGGAATCGGAGGCCAGCAGACAGGCGAAGACGCGGGCGGACATCCGCTGCATACCGGCGTCGACGAGCTGGGCCGCGAACCGCTCGACGAACTGCGAGACCGCCTCGTCGTCGCGCTTGTCCCGGGCCGTCGGCGCGGTCCGGCCTGCGCTCTGCTGTCGCTGCTCGCTCATATCCGCATCATCTCCCCTGATCAGAGCCACTCAGCCAATTATGCGCTTTCTTAACTTCACAAATTTGTGAAACTAGCGTAATTTCCGAAGCATGACCAAGGCAATCTCTCCCGCTCCCGCGGTCCGGGTCGACGGTCTTCGCAAGTCCTTCGGCCGCACCCGCGCACTGGACGGCCTCGACCTGCAGGTCGAGGCCGGTGAGGTACACGGCTTCCTCGGGCCGAACGGCGCCGGGAAGTCCACGACGATCCGCGTCCTGCTCGGCCTGCTGCGCGCCGACGGCGGCACGGCCCGGCTCCTGGGCCAGGACCCCTGGCAGGACGCCGTCGAGCTGCACCGCCGTCTCGCCTACGTCCCCGGCGACGTGACCCTGTGGCGCAATCTCTCCGGCGGCGAGGTCATCGACCTCTTCGGCCGGCTGCGCGGCGGACTGGACGCCGGGCGCCGGGCCGAGCTCCTGGAGCGGTTCGAACTCGACCCCACCAAGAAGGGGCGGACGTACTCCAAGGGCAACCGGCAGAAGGTCGCCCTGGTCGCCGCCTTCGCCTCCGACGTCGACCTGATCGTCCTCGACGAGCCCACCTCCGGGCTGGACCCGCTGATGGAGGAGGTCTTCCAGAACTGCGTGGCCGAGGAGCGCGACCGCGGCCGCACGGTGCTGCTCTCCAGCCATGTGCTGTCGGAGGTCGAGGCGCTCTGCGACCGCATCAGCATCATCCGCAAGGGGCGGACCGTCGAATCCGGCTCGCTGGGAGAGCTGCGGCATCTGACCCGCACCTCGGTCGTCGCCGAACTCGCGGGCCCGCCCGACGGGCTGGCCGTCCTCCCCGGCGTCCACGGCCTGACCTCCGGGCCGATCCGGGGCAGCGGGGGCCACCGCGTCGAGCTCCAGGTCGACACCGACAAGCTCGACGCCGTCCTGCGCTCGCTCACCGCCTCCGGCGTCCGCAGTCTCACCAGCACCCCACCCACCCTGGAAGAGCTCTTTCTGCGCCACTACCAGGACGACACCCGCGGCGCAGCGGCGGTCGCGCGATGACCGCCGTGGCCGCAGCCCTCCCCGCGCCCGCCACCCGCTCCGGTCATCTGGCGGGCACCGGCGCCCTGTTGCGCCTCGCACTGCGCCGCGACCGGGTGATGATCCCGGCCTGGGTACTGGCCCTGGGACTGGCCGTCGCCGCCATGGGCTCGTCCTTCGAGGCGGTCTACGGCACCGCCGCCGAGCGCGCCCGCCTTGCCGTCTCGATGAACGGCAACGGCTCGATGCGCGCGCTGTACGGACCGGTCTTCAGCGACTCCCTCGGCGGCCTGGTCGCCTGGCGGATGGCCGGCTTCGGTGCCGTCCTCGCCGCGGTGATGAGCCTGCTGATCGTCGTCCGGCACACCCGCGAGGAGGAGGAGACGGGCCGTCAGGAGCTGCTCTCCGCCGCCATGGTCGGCCGCCGCGCACCGCTGACCGCGGCCCTGCTGACGGCCGCGCTCGCCAACGCCGGACTCACCGTGCTGATCGCGGGCGGCCTGACCGCCTCCGGCCTGCCGGGCGCCGGCTCCCTCGCGCTCGGCGCCGCCATCGGCAGCGCCGGCCTGCTCTTCGCCGGCCTGGCCGCCATCGCCGCCCAGTTGACCGAGAGCGCGCGACTGGCCAAGGGCCTGACCGGCGCGGCCCTCGGCCTCGCCTTCGCGCTGCGCGCCGCGGGCGATGCCGCAGACCCCGAGGCGACGTCGCCGCTCACCTGGGTCTCACCGATCGGCTGGTCGCAGAACCTCCGGCCGTACGCGGGCGAGCGCTGGTGGATCGTCCTGCTCTTCCTGGCCGCGGCCGCCCTGGCCGTCCTTGCCTCCTACGCCCTGACCGCCCGCCGTGACCTCGGCATGAGCTTTCTGCCGGCCCGCCCCGGACCGGCGCTCGCGTCGCGCTCCCTGAGCGGCCCCTTCGGCCTGGCCTGGCGGCTCCAGCGGGCCACCCTGCTGGGCTGGACGCTCGGCTTCCTGTGCGCCGGCGGGATCTTCGGCGGCATCGCCCGGGGCGCCTCCGATCTGGTCGGCGGCAACCGGCAGACCCGCGAGATCGTCGAGCGGATGGGCGGTCAGCAGGGCCTGACCGATGCCTTCCTGGCCACGATGACCGGCATGCTCGGGATGGTGGCGGCGATCTATGCGGCGGGTGCGGTACTGCGGCTGCGCGGTGAGGAGACCGGGGAGCGCGCGGAGCCGGTGCTGGCCGGTGCGGTGGGGCGGCTGCGCTGGGCGGCCGGCCATCTGGCCTTCGCCTACGCGGGCACCGTCGTCATCCTGGCCGCCGGCGGTCTGGGCCTGGGCCTCGCCTACGGACTCTCGGCCGGCGACCTGGGCGGCGCACCCGGCCCGGTCCTGGCCGCCGCCCTCGCTCAGGTCCCGGCGGTCTGGACGCTCACCGGCCTGGCGGTCCTCGTCTTCGGCCTGCTCCCCGGGGCCGCCGGCGCCGTCTGGGCCCTGGTCGGCGGCTGCCTGGCCATCGGCTGGATCGGCCCCTCCCTCAAGTTCCCCGGGTGGGCCATGGACCTCTCCCCGTACAGCCACCTCCCCAAGCTGCCCGGCACGGATGCCACCGCCGCCCCGTTCGTCTGGCTGCTCGCTCTCTCCGCCGCCCTCGCCCTCCTGGGCCTGGCGGGCCTGCGCCGGCGCGACATCGGCTGATCCCCCGGCGGCCGGCTCGCCCGCAGCCGGCCGCCCCCGCATACGTGCGCCGCCGGAGCTGTAGCGGACTCCGGCGGCGCACTTGCGTGCGTCGTGGCGCCGGGTCGGCGTTCCGCTGGACGGCGCCGAGCCGGCCTTCCGCGGCAGGGCGCCGGGTCGGCCTTCCGCGGTACGACGCCGAGTCGGCGTCCCGCCGTACGGCACAGCGTCGGCGCGCTCTGTCCACACCCTGTGGACAGAGCACAGAAATCTGCCGACGGCCAGTAACTCTTCGCGATTTCACCTGCCCGCGCGTTAACCCGTAGTAACTCTGGAGCAATGTGTGACGCGCCCGTTACTTTCCGTACGCACGGCCGTGACCACGGCCCGCGGCACCGGAGGGGTTCATGCGAGGTATCACCACCAAGGTCGGCATGCTGGCGGCGGCGGCACTGCTCGCCATTGCGGCGGCCGGGCCCGCCCAGGGCAGGCAGGCGAGCGACGCCGCACACCGCACCGGGGCCGAGTCGGCGGCCTACTTCGTGATGACCGACATCACGCACGAGGAATTCGTCATCAAGCTCACCGACCCCCGCAAGATCCAGCACGCCCGGGACCTGCTGAGCGGCGCGTCCTACTCGGAGCCGCATGTCATCGGCCGGATCGAGAAGCGCCCCGCCCCGTACAACTGGCGCTGGAGCTTCCACCTCCGACCGGAGACCATCGACTTCTTCGACTTCGCCGTCGAGGTCTGTGACGCCACCACGCCCTATGTCGAAGAGCATCTGGACGAGGCCGGCGGCCCGTTCCTGCCCGGGCTGGTGTGGTGTCCCTGGACCTCGCGGCTGGTGCGGGAGGTCCCCCAGCCGTAGGGGCCGGCTCGACGGCCGCCGGCCGGGCCCCGCCCGGCCGGCGGCCTTCGCCGTGCGCCCCGCCGAAAGCAGCGGGCCTCAGCCCCCCGGCGTCACCAGCCGCGCCTCGTACGCAAACACCGCCGCCTGGGTGCGGTCGCGCAGCCCCAGCTTCACCAATATCCGGCTGACGTGCGTCTTCACGGTGGATTCGGCCACGACGAGATGCTCGGCGATCTCACCGTTCGAGAGGCCCTGGGCCACCAGCACCAGGACCTCGGTCTCGCGCTCCGTGAGATCGGCGATGCGCTCCTGGGCCGGGGCACGGGGAGTGCCCAGCCGGGAGAACTCGGAGATCAGGCGCTTGGTGACGGTGGGGGCGAGCAGTGCCTCGCCGGAGGCGACGATGCGGACGCCGTCGGCGAGCTGGCCGGCCGAGGCGTCCTTGAGGAGGAAGCCGCTGGCTCCCGAGCGCAGCGCCTGGTAGACGTACTCGTCCAGGTCGAAGGTGGTCAGCACCAGGACCTTGGCATCCGCGTCGGCGGCCACGATCTCGCGGGTCGCCTCCAGGCCGTTCATCTCCGGCATCCGGATGTCCATCAGGACGACATCGGGCTTGAGGACCGCGACCTTGTGCACCGCCTGGCGGCCGTCGACCGCCTCCCCGACGACCTCGATGTCCGGCATGGCGTTGAGCAGGACGGAGAAGCCCTCGCGGACCATCACCTGGTCATCGACGATCAGTACCCGGATCATGCCCTGCCCCCCACCGTGTTCTCGCCCGCCTTGCGTACCACCGGGATGAACGCCGCGACCTCGAAGCCGCCGTCCTCGGTGTGGTCGGCGGTTATCTCGCCGCCCAGCATCTGTACCCGCTCCCGCATGCCCAGCACCCCGTGGCCCGCGCCCGGCGAGGGCTTGGCGAGGCGGCTCGGCGGGCCGTTGACGATCCGTACGCCCAGCCCGCCCAGCACATAGGAGATCTCCACGTGTGCCTCGGCGCCCGGCGAGTGCCGCAGCGCGTTGCTCAGCGCCTCCTGCACGATCCGGTACGCGGACAGCTCCACGCCCTGCGGCAGCGGCCGGGGCGCACCGGTGGTCACCGTCTCGACGGTCAGCCCGGCGCTGCGGACACTGGCGAGCAGCGCGTCCAGGCTGCCGAGCGTCGGCTGCGGGGCCTCCGGATCGCCCTCGGCGAAGGCGTCCGGGTCCGCGGAGCGGACCACCCCCAGGATGCGGCGCAGCTCGGCGAGCGCGGCGACGGCGTTCTCCCGGATCGTCGAGAAGGACGTGGCGAGCTCGGGCGGGGTGTCCTTGACGCGGTAGGGCGCCGCCTCGGCCTGGATGGCGATCACGGACATATGGTGGGCGACGACATCGTGCAGCTCACGGGCGATCAGGGCGCGCTCCTCCAGGAGCGTGCGCCGGGAGCGCTCCTCGGCCGTGACGGTCCGGGTCTCGACGACCTGCCGGCGCTCCTCACGCCAGGCACGGACCGCGGCGGCGGAGACCAGCACCACACCGCAGAAGACCGCGACCGGCGGCAGATCGCCCGGGTCCTTGCCGAGGAGCGCCGTCAGCACGGCCGCCGTGGCGAAGGTGACCAGCCACATCTCGATGGCCAGCCGGGCCCGGGTGCGCAGCACCACGAGGACCATCACGACGAGGTGGGTGGGGAAGGCCGCCGCCCCGACGACGCTGGCGAACGGAGACGAGATGCTCGCGTAGGTGACCGCCGACACCACAAACGCGCCCACCGACAGCCAGTAGGCGCCCACCGGGCGGAAGAGCGTGAGCATCGGCCCCGCGGCGACCAGCCCGCTGAAGCCGGTGACCAGGATGCCGCGCAGCGCGCCGGACCCGGACTCGTCGGTGAGGATCGCCAGGAAGACGCACACCGAGAAGAAGCCGACGACGAAGTGCGGCGCCCAGCGCGCCCAGTGCCGCAGCCGCCGCGGCAGGAACGGCACCCACCGGGACACCTTGGCGTCCAGCGGCGGCATCGGACGGAAGGCGAAGGCGTCGACGAACAGGTCCTGGCGCAGCCGGTGCAGCGCGCCTTGGGCCATCCGGGCCTCTGAACGCAGGTCGCTCTGCGTCTGGGTCGTGTCGTTCACGCTGACAACGGTAAGCAACGACGAGCACCGGGGCGTCCCCACCAGTGAGGATCTGCCAAGGTCCGCCTCAAGTACTACAGGTTCGGTGCAGTTGGGCAACGAGTGTGTGACAGCTGGGGTTGCCGGGAGTGACGGGGCCGTAGTGGCCGACGCCGGACAGCTCGTGCAGGTCCGTGGTGCCGGGGCTGTGGGCGGCGTAGCGGCGGGAGAGGTCGAGCGGGACGTCCGGGTCGTCGGTGCCGTGCAGGATCGTGACCGGGACGCCGGCGGGCGGGTGGCACGCCGGGTCGGCCGCGGCGATCCGTTCCGCGAGGCCGGGTCCGTCGCCGAGCAGCTCGGAGACCGCGCCGTTGCTCAGGCCCAGCGCATGGGCGCGGGCGAGGTCGGCGACCGGTGAGACGGCGAGGACGCGACGGACGCGGGTGCCGGGGCGGGCGGCGGCGAGCAGCGCGAGCTGGCCGCCCGCGGAGTGGCCGACCAGCACCGGATCCCCGTCGCCCGGCAGCGCGCGCACCGCCGCCGCAAGGCCCGCCGTGACGTCGCCGAAGGTCTGCGGCGCCCCGCCGCCCGCACCGACCCTGCGGTACTCGGCGAGCGCGACCGGCAGCCCCCGCCCGGCCAGATCGGCGGCGAGCGGCGACAGATGGCGGCGGTCGTAGGCCGCGCGCCAGAAGCCGCCGTGCAGGAGGACGACCAGCGCGGGCCCCGCCGCCGGCGCCCGCGCGCCATCGGCCGCCCGCGGGTTGTCCGCCTCCTGCGCTCCGCCGACCGCCCGTTCGCGATCGGCCGCCCGCGGCACATACAGGTCGACGATCTGGTCCGGATGCGGCCCGTAGGCCACCGTCCGGTCCGGCGCCACCGGGGCCAGCCCCAGCAGCGCCGCCTCCTCGTCCGCCACGCTCACCCGCCGGCCCCGGCCGCCCCGGGCTCGACGTCGGGCAGCGCCCTCAGCACCTCGCCGAGCACCCACGCCGCCCGCTCCGCGTCCGCGAAGGAGGTGTAGAGCGGGGTGAAACCGAAGCGCAGCACGTCGGGCGGGCGGAAGTCGCCGACCACCCCGCGCCGGATCAGCTCGTCCATCACCTCTTCCGCGGGGGAACACTCCAGCGACACCTGGCTGCCGCGCCGCTGGTGGTCGTACGGCGTGACGGAGCGGGCCCGGCCCGCCGGTACGTAGGCGTTCACGCACTCCAGGAAGAAGTCGGTCAGGGCGAGGCTCTTGGTGCGTACGGCCTCGATGGACACCCCGTCCCAGACCTCCAGCGCCGCCTCCAGCGCGAGCAGCGACAGGATGTCGGGGGTGCCGACCCGGCCGCGCGCGATGCCCTCGGCGGGGGCGTATGCCGGGTCCATGGCGAATGGATCGCTGTGCGAGTTCCAGCCCGGCAGCGGCGATTCGAACCGCTCCTGGAGGCTTTCGCGGATGTAGAGGTAGGCGGGCGAACCCGGGCCGCCGTTGAGGTACTTGTACGTGCAGCCCACGGCGAGGTCGACGTGGTGCGCGTCGAGGCCGACCGGCAGCGCTCCGGCGCTGTGGCACAGGTCCCAGACGGCGAGCGCGCCCGCGGAGTGCAGCGCGTGGGTGATGCCGGGCAGGTCGTTGAGCCGGCCGGTGCGGTAGTCGACGTGGTTGACCAGCGCCAGCGCGGTCCGCTCGGTGACCTCGTCGGCGATCCGCGCGGGCTCGACCGGGCGCACCGCGAGGCCGGTCATCCGGGCCGCGGACCGGGCGATATAGCCGTCGGTCGGGAAGGTCGTGGCATCGACGAGGATCTCCGTACAGCCCTTGCCGGCCATCCGGACGCCGCCCACCACGGCCTTGAAGAGGTTGACGCTGGTCGAGTCGCCGACCACCACCCGGCCCGGTGCCGCTCCGATCAGCGGCGCGATCTTGTCGCCGACCCGCTCGGGCGCGGTCCACCAGCCGGACTCGGTCCAGGACCGGATGCGCAGCTCGCCCCACTCGCGGGCGATGACATCGGCGATCCGGCCGGGCACCGTACGGGGCAGCGCACCGAGGGAGTTGCCGTCCAGGTAGACCCCGGCATCGCCGGAGGCATGATCGGGCGCGGCGTCGAGGACGAAGCGGTCGCGGATCGCGGCGAGCGGGTCGGCGGCGTCCCACTCCGCGGCACGCGCGGCCTGTTCACGGGCGCCGGAAGGCTCCTGGAGGCCGGCGTGGTCGGGGTATTCCGGGGTCTCAGACATGGCTGCGCGCCGTCCACAGCTCCGGGAAGACGTTCTTTCGGGCCCGCTTCTCCAGCCAGGCCACCCCCGCGGAACCACCGGTGCCCATCTTCGCTCCCATGGCCCGCCGGGTCGCGACCAGATGGTCGTTGCGCCAGCGCCAGACCAGCTCGGCCACATCGGTCAGCGCCTCGCCGAGCCGGACGAGGTCGGACTCCTGCGACCCGGCGTAGATCCCGGCCCAGACGGCCTCGACGGCCGGGTCGGCCTCGTAGCGCAGCGCGGGGTCCCGCCGGAGGACGGCCTCGGGCACGGCGTGGCCGCGGCGGGCGAGCAGCCGCAGCACCTCGTCCCACAGGCTCGGCTCCTGGAGGGCCTTCTCCAGTTCGGCGTGCTCCCGCGAGGCGCCGCGGTGCGGCACCAGCATCGATGCGGACTTCTCACCGAGCAGGAACTCCAGCCGCCGGTACATGGCGGACTGGAAGCCGGAGCCCTCGCCCAGCGCGCTGCGGTAGGCGTTGAACTGCGCCGGGGTCAGCCGGGCGAGCGGTTTCCAGGCGGCGTTCAGCGCCTCCAGCTCGTAGGTGGAGCGGCGCAGCGCCTCCTCTGCCACCGTCAGGTCGTCGCGGCGCAGCGCCTCGGCGGCGGTGCTCCACTCGTGGACGATGACCGTGAACCACAGCTCCATGACCTGGGTGGTGACCAGGAAGACCATCTCGCCGGGGTCGTCGGAGAGCGGGTGCTGCAGGTGGGTGAGGAGATCCGCCTGGACGTAGTCCTCGTACGGGGTGGTGCTGCTGCTGCCGATGCTGAGATCCGGGGCGAACGGCGGGTCGGGCTCGGCGGCGCCGACCGGTGCGGGACCCGCTGCGGGTGCGGTCGACGCGCTGTCCACGGGGTCGATGGGAGACGGCTGCGACATGAGGGACTCCTCAAGTGCGAACTACCGGGTAGCGGTCCGCCCCTTCCTCGTCGGCTCGGGAGCCCCGGTCCCCTCGGGCGCGGGATGACCCGGCCCACTGGAAATCATCCGTGCTGGACAGCGACCGCGCAAGGGCCGACCGCGATCATGCGGCCGGCCCGTTGATCTTGCCCGGCGCTCCCCGGCGGGAGAGCTACTGCGGTTCCCCGCAAGGAAACCTGACGGCGGCCCCTCGGGTGCCGTCAGGTGCCGTCAGGTGCCTCAGGCGCCGTCAGGTGCCTCAGGTGAGGGTGTCGGCCGCGGTCGGCGAGGAGTCCCGCAAGAAGGTCGAGCAGCGCTCGTACTCCGCCTCCTCACCGATCGACTGGGCGGCGCGGGCGAGGGCGTGCAGCGCCCGCAGGAAGCCGCGGTTGGGCTCGTGCTCGAAGGGCACCGGGCCGTGGCCCTTCCAGCCGGCCCGGCGCAGCGCGTCCAGGCCGCGGTGGTAGCCGGTGCGGGCGTAGGCGTACGACTCCACGACCCGGCCTTGTTCGAAGGCGTCGTCCGCGAGCTGGGCCCAGGCCAGGGAGGAGGTCGGGTACTTCGCGGCGACATCGGACGGCGCCGTGCCCGAGGCGAGCAGCTCGCGGGGTTCCGGGTCGTCGGGCAGATGGGTCGGGGGCGGTCCCCCGAGCAGATTCTCGTGAATGGCCATGGTTCCCAGTCTGCCTGGTCGCCGGGGCGGGGCGGGCGGCGGCCGGGATCTTGTGCCCCGGGTGGCAGGGCGGGACGGAAGGCGGAGGCGGGCCGGAGGCCCGGGCGGAAGCCTGGGCGGAAGCCTGGGCGGAGGCCCGGGCGGAAGCCTGGGCGGAAGCCTGGGCGGAAGCCTGGGCGGAAGCCTGGGCGGAGGCCCGGGCGGATACGGCCGGAGGCCCGGGCTCCTAGCTTTCCTCGGCCGGCCGGCCCGGCCCCCCGTGGTCCGGCAGCCGCTCCGCCCTCCGGACCGTGGTCTCGCCCGGATCCAGCGGCGGTGCGCTCACCCCGCAGTGGTAGGTCGTCTCCGCCCGGCACGGCTCCTCGGCCCCCGCTGCGGCGCGCAGCACGTTGCTGCGTACGGTCAGCACGGCGATCAGCGCGCCGATCACCAGGATGCCCGCGCACAACGGCATGGCCCGCTTGAACGCCGCGCCGAATGCGTCCGCCGAGCGGTAGGCCTCCGGGCCGATGCCCGCCAGCAGCGGAAGTGCGGCCACCGCCATCAGGCTCGCGGCCCGCGCCGCCGCATTGTTGATACCGCTGGCCAGGCCCGCCCGGTCCACGTCCACCGACGCCAGCACGGTCGAGGTGAGCGGCGCGACCAGCGTCACCATCCCCGCGCCCAGCACCACCAGCGCGGGCAGCACATCGGCGAAGTACGAGGCGCCCCGGCCCGCCCGCGTCATCAGCAGCATCCCCGCGGCGCACAGCAGCGGTCCGACGGTGAGCGGAATGCGCGGTCCGATGCGCTGCCCCAGCTGGCCCGAGCGGGCGGACAGCAGCAGCATCAGCACGGTGGTGGGCAGCAACGCGGTACCGGCCTGCAGCGCCGAGTACCCCACCACGACCTGGAGCTGGAGCACGGCCAGGAAGAAGAAGCCGCCGAACGCGGCGTACACGCACACCGTCACGGCATTGACGGCCGAGAACAGCCGGATGCCGAAGATCGCCGGGGGCAGCATCGGATCCTTCCGCCGCCGCTCGACATGGACGAAGAGCACCCCGAGCAGCACCCCGGCCACCGCCGGAACGATCACGCCGGGCCCGGCGCCCCCGGTCGGGGCGGCGATCAGTGCATAGGTCACCCCGGCCAGCGCCAGCGCCCCCAGCATCGCGCCCAGTACATCGAAGCCGCGGCGCTCGCGGGCGTCCCGCTCCCGGGTCTCGGGGACGTGCCGCAGCGCCACCGGTACGCACACCGCCGCCAGCGGCACGTTCAGGAAGAACACCCAGCGCCAGCCGGCCCCGTCCACCAGCCAGCCGCCGATGAACGGGCCGACCGCCGCGGCCACGCCGCCGAGCCCCGACCAGGAGCCGACCGCCCGCGCCCGGTCGTCGGGGTGGAAGACGGCCTGGATCAGGGCCAGCGAGCCGGGGGTGAGCAGCGCCCCGCCGACGCCTTGCAGCGCCCGGGCCGCGACCAACACCCCGGCGTCGGGCGCCAGCCCGCACAACAGCGAGGCCGCGGCGAACCACACCACACCGATCACGAACACCCGGCGCCGGCCGAAGCGGTCACCGAGGGCACCGCCCAGCAGGATCAGCGAGGAGAGGGTGAGCATGTAGGCGGTGACGGTCCACTGGAGGACCGCCAGATCCGCGTTGAGGTCCTCGCCGATCCTGGGCAGCGCCACATTGACGACGGTGCTGTCGAGCATGGCCATGCCGGACCCCAGCACGGCCGTCGTCAGCACCCACCGGCCCTGTGCCGAGGCCAGCCGGACCCCGCCGGGCGCACTCGGTTCACTCATACCGCGAGCATGCCCGTATCCACGCCCGCTCGCCCGCCCTGAGCACACGGCATGCGCCGGGTCCGGGCACGCCGAAGGCTCCGCATCACACCGAAGGCTCCGCATCACGGCGGATGCGGAGCCCTGGTGCGCAGCGGGACCGGCCGTGCGGGCCGACCGCGCTTACTTGATCTTGGTGCCCGTGGAGCGCAGGTTCTCGCAGGCCTGGGTGACGCGCTGCGCCATCCCGGCCTCGGCCAGCTTGCCCCAGCTGCGCGGGTCGTAGGCCTTCTTGTTGCCGACCTCGCCGTCGACCTTCAGCACACCGTCGTAGTTACGGAACATGTGGTCCGCGACGGGGCGGGTGAAGGCGTACTGGGTGTCGGTGTCCAGGTTCATCTTGACCACGCCGTTCTCCAGCGCGGTGGCGATCTCCTCCGGGGTGGAGCCGGAGCCGCCGTGGAAGACGAAGTCGAACGGGGCGGTCTTGCCGTACTTGGCGCCGACGCCCTCCTGCAGGTCCTTGAGCAGCTCGGGGCGGAGCACGACGTTGCCCGGCTTGTAGACGCCGTGGACATTGCCGAAGGAGGCGGCGAGCAGGTAGCGGCCCTTGTCGCCCAGGCCCAGCGCCTCGGCGGTGCGCAGCGCGTCGTCGACCGTGGTGTAGAGCTCGTCGTTGATCTCGTGGGTGACGCCGTCCTCCTCGCCACCGGTCGGGGTGATCTCGACCTCAAGGATGATCTTGGCGGCGGCGGCCTTGGCGAGCAGCTCCTGACCGATGGCCAGGTTGTCGGCCAGGTTCTCGGCCGAGCCGTCCCACATGTGGGACTGGAACAGCGGGTTCTGGCCCTTGGCCACGCGCTCCGCGGAGATGTCCAGCAGCGGGCGGACATAGCCGTCGAGCTTGTCCTTGGGGCAGTGGTCGGTGTGCAGCGCGACGGTGATGTCGTACTTCTCGGCCACGACGTGCGCGAACTCGGCGAGCGCGACCGCGCCGGTCACCATGTCCTTGTTGTACTGGCCGCCCAGGAACTCCGCACCACCGGTGGAGATCTGGATGATGCCGTCGCTCTGAGCCTCGGCGAACCCACGCAGCGCGGCGTGCAGCGTCTGCGTCGAGGTGACGTTGATGGCCGGGTAGGCGAACTTTCCTGCCTTCGCCCGGTCAAGCATCTCGTTGTAGACCTCGGGGGTTGCGATGGGCATCTGTCCGCTCCTTCAGGTGTGCGGGTGTGCTTTCTTGGCCCTGACCAGGGGGCGAGGACTTCGCCGAGCACATCTTCCCAGACTCGGCGGATTGCTCCACATCCCGCGCCCGGCCGTCCCGCAGTGTGGGCGGCCGGTTTCACGTGAAACCAGCCGCCCCTCGGTAAAGCCGCAGTTCAGCGCGCTTCTGCCGGATTTCGCGCGGCCTCGGCCGCGGTCAGCTCAGGCCGAGGTCGCCGAGCTGGTAGCCGGTGAGGTAAGGGACTCCGGCCTCCGCGATCGCGGACGCGGCACCCCGGTCGACGATCGTTGCCACCGCAACGACCTCGGCGCCCGCCTCGCGCGCCGCCTCGACGGCGGTCAACGGGGAACCGCCGGTGGTGGAGGTGTCCTCGACGACCAGAACCCGGCGGCCCTTGAGGTCCGGACCCTCGATACGGCGCTGCATACCGTGCGCCTTCTGCGCCTTGCGGACCACGAACGCGTCCAGCCGGCCGCCGCGGGCGGCGGAGGCGTGCAGCATCGAGGTCGCGACCGGGTCGGCACCGAGCGTCAGCCCGCCGACCGCGTCGTAGTCCAGATCGGCGGTGATCTCCAGCATCAGCTGTCCGACCAGCGGCGCGGCCTCGCCGTCCAGGGTGATCCGGCGCAGGTCGATGTAGTAGTCGGCCTCCTTGCCGGAGGAAAGCGTCACCTTGCCGTGCACCACGGCCTTGTCCTTGATCTGCTGCAGCAGCTCGCCGCGCACGTCGTCACTCATGCGCACGAGCTTAAGGGCTGTCCCGTCGCCCCCGGCAGCCGCACATAGCCCCGCGACAGGCGCACGCAACGCCGCGGCAGACACGCACGACGACGGCCCTCAGCCGGTGTCCTGCGACAGGCTCCGCCAGCTCCAGGTCGTGGAGATCTCCAGCGGGTCGATGGGCGTGACCAGGCGCGGCACGGTGTTGAGACCGTTCGGCGGGCCGGACTGCGGCTCGACGCAGACCGCGGCCTCCTGCTCGTCGTAGACCACGACCCACTCGGCGCGACTGCTGACCGTCAGCTCCAGCCGGCCCGGCCAGGTGAGGGTGGCCTCGACCCCTTGCGGCATCCCGAAGCAGTCGTCCCAGGGCCCTGGCTGCGGCGTGATCCGCCGGCCGGTCGGGAGGTGGTCGTCGCCCCGCTCCTCCTGCCACTCGGGGGTGAAGTCGAGGCGTACGTCCTCGCCTCCCTCGCCGAGGTTCCGCAGGAACCAGGGGTGCCATCCGGCCTGCGCGGGGAAGGAGTCGGCGGTCGCCTCGACACCCATGGTGAGGGTGAGCGAGCCGCCGTCCGCGGCCAGCTCGACGAGCTGGGTCACCCGCCCCGGGTACGGCCAGGGCGCCGCCGGATCGGCGAGGTCGTAGGTGAAGACCGCCTCCGTGGCACTCGAACGCGCGGTCCGCCAGCGGAGGTTGCGGCCGGTGCCGTGGATGGCATGCGGCGCGGCATTGAGGGGCAGCTGATGCCGCTCCGCCCCGTTGCGGAACTGCCCGTGTGCGATCCGGCCGCACCACGGAACCATCGGGAAGCAGCCGTACTTGGCGCCCTGCCGCAGCAGCTCCGTACCGCCCACCCGCAGGCCGGCGATCCGGCAGCCGTTGTCCGGGTGGACGGTCAGTTCGGTGTCTCCGGCGGCCAGCCGTACGCCTGGTGACGCCTGCTCCGGCGCCGCGTTCTGCGTGGTGTTGTCGCTACTCACGGGACCGACCCTAACGGTGCACCGGCGCCCTGCGCGGGACGCCGGGACGGGGCGCGGACCGCCCGTGAACGCCGGGTCAGCGCCGCCGGCGCAGCACCCGGCCGACGACCACGGCGGACGCCAGCACCACGGCGGCGGCGGGCGCCGCCCAGCGCAGGGCCACCGAGGTGCCGTGCGGCTCGGGCGCGGGCACCGGTGCGTACCGCCCGCGCGGCGGGGCGTGGTCGACCTCCTCCGCGCTGCGCCCGATCATCGTCCGGCGGGCGTGCGCGGCCTCGGCGGGGGCGAGGCCGTCCGCATCGTGACCGTAGGCGTGCTCGGGGTGCCCGTCGTGCAGCGCGTGGAAGGCTTCCTCGGCGTCCCCCGCATCGAGATCCCCGACGTCCTCGGCCGCATCACCGAGGTCCGCCGCTTCCCCGGCGTCCTCGTCACGGCCCGGCTCCTCGTCACGGCCCGGCTCCAGCGACGACGGCGGCACCTCGGTGCCGAACACCCCCGGCCCGGCCGTGTCGGCGGCGCCCCCGGCCGAGGGGCCGTCGCCGGTCCGCCCCGCCACCGGCCGCTTCCGCAGATCGGCCGCGAGGTTCTCCGCGAAGCGGTCCAGCAGCCGGCGGCCGGCCGTCCGGGCGGACTGCTCGGTGGCCTCGGCGAGCCGGCCGTCGCCATCGACCGTGCCGGAACAGGCCAGGGTCGTACCGGGACCGGGTTCGGTGGCCGGGGAGAGCCGCACGGCCAGGGTCAGCGCGACCGACCCGTCGCCCCGCGTCTCGGTGCCCTTCGCCTCGACGGTCACCACGGCCGCCGCACCGCCGTCGCCCGGTCCGCCGTCGCCCCGATCTTCGTCGCCCGGACCGTCGTCGCCCGGACCGTCGTCGGCGGTGGCACTGACCGTCAGCGTGCCGCGATAGGTGATGGTGGAGCTTCCGATACGCAGCCGCAGCCGGCCCACCGGGGTCCGGGGGGCCGCATCGGCGTCGAGCTGGACTCCCGGGACACAGCGCGCCACCCGCTCCGGCTCGGTGAGCGCCTGCCGCACGGTCCCGACGGGAAACGGAACGTACACCTCATGCTCCATGACATGGGAGCCTACCCAGCACCCCCGCACCCCGTGCCGCCCACACAGAACTTTCTGCGCAGCGGCCCCGGCTCACCCGCCGCGCCCGTGTCCGCCGCACCCTCCCCGGGCCCGCACCGGCCCCGCCCGCTCAGTCGAGATACCGCGGATGCATCAGCGTCGACGCCGGCAGCCCGGGCATCCGGTCGTGGGCCTCGCCGCGCCGCCCGGCCTGCAGCTCCGCGCGGGTGAGCCCGGCCGGTGGCGGCGCATCGGGCGCCAGACCGAACCGCGGCCGGTGCCGCGCAGCCAGCACGAAGCCCCAGTACCGGTCCGGGCCGGCCGTCGGCGCGCCGGCGGCGGGCACCTCCGCGTCCACCGACGCCACGGGAGCGGCCGTGCGGTCCGGGCCGCCGTAGAACGACGCGGGCCGGCCGGCCAGGCGGTACGGCACGGTCGCCAGGCCCACCGACCGGACCGTCGACTCCACCGTCCAGTACAGGCGCGCGCGCTCGACCGGCGGTCCGGCATGCACCACCAGCCGCCCGTCGGGGGACAGCAGCCGCGCCGCGAGACCGTAGAACTCCTGTGAGTAGAGCTTGGTGCTCGCCGCGATCCCGGGGTCGGGAAGGTCGGAGACGATGACGTCGTACGGCGCCTGCCGCCGGCCGCGCCCGCACAGGCCCTGCTGCCGCAGCCACTCGAAGGCATCGGCGGTCACCACCCGCACCCGCGGATCGCTGAGCGAGTGATGGTTGAGGCGGGAGAGGCCGGGGTCGCTGCGCGCGAGCCGCAGGACACCGGGGTCGAGTTCGACGACGGTCACCGAGCGGACCGAGCGATGGCGGAGGATCTCGCGTACCGCGAGGCCGTCGCCGCCGCCGAGGACCAGCACCCGGCCGTGCGGGCCGCCCGCCATCGCCGGATGCACCAGCGCTTCGTGGTAGCGGTACTCGGTCTCCGCGCTGACCCGGAGCCGGCCGTCCAGATACAGCGCCAGCGGTCCGCCTAAACCTTTCCTCCCCCGCCCCGCACCGGCTCCGTCCCCGGTGCCGCCGGTCATCACCACCTCCTGGATGCCGGTCTGCACCGCGACCCGCGCCGAGGAGCCGTACACCGCCTGCCGGGCGGCCCGCTCGAACGGCGTGGCCAGCAGCACGCCCGCGCCCAGCAGCGCGAGGACCAGGGCGTTGGCGGCGAACAGCGCCCAGCGGGCACGGGCGCCGAGATCGTCACGGAAGAGCCACAGCACCAGTACGCCGCCGGCCACCGCGTTGACACCGCCGGTGAGCAGGGCGCCGGTCAGCTGGCCGAAGCCCGGCAGCAGCAGAAAGGGAAAGGCCAGGCCCCCGACGAGCGCACCGACGTAGTCCGCGGCGAAGAGGTCGGCGACCGCGCCGCCCGCGTCCTGCCGGCGCACCCGCTGGATCAGCGTCATCAGCAGCGGCACCTCGGCGCCGATCAGGATGCCGATGGCCAGGGAGAAGCCGACGAGCGCGGAGCGGGACTGGCCGAACCAGGCGAAGCAGGCGTAGAGCGCCATGGCGGAGCTGCCGCCGACCAGCGCCAGGGCGGCCTCGACCGCGCCGAAGCCGACCGCCGCCCGGCAGCGCAAGCGCTTGGCGAGCAGCGCGCCGACGCCCATCGCGAAGACCATGACGGACAGCACCACCGACGCCTGGGTGACGGAGTCGCCGACCAAGTACGTGGCCAGCGCGACCAGTTCGAGTTCGTAGACCAGGCCGCAGGCGGCGCAGACGAAGACGACGGCGAGGACGAGCAGCCGGCCGGGCCCGGCCGGCACGGGCAGCCGCGCCGGCGTCATGGCCTCCGGCGGCCCGGGGACGCCGGTGAGAACGGGCTCTGGCGGGTCGATCATAAAGTGAACGCTACGTGACGGTTCGGTACCCCTCCGTCACCCACACGGGTGCAGTCTGCGGGCCACACACACCAGTCGGGGCACCGTCCCCACGTGGGGCACGCGGGGCGCTGCCGCACCACATCGGCCGGTCAGGCCGCGCACACCACACCGCCCGCGCCCCTCCAGGCACCCACGCCCCCGGCGCGCAGCCCGTACGCCCCTCGCACCGCCCATGACCGCACACCCTCCCGCCGAGCGGACCGGTTACTTTTACCCACCCCGGCTAGACCGCCGCGACCGCCGCCCGTACGCCCACCCGGGTCCGCGTGGCCACCAAGCGGCCCTCCTGCGGATACGCGTGCCAGGTCCGCCAGCGCACCTGCCCCTGCTGACGCTGCGCCAGCATCGCCGTGAAGGCGTGCGGGGAGCCGGGGAACGTACCGGCAAGGCCGTGCGGATGCTCGGCCACCAGCGCGAGCAATTCCTGCGCACGCCCTGCGAACGAGCCTCGCGACAGCGTCTCCACATGGGCGGCGAATTCGTATTCCCAGTCTCCGAGCCGCTTCGCCACCCCCAGCGGCAGCGGCGTGCTGCTGCCCGGCATACAGGCGACCGTTTCGGAACAGGTGCCGCGCTCCTCTTCGAGAAGCACCTGGTGAGAAGCGCCGAGCAGCCTCAACTGCACCTGTGAGCCATGGAGTTGGAGATCGAGTACGGCGAGGGCCGGCAGGGGTTCCCTGCCCAGCGCCCAGGCCAGGTCGGAGGCACGGGTATCGGTGTACGCCGTCTGCAAAGTGGTGAGCATGGGTCGGCTCCGCAAGCACGCAGTGGAATGGTGGGCCGGCCCGCCCGTTGAAGGCCAGGGATGGATGTCCGAATGCCTGCCGGCTCGTGCCCACGTGGGAACGGAGAACGTGGGGGATTCTCCAGGGAGAGGGAATCATGAAAGCCCTGCCGCCCACAGCGCTTTTACCCATCTCCTCCGGGTTTCCATCCGCCCGGGGGCCCTGCAGTTCATCTGTTCAACAACCAAGCGCCTGGCGGGTGTTGATGTCTTCATCAGAACCCGCCAGGCGCATATGCGGTAAGCAACAACCCTTCCGCACAAGTGGAGTTGGAGAAACCGGCCGCCGGCTCAGGAGCAACCGACCCTTGACTCAGGAGCAACCGGCCATCGGCTCAGGAGCCGCCACCACCGCAGCCGCCACCGCCACCACCGCCGCCACAGCCGCCCCCACCACAGGAGGAACCGCCACCACAGCCGCCCCCACCGTGGTGCCCGCCGCCGTGGTGCCCGCCACCCGAGCTCGACCCCCCGTCACCGCCGGCCCACCAGCTGCCGCCGCCCGCCGCGGACGCACCACTCCGGCCCCCTCCGCGCCCTGCGCCGGTGATGCCCCGCGAGACCAGGGCCACCAGGCCGATCACCACCGCGCAGATCACCAGGAAAACCACGATCCCCATCTGCCTCACACTCCCTTTCGCTCCCCCGAAGCGAGGCACCCGCTCCGTCCGGCGCCCGGTGCGCCGCTCCGGCGCCGTCCCGCGCCGGGGCCGTCCTCGTCGACGGCCGTCACTGTCTTTCGTACGGGCTGCTGCCCCGGCCCCGCGATCTCAAAGCACTGTTGAGGAATTCCAGAGGTTGGACGGAGGATGGCACCCATGGACCGACCGCTGCTGAACCGCCGCCTCGCCGAATTCGGCACCACGATCTTTGCCGAAATGTCGGCACTCGCCGTACGGACCGGCTCCATCAACCTCGGCCAGGGCTTCCCCGACGCCGACGGCCCGGAAGAAGTCAGGGAGGCGGCGGTGCGCGCCCTGCGCGACGGCCGCGGCAACCAGTACCCACCCGGCCCCGGCATCCCCGAGCTGCGCACCGCCGTCGCCGCCCACCAGCAGCGCTTCTACGGGCACCGCGGGCTCTCCTACGACCCCGACACCGAGGTCCTGGTCACCGCGGGTGCCACCGAAGCCCTCGCCGCCTCGCTGCTGGCGCTGCTGGAGCCGGGCGACGAGGTCATCGCGCTGGAGCCGTACTACGACTCGTACGCGGCCGGCATCGCGCTGGCCGGCGGCCGCCGCGTCCCGGTCACCCTGCGCGCGGACCCGGAGTCCGGGACCTACCGCCTCGACCTGGACGAACTGCGCGACGCCATCACCTCCGACACCCGCCTGATCCTCCTCAACACCCCGCACAACCCCACCGGCACCGTGCTCTCCCACGAGGAGCTCGCCGAGATCGCCCGCCTCGCCTGCGAACGCGACCTCCTCGTCATCACCGACGAGGTCTACGAGCACCTCGTGTTCGAGGGCGAGCACCTCCCCCTCGCGTCGTTCCCGGGGATGCGCGAACGCACCGTCACCATCGGCTCGGCCGGCAAGACCTTCTCCTTCACCGGCTGGAAGGTCGGCTGGGTCACCGCACCCCCGGAGCTGGTCAGCGCCGTCCGCTCGGCCAAGCAGTTCCTCACCTATGTCTCCGCCGGGCCCTTCCAGTACGCCGTCGCCGAGGCGCTGGCCCTCCCCGACAGCTACTTCACCGCCCTGCGCGACGATCTGCGCGCCAAGCGCGACATCCTGGCCACCGGCCTCGCCGACGCGGGCTTCACGGTCTTCCGCCCCTCCGGCACCTACTTCATCACCACCGACATCCGCCCCCTCGGCCACGACGACGGCTTCGCCTTCTGCCGCGCCCTGCCCGAACGCGCCGGCGTCGTCGCCATCCCCAACGCCGTCTTCTACGACCACAAGGACCAGGGCGCGCCGTACGTCCGCTTCGCGTTCTGCAAACGGGAGTCGGTCCTGCGGGAGGCGGCGGACCGGCTGCAGAAGCTCTGACCCGAGGCACCACCGGAAGCCCTGCCCCCTCGTCGTCACATCCTGCACTTCCCGGGCGGCGGGGCCTCCGGTGCCGGATTCCGGACCGTGCGTCACCGAGGGGCGACCGGCACGGCCTCGAAATCGTCGAAGAGAGCGTGGTGTTCCGCAGGTCGGCCTCGCCCTCCGGCCCGTCCTCGCGCTCCGGATCCTGCGCCGGGCGGTACACCCCGTACAGCAGACCGCGCGTCGAGAAGTCCGCGTAGACGTAGTTCGCTTCACCGCCGGGGCGGTACGGCCGCCTGGGATCGATCGTGATCGCCGTGGCCCTTCCCCGGCAGTTCTCGCCCTCTCCGTAATCCGCCTCGAACGGCAGAATCGGCGAGAGGTCGTGTTCCTCGGCGCCATTTCACGCAGGGTTCGCCCTCACCGCCGAGGACCTTCCGTGCCCTCACTCGGCCGCCACCGGTCCGCCCCGCCACAGACAGACGCGGGCCCCGGAGCAAAAGCTCCGGGGCCCGCGCAGCCGAGGTGGGTGAGACGGGGCTCAGGCCTCGTCGTCGCCCGGCTTCTCGTCGGAGTCGCCGTCGATCTCGGCCTCCAGGCCGAGCTGCTCGACGATCCACTTGTCGAATTCGATCGAGGCGCGGACCCAGCTGACCGTGCTCGACACAAAGTGTTCGAGCGAGACACCGGTGCCGATCAGCATCGATGCTTCACCGATCAGACGGACCGTGCCGTCGTCATGGGTGTGGGTGTAGGCCTTGGGCCACAGCGTCCGGCGGTTCCAGTCGTCGATCGCCTCCAGCAGCTTCGACTTGTCGTCGATGCCGTGGGCACGGTCGTAGAACGTACGGACGGAGAAGATCTGCTGCTCCTCCTCGCCCCGGAACATGAAGTACGTGCGGAACTGCTCCCACGGAGCGGCGAGGTCACCCTCCTCGTCGACGACGTACTTCAGCTCCATCTGGTCGAGGAGCTGCTTGACCAGGTCCTGGTCAGGCACGACGGGACCCTCAGGCCCCGAGGGCTCGGGTTCGGGCTGGCCCCCGAAATTCGGAATCGAGGACGGGTCGATGCTCACCGTGGAATTCCCTTCGTCTGGTCACTGCCATCCTCCCCCACATCCGCCCCGTCCTGGCAACCCGGGACGGAGCGGATACGGGCAAGATGCCGGTCAGGTGCCGGTCAAGGAAATGATCAGGGACACGACCGGGCGGCGCAGCCGTACACCCGGATCACGGCCCCGGTCAGGCCACGGCCCGTCCGGCCGGCTCCACCGACAGCTGATCACCGTCCACGTCCACCCGCACGGTGTCCCCGTCCCGCACCTCGCCCGCCAGGATGGCGCGGGCGAGCGGGTCGCCGATGGCGGTCTGGATCAGCCGGCGCAGCGGCCGGGCACCGTAGGACAGGTCCGGCGCGGGGGCGTCGATGACCGGCTCCTGTCCCAGCCAGGCGAGCCAGGTCAGGGCGCGGTCGGTGACGTCCAGCCGCAGCCGGCGGTCGCCGAGGCGGCGCTGCAGGTGGTCGAGCTGGATCCGGGCGATCCGCTGGAGCTGGTCGGTGCCGAGCGGGTGGAAGACCACCACGTCGTCGAGCCGGTTGAGGAACTCGGGCCGGAAGGAGGCCCGGACCGTCTCCAGCACCTTCTCCTTCTTCTGGTCCTCCTTGAGCAGCGGGTCCATCAGGAAGGCGGAGCCGAGGTTGGAGGTCAGGATGAGGATGGTGTTGCGGAAGTCGACCGTGCGGCCCTGGCCGTCCGTGAGCCGGCCGTCGTCGAGTACCTGCAGCAGGACGTCGAAGACGTCGTGGTGTGCCTTCTCGACCTCGTCCAGCAGGACGACGGAGTACGGGCGGCGGCGGACCGCCTCCGTGAGCTGGCCGCCCTCCTCGTAGCCGACATAGCCGGGCGGCGCGCCGACCAGCCGCGCGACGCTGTGCTTCTCGCCGTACTCCGACATGTCGATACGGACCATCGCCCGCTCGTCGTCGAAGAGGAAGTCCGCGAGCGCCTTGGCCAGCTCGGTCTTGCCGACACCGGTCGGGCCCAGGAAGAGGAAGGAGCCGGTGGGGCGGTCCGGGTCGGCGATGCCGGCGCGGGTGCGGCGTACGGCGTCGGAGACCGACCGTACGGCCTCGGTCTGGCCGATCAGGCGCTTGCCGAGCTCCTCCTCCATGCGCAGGAGCTTCTGGGTCTCGCCCTCCAGCAGCCGGCCGGCCGGGATGCCGGTCCAGGCACCGACCACATCCGCGATGTCGTCGGGACCGACCTCCTCCTTGACCATGGACTCCTTGGACGCCTCCTGCTCGGCCTCGGCGGCGGCCGCCTCCTCCAGCGCCTGCTCCACGCCCGGGATCTCGCCGTAGAGCAGCTTGGAGGCGGAGTCGAAGTCGCCGTCGCGCTGGGCGCGCTCGGCCTGGCCGCGCAGCTCGTCGAGCTTCTCCTTGAGCGCACCGACCCGGTTGAGGCTCTCCTTCTCCTTCTCCCAGCGGGCGGTCAGACCGCGCAGCTCCTCCTCCTTGTCGGCGAGGTCCTTGCGCAGTTTCTCCAGCCGCTGGAGGGAGCCGGCGTCGGTCTCGTTGCGCAGCGCCAGCTCCTCCATCTTGAGACGGTCCACGGCGCGCTGGAGCTCGTCGATCTCCACCGGGGAGGAGTCGATCTCCATCCGGAGCCGGGAGGCGGCCTCGTCGACCAGGTCGATGGCCTTGTCCGGCAGGAAGCGGGAGGTGATGTAGCGGTCGGAGAGGGAGGCGGCGGCGACCAGCGCGGAGTCCGCGATCTGCACCTTGTGGTGGGCCTCGTAGCGGCCCTTGAGCCCGCGCAGGATCGCCACCGTGTCCTCGACGGTCGGCTCGGCGACCAGCACCTGCTGGAAGCGCCGCTCCAGCGCCGGGTCCTTCTCGATGCGCTCGCGGTACTCGTCCAGCGTCGTCGCGCCGACCATCCGCAGCTCACCGCGGGCCAGCATCGGCTTGAGCATGTTGCCGGCGTCCATCGAGGAGTCGCCGCCGGCGCCCGCGCCGACGACGGTGTGCAGCTCGTCGATGAAGGTGATGATCCGGCCCTCGCTGGACTTGATCTCCGCCAGGACGGTCTTCAGCCGCTCCTCGAACTCGCCGCGGTACTTGGCGCCCGCGACCATCGCCCCGAGGTCCAGCGCGACCAGCCGCTTGTCGCGCAGCGACTCGGGCACATCGCCCTTGACGATCCGCTGCGCCAGCCCCTCGACGACGGCGGTCTTGCCGACGCCCGGCTCACCGATCAGCACGGGGTTGTTCTTCGTACGGCGGGAGAGCACCTGCACCACGCGCCGGATCTCGTGGTCCCGGCCGATGACCGGGTCGAGCTTGCCCTCGCGGGCGGCCGCAGTGAAGTCCGTACCGAACTTCTCCAGCGCCTTGTACGTGCCCTCCGGGTCGGCGTTGGTCACCCGCTGGCCGCCCCGGCTCGCCTCGAAGGCGGCCAGCAGCTTCTTGGCGCTCGCCCCCTGGTCGGCCAGCAGCTCACCGGTGCGCCCGCCCTTGGCGGCGATCCCGATGAGGAGGTGCTCGGTGGAGACATAGGCGTCACCGAGCTCCTTGGCGCGCTGGGTGGCGTCCGCGATGGCGGAGAGCAGATCGCGGTCCGGCTGCGGCGGCGCGACCGTCGAGCCCTGCACGCTCGGCAGCCCCGCGAGCTGCCGCTCGGCGCCGTTGCGCAGCACGGCGGCGTCCGCCTCGACGGCGGACAGCAGATCCATGATGTTCTCGTTGTCCTGCCCGGCCAGCAGCGCGAGCAGGAGATGCGCGGACGTCATGTCCGCATGCCCGGCGGTGACCGCCCGCTCATTGGCGGCGCTCAGCGCCTCCCGGCTCTTGTTGGTCAGCTCGGCGTCCACGTCCTCGCGATCCTCCTCGACTCGTCCTGAACAGCGTCTTTGCCCAGTCTGACCCCGCCTGGGGCCGGACGCGGGAAATGCTGCTCATACCGCAATCCTGCTCACACCAGCGTGCGATAAGTTGAGTCTAGGGCACTCAAGGCGGATTCGGGGCGCCACCCACGCGTTCCCTCGCTCACTCGTGCGAGGGAACCGGCGTCGGACGCGCCCGCCCCCGTCCCCGCCGCCCGGCGACACTGGCCTTCGACCACGAGGAGGTGCAGCATGACGGCTATGGCACACGAGCCGATGCCCACGCAGGACGACATCCTCCTGGAAGGCTTTCTGGCGCTGGAGACCCCGATGGGTTTCCGGGCCGAGCTCATCGAGGGGGAGATCGCTGTGACACCGCCGCCGGATGGCGACCACGAGGACTACCTGAGTCTCGTCTTCGAGCAGGTGATGCAGATGTCCGCCACTGCCATGCAGTTCTCGGGACACAAAGGACTCGTCCTCTCCCACGCGGCGGGCCAGCCCGCGGACCACGTGATCCCCGGCGCCACCATCGCCCCACGCGCGCTGCGTCTCTTCCGCGGCGCCCCTCCCTGGATGCCCAGCGACGGCGTTGCCATGGTCGTCGAGGTGACGTCGAGCAAGCCCCACAAGGACCGGGTCGCCAAGCGCCACGGCTACGCCCGCGCCGGTATCCCGCTCCACCTGCTGGTGGACCGCAGCAAAGCCACCCTCACGCTCTTCAGCGATCCCTCCCGGGACGACTACGTAGGGAACAACACCGCCCCCCTTGGCAAACCCGTCCCCCTCCCCGCCCCCTTCTCCTTCGATCTGGAAACCGCCGACTTCCTCTGACCCCCGGGCCCCGGCCTATGACCCCCGGGCCCCGGCCTACCCTTGCTCCCATGGCCCACGACCTCAGCGCCCTCAGCCCGGAATACCTCGCCTTCTGGGGCGAGTACCTGATGCCGACGCTCACCACGCTGCGTACGAACGGGACGCCGCACGTCGTCCCGGTAGGCGTCACCTACGACGCCGGGCAGCGGATCGCGCGGATCATCACCCGCAAGGACAGTGCCAAGGTCAAGAACATCCTCGCCGCCGGGGCGGACGGCGCCACCGTCGCCGTGTGCCAGGTCGACAAGGGGCGCTGGGCGACCCTGGAGGGCATCGCACGGGTGCGTACGGACGCCGAGCCGGTGGCCGACGCGGTGCGCCGGTACGCCGAGCGCTACGGCCGGACGCCGACGCCCAACCCCGATCGCGTCATGATCGAGATCGCGGTCACCAAGGCGATGGGACGGGCCTGAGGACCGGCCCACCGCTCCCGCCTCCCTCCTCTCGCCTCCCTCCTCTCGCCTCCCACCGACTCCGCCGGGCCCCTGGCCGAAAACGGACCCTCCCGCTCCGCCTCCGGCCGTCCACCTGGTACTCAGGACCGACGGGAACCGAATAGCTCCGTGCAAGGACGGGCGGCATCGGGCCTGTCCCAGGCAAAAGACGGCAGCTGGAGGCCGCATGGCGTCGGCAGTGCGCATCGTGACGACCGCTCCGCGCCGTCCGTCCCCCACCCGGCCGCACCCGCACGCCGAGCTCTGCCCGCGCTGCGGCGGCCAACTGGCCGTCAGCCAGGACGGCTGGAAGATCTGCCACGCCTGCGGTTACGCTTCGCCGCCCGGTACAGCCCCTCCTCCACGGGCCACCCGCGGGGGTATCGTCGCCCCCACAGTCGCCACGCCCCGGAGGGCACGATGAACTCGGTCCGAGTGACGGCGATCGCCTGCCTGATGCCGCTGTCCGAGCTGGACGAGGATCCGTTCCTGGTGGATGACCGCGGCCAGCACGACATGTGCACACAGTGGGCGGCAGCCCGTGACTACCACCTGACCTGCCGGCTCAGCCTGCACCACCTGCGCGCCGACCACGGCGCACTGTGGCGCGATGTCGAAGAGGGCCTGGTGGACGTGTTCGTGGCGCCCAACCACCGGGCACTGGAGAACGCCATCGACGGCACCGCCGAGTTCACCGCACGGTGCGCCGAGGCCGGGGTGCGTCTGGAGACCGCCGACCTCGACGAGCCGGTCTACACCCTGGCGATGAAGTCGCATGTGCACCGCCGGCTGTCGATGCCGACGGCGGGGTACAACGGCTGCTGAGCGGGAGCGGCCGTACGCCAACGGACGCAAAGCGGCACGGCACCACGCCGCACTACGCGCACCGCACACCGCACACCGCACACCGCACACCGCACACCGCGCGCAAACGCGACAAGGGCCGGGTTTCCCCGGCCCTTTGCCACCTCTTGCGCCGGGTGCCGCGCCCCGGCCGGCCGGATCACTCCGGCCGCTTGGGCCGCCACACCACCAGCGCGCTGGTCTGCTGCACGTCGTGATACGGCACCAGATCACGCCGGTAGGAGGCGTGCACCGCCGCTTCCCGCTGCTGCATCGCACTGGCCGCGCCCTCCAGGGCGCCCTGCAGTTCGACGACCCGCTGCTGCAGGGCCGCGACCTGGTTCTCCAGCTCGATGATGCGCTTGATGCCGGCGAGGTTGATGCCCTCGTCCTGGGACAACTGCTGCACCGTACGGAGCAGTTCGATGTCCCGGGCCGAATAGCGGCGGCCCCGCCCGGGCGTGCGGTCGGGCGAGACCAGCCCCAGCCGGTCGTACTGCCGAAGAGTCTGCGGATGCAGGCCGGAGAGCTGAGCCGCGACGGAGATGACGTACACCGGCGACTCTTCGGTCAGTTCATAGGGGTTACGACGCTGCCCGCCCCGGCTGTCCATCTCAAGCTCCCTTCGCGGCCTGGAACAGCTCTGCCCGCGGGTCCGGGCCCGCGGTCGCCTCGCGATAGGACTCCAGCGACTCCTTCGCCTTGCCGCTGAGGTCGCTGGGGACCAGCACCTCTATGGTGACCAGCAGATCACCCCGTGTGCCGTCCTTGCGGGTCGCACCCTTGCCCCGGGCGCGCATGGTGCGTCCGTTGGGGGTGCCGGCCGGCAACTTCAGCGTCACCGGCGGGCCGCCCAGCGTCGGCACCTTGACCTCACCACCGAGCGCGGCCTCCGGGAAGGTGACCGGCACCGTGACGGTGAGGTTGTCGCCCTTGCGGCCGAAGACCGGGTGGGCGTCGACATGCACGACCACATACAGATCGCCGGCCGGGCCGCCCTGCTCACCCGGAGCGCCCTTGCCGCGCAGCCGGATGCGCTGCCCGTCGGAGACACCCGCGGGGATCCGGACCTGCATCGTGCGGGCACTGGTCGCACGGCCACTGCCCTTGCAGACCTCGCAGGGGTCCTGGGCGATCAGGCCCCGGCCCTTGCAGTCGGCGCACGGGTCGGTGAGCGAGAAGCCACCGCCCGCGCCCCGGCTGACCTGGCCGGTGCCGACACAGGTCGGACAGACCCGCGGCGTACCGTTTTTGTCGCCGGTGCCCGAACACGCCTTGCACGGCGCCTGGCTGGACATCCGCAGCGGGACCGTGGCCCCGTCGACCGCCTCGGTGAAGCTGAGCGTCACCTCGGACTCGATGTCCTGGCCGCGGCGCGCGTGGGTACGCGTACCGGCGCCGCCGCGGTTGAACAGGCCGCCGAAGACATCCCCGAGCCCGCCGCCGAAGCCGCCACCGCCCCCGCCACCCTGACCGGGCGTGCCCCCGAAGAGGTCGCCCAGGTCGAAGTTGAAGGAGCCGCCGCCGGCCGGACCCGGCCGGTAGCCGCCGTTGCCGAACAGCGCGCGCGCCTCGTCGTACTCCTTGCGGCGTTTGGTGTCGCCCAGGATGTCGTGGGCCTCGGAGATCTCCTTGAAGCGCTCCTCGGCCTTGGCGTCGCCCTTGTTGGCGTCCGGATGGAACTCGCGGGCGAGCTTGCGGTACGCCTTCTTGATCTCCGCCTCGGTGGCGTCCTTCGGGACGCCGAGGACCTTGTAGTAGTCCTTCTCGACGAAGTCCTTGGTGCTCATCCCCGACGTCCCTCCTCCCGCACGGATTTTCTCTCTGTCCTCACGTCAGCCCTCTTCCGGGCCACCGCTCTCCTCGTCCGAAGCCTTGGGGTCCTCGTCGGAGGCGGACTTGGCGCCCTGGGCGCCCGGCTGCGGTTCGGCGACGGCGACCCGCGCGGGGCGGATCGTTCGTTCACCGATGCGATACCCGGGCTGCAGGATCGCCACGCACGTCGTCTCGGTGACATCCGGCGCGTACGAATGCATCAGCGCCTCGTGGATCGTCGGGTCGAAGGGCTCGCCCTCCTTGCCGAACTGCTGCAGACCCAGCTTGGCGACCACGGTCTCCATCGATTCGGCCACCGACTTGAAGCCGCCGACCAGTTCACCGTGCTCACGGGCACGGCCGATGTCGTCGAGGGTGGGAAGGAGCTCGGACAGGAGGTTCGCCGCGGCGATCTCCTTGACCGTGACCCGGTCCCGTTCCACCCGACGGCGGTAGTTCTGGTACTCCGCCTGGAGCCGCTGGAGGTCCGCCGTGCGCTCGTTGAGCGCCGTACGTACCTGGTCCAGCTGCGCCTGGAGCGCTACGTCCGGTACGTCCCCGGCCGGGGCCGAGCCCGCCTTGTCGGCGGACTCGGCCTGCGCCGCGTCTTCGGGAGCGGCGTCGGAAGGGACGTCGGGCTTCTCGTCGAAGCCCGGGGTCTCCTCCGTCACGCGGCACCATCCTTCTTCGGCTTCTCGTCGTCGACGATCTCGGCGTCCACCACGTCGTCGGCGGCGTCGGACTGGGCCTGCCCGGCGCCCTCGGCACCGGCAGCGCCCTCGGCACCGGCCGCACCCTGGGCGTCGGCGTACATGGCCTGGCCCAGCTTCTGGGAGACGGCCGCGACCTTCTCGGTGGCGGTCCGGATCTCGGCCGAGTCCTCGCCCTTGAGCTTCTCCTTCAGCTCGTTGACGGCTTCCTCGACCTCGGTCTTCACGTCACCGGGGACCTTCTCCTCGTTGTCCTTGAGGAACTTCTCGGTCTGGTAGACGAGCTGCTCGCCCTGGTTACGGGATTCGGCGGCCTCGCGGCGGGCGTGGTCCTCGTCCGCGTACTTCTCGGCCTCCTGGCGCATCCGGTCGACCTCGTCCTTCGGCAGCGAGGAGCCGCCGGTGACGGTCATCTTCTGCTCCTTGCCCGTGCCCAGGTCCTTCGCGGTCACGTGCATGATGCCGTTGGCGTCGATGTCGAAGGAGACCTCGATCTGCGGGACCCCGCGGGGAGCCGGCGGCAGACCGGTCAGCTCGAACATCCCGAGCTTCTTGTTGTACGCCGCGATCTCGCGCTCGCCCTGGTAGACCTGGATCTGCACGGACGGCTGGTTGTCCTCGGCCGTCGTGAAGATCTCGGACCGCTTGGTCGGGATCGTGGTGTTGCGCTCGATGAGCTTGGTCATGATGCCGCCCTTGGTCTCGATACCGAGGGACAGCGGGGTGACGTCCAGCAGGAGGACGTCCTTGACCTCACCCTTGAGGACACCGGCCTGGAGGGTGGCGCCGATGGCGACGACCTCGTCCGGGTTGACGCCCTTGTTGGCGTCCTTGCCGCCGGTCAGCTCCTTGACGAGCTCGGCCACGGCGGGCATACGGGTGGAGCCGCCGACCAGGACCACGTGGTCGATCTCGGACAGGTTGATACCCGCGTCCTTGATCACGTTGTGGAACGGCGTCTTGCAGCGGTCCAGGAGGTCCGAGGTGAGCTGCTGGAACTGCGAGCGCGTGAGCTTCTCGTCCAGGTGCAGCGGGCCCTCGGCGGAGGCGGTGATGTAGGGAAGGTTGATCGTCGTCTCGGTGGAGGACGACAGCTCGATCTTCGCCTTCTCGGCGGCCTCGCGCAGCCGCTGCAGCGCCATCTTGTCCTTGGCCAGGTCGACGCCGTGGCCGTTCTGGAACTGCTTGACCAGGTAGTCGACGACGCGCTGGTCCCAGTCGTCACCACCGAGGTGGTTGTCACCGTTGGTGGCCTTCACCTCGACGACGCCGTCGCCGATCTCCAGCAGCGAGACGTCGAAGGTGCCGCCACCGAGGTCGAAGACCAGAATGGTCTGGTCGTCCTTCTCCAGGCCGTAGGCCAGGGCCGCCGCGGTGGGCTCGTTGACGATCCGCAGGACGTTGAGGCCCGCGATCTCACCGGCTTCCTTGGTGGCCTGGCGCTCGGAGTCGTTGAAGTAGGCCGGAACGGTGATGACCGCGTCGACGACCTTCTCGCCGAGGTACGACTCGGCGTCCCGCTTCAGCTTCTGCAGGATGAAGGCGCTCATCTGCTGCGGGTTGAAGCCCTTGCCGTCGATGTCGATCTTCCAGTCGGTGCCCATGTGGCGCTTGACCGACCGGATGGTCCTGTCGACGTTGGTGACCGCCTGCCGCTTGGCGACCTCGCCGACCAGCACCTCGCCGTTCTTGGCGAAGGCGACAACGGACGGCGTGGTCCTGGCGCCCTCGGCGTTGGTGATGACGGTGGGCTCACCGCCTTCGAGAACACTGACGACGGAGTTCGTCGTGCCCAGGTCGATGCCGACCGCACGTGCCATTTCAATTCCTCCAGCTGACTTGAGTGGAACAGGCTCAAGAGTGCAGTACCGAAGAAAACCTGTCAACAGACCTGAGCCTTGGGGGCTCAAGTT
Organism: Streptomyces sp. NPDC015125; assembly: GCF_043080045.1. Lineage (NCBI taxonomy): Bacteria > Bacillati > Actinomycetota > Actinomycetes > Kitasatosporales > Streptomycetaceae > Streptomyces > Streptomyces sp. NPDC015125. The sequence continues at coordinate 110,848 of NZ_JBIBVF010000025.1, forward strand.
TTATGTCGCCCTTATCGTCACCGGGCCCCCGGCTCAGGACGCCAGGGGGCGCACACAGGGTTGCCTTCGCGACGCAGATCACCGGCCGGGCGGCTTCATGGCGCGGGGGAGAATGGGTAACCTCAGCGACAGACCAAAAAAGTTACCGCTTAGTAGTTACTCCGTTTTCCGCTCTCGCAGGTACGAGGAGCCTCCCATGCAACTCGCCGCGATCATCGTGTCGCTGGTGCTCATCGCGGTCGCCGTGGCGCTGTTCGGCCGCGCCCTCCTGCAGATCTACCGCTATATGCGACTGGGCCAGCCGGTGCCCGCGGGCACCCGCACCGACGCTCCCGCCCAGCGGACCGTCACGGTGGCCAAGGAGTTCCTCGGCCACACCCGGATGAACCGCTGGGGCATCGTCGGCGTGGCGCACTGGTTCGTGGCGGTGGGCTTCCTCACCCTGCTGCTGACGATCGTCAACGCCATCGGCCAGCTCTTCCGGGCCGACTGGCTGATCCCGTTCATCGGCGACTGGCTGCCGTGGGAGCTGTACGTCGAGGCGATGGGCACGCTGACGACCCTGGGCATCATCGCCCTGATCGTCATCCGCCAGCTGAGCCGCCCCGGCAACGCGGGCCGCAAGTCCCGCTTCGCGGGCTCGAACTTCGGCCAGGCGTACTTCGTCGAGGCCGTCATCCTCATCGTCGGCATCTGCATCGTCACGCTGCACGCCCTGGAGGGCGCCCAGCACGGCGTCGACCACTACGAGGCCGCGTACTTCGTCTCGTACCCGCTGGTCGCGGCCTTCAAGGGGATGAGCCTGGGCACCCTGCAGAACCTCACCTACTTCTTCGCCGGCCTCAAGATCGCGACGTCCTTCATCTGGATGATCACGGTCTCGCTGAAGACGGACATGGGTGTCGCCTGGCACCGCTTCCTGGCCTTCCCCAACATCTGGTTCAAGCGCGAGGCGGACGGCGGCGTGACGCTGGGCGCGCTGCAGCCGATGACCTCCGCCGGCAAGCCGATCGACTTCGAGGACCCGGGCGAGGACGACCAGTTCGGCGTCTCCCAGGTCGAGCACTTCTCCTGGAAGGGCCTGCTCGACTTCTCCACCTGCACCGAGTGCGGCCGCTGCCAGTCGCAGTGCCCCGCCTGGAACACCGGCAAGCCGCTCTCCCCCAAGCTCCTGATCATGTCGCTGCGCGACCACGCGCACGCCAAGGCGCCGTACCTGCTCGCGGGTGGCGGCAAGGACGACGAGGGCAACGAGAAGGCGAGTGCCGAGCAGCTCGCCGGCGTCCCCGCGGCCGCGCTGGCCGAGGCCGAGCGCCCGCTGATCGGCACCCTCGAAGAGAACGGCGTCATCGACCCGGACGTCCTGTGGTCCTGCACCACCTGCGGCGCCTGTGTCGAGCAGTGCCCGGTCGACATCGAGCACATCGACCACATCGTCGACATGCGCCGCTACCAGGTCATGATCGAGTCCTCGTTCCCGTCCGAGGCGGGCACGATGCTCAAGAACCTGGAGAAGAAGGGCAACCCCTGGGGCCTGGCCAAGAAGCAGCGTCTGGCCTGGACCAAGGAGGTCGACTTCGAGGTGCCGGTCGTCGGCCAGGACGTCGAGGACCTCACCGAGGTCGAGTACCTCTACTGGGTCGGCTGTGCCGGCGCCCTGGAGGACCGCGCCAAGAAGACCACCAAGGCCTTCGCGGAGCTGCTGTACATCGCGGGCGTGAAGTTCGCGATCATGGGCGGCGACGAGAAGTGCACCGGTGACTCCCCGCGCCGCCTGGGCAACGAATTCCTCTTCCAGCAGCTCGGCGCGGAGAACGTCGCCTCGCTGAACGCCGCCTTCGGCGAGGACGACGAGGACGAGTCGACCAAGAAGCCGAAGGCGTCGAAGAAGATCGTCGCGACCTGCCCGCACTGCTTCAACACCATCGCGAACGAGTACCCCCAGCTGGGCGGCGAGTACGAGGTCATCCACCACACCCAGCTGCTCCAGCACCTGGTGGACGAGGGCAAGCTCACCCCCGTCACCCCGGTCGAGGGTCTGATCACCTACCACGACCCCTGCTACCTGGGCCGCCACAACAAGGTCTACACCCCGCCGCGCGAGATCATCGCCAAGGTGCCGGGCCTGCGGAACGAGGAGATGCACCGCCACAAGGAGCGCGGCTTCTGCTGTGGCGCCGGCGGTGCCCGCATGTGGATGGAAGAGCGCATCGGCAAGCGCATCAACAACGAGCGCGTCGACGAGGCGCTGTCGCTGAACCCCGACATCGTCTCGACGGCCTGCCCCTTCTGTCTGGTGATGCTCACCGACTCGGTCAACGGCAAGAAGAACGACGGCAAGGCGAAGGAATCCATCCAGGTCGTCGACGTGGCCCAGCTGCTGCTGGACTCCGTCAGGACCCCCGTCGACCCGGCGGGCGACGAGGAGACCGAGGACGCCCCGGAGCCGGAACCGGTGAAGTGACGCAGTGCCGCAGTAACGCAGTGACGCAGTAACGGCACGCACCCGCGCGTCGGCCGACGGCCGGTCCCCTGTTTTGCACGGGGCCGGCCGTCGGCGGTTCCGTACCGCGGGCGCGGGCGGGCAGGGCGGGACGGCGGATACCCCGGGAGCACCGGGGCCGCGGATGACGACACGACAACAACAGCGGTACGGGTGGGGTGGGGACGCGATGCGCAGACGGATCGCCACGGCAACGGGGCTCGGGCTGGCCCTCCTTCTCGGCTCCTGCGGCCTGCTCTCCGCCGGCGACACGCGCCGCCCCGCCCCCCACCGCGCCTCGTCGCTGCCGGCCGCGCGCCCCGTCCCGGCCGGCCAGGGCAGCAAGGCCGCCGGCGACTTCAACGGCGACGGCCACCCCGATCTCGTCCTCGACAGCCTGCTCGCCCCCGCCCGCGGCCGCGACGACGACCCGGGCATCGGCATCCTCTACGGCAGCGCACACGGACTCGCCCCGGCCACCCGGGAGTTGCTCACCCCGGCCCGGAACGCCGCCCGCACCGGCCCGGCCGTCCCCGCCGCCTTCGACGCCGAGACCGTCTGCGACCTCGACCGGGACGGCTTCAGCGATCTCGTCGTCACCACCGACCCGCCCTACGACGGCGTGGGCCGCCCGCCCGTCCCCGTACAGCTGCTCTTCGGCTCGCCCCGGGGCCTCGGGGCCGCCCGCGCCGTGAAACTCCGCATCCCCGACCGGGCGCGGTTCGGCAACGAATGGCCCGACCAGCCGGTCTGCGGCGACTTCGACGGCGATGGCGCACCCGACCTGGCCGTCACCGCCTCCGGCCCCCGGATCAGCTACCTGAAGGGCCCGTTCACCCGTACCGGCGCCCCCGCGGCGGCCGGCGCCCCGCTCGCCGTCCCCGGCATCGCCCTGGCCGCCGCCACGCCCCTCGCCCCGTCTCCCGACATCGACCACGACGGCGCCGACGACCTCCTCGTACGCTCGGCCGGCCCCGGCCGCCGCGCCCGCAGCCGCCTCGCCCTCGGCGGCCCCCGAGGCCCGCTCAGGGCCGGCCCGGCCGCCTACCCGCCCGGCTACGCCACGGCCTTCGGGCGCTTCGCCGGGGCCGGGCGGGGCGTGACCTCCGTCACCGCCGACACCGGCGGTGAGCTGTCCGTCGGCGGCCGCCCCGGCAGGATCCGTACGGGTACGGGCGGGGTTCCCACCCTCGCCGCCGCCGATGTGGACCACGACGGCCACCCGGATCTGGTGATCGGCGGCACCCGCCCCGCCCTGCTGAGCGGCACCGCGAACGGGCTCGCCGCCACCGTCCGCCGCCTCCCCGTGCCCCGTCTCCCCGGTGCCGGGCGCCCGCACTCCACGGTTCTCGCCCTCACCGACTTCGACGGCGACCACCACGCCGACCTCGTCCTGTTCACCCGGCGCGGCCGCACCCACGACCGGGTGACGGTCCTCCCCGGCGGCCCGTCAGGCCTCACCGCGCGACCCGCCCTCTCCTTCACCACGGCGGACTTCACGGCCTCCTGACGGCCCGCCAGCTGATTGTGGCCGGTGGCTAATACACTTGCCCGGCGCCGGGACGCATCCGAGCATGACGCCATGAACACAGACACGGGCAGGGACACGGCCGACGGTCCGGGCGCCTTGGCGCGCCCCGCCCCAGAGGAGACGCCGCCCGCCCCGCCCGTCACGGTCCGGCTCGCGCTCCCCACCGACGCCCCCGCGATCGCCGCCGTCCACCAGGCGTCACGGCAGGCCACCATGCCCTACCTGCCGCCCCAGCGCCGTACCCACGACGAGGTCACCCGCTGGATCCGGGAGATCGTGCTGCCGCAGTGTCACACCTTCGTCGCCACCCGTGGCCCCGAGCTCCTCGGCTACGCGGCCGTCCAGGGCGACCTGCTCGACCAGCTCTACCTCCGCCCGGACGTCCGGCGGCGCGGCATCGGCACCCTCCTCCTCGCCGCGGCGCGGCGGCACCGCCCCGACGGCCTGTACCTGCACGTCTTCCAACTCAACACCGGAGCAAGGGCGTTCTACGCCCACCACGGTTTCCGGGTCGTGGCCGTCGACGACGGCAGCGCCAACATGGAGAACCTTCCGGACCTCACCCTCCGCTGGATCCCGGTCCCGGGTCCGCGGTTCCCTCCGGGAACCCCCTAGGGGATGTCACAGGTCAGATGCAAACCGGGGCCCGATCCCCCTGCCCGGCCACCCCATCCGCGCAGACCAGGTACTTTCGAGTACGTGGCTGGATTCAGGATGGGTCGCGGACGGGACACCCGCCCCGCGCAGAACGGACAGCAGGGGCACCAGGGGCAGCAGGCGCCGTACGGGCAGCAAGCACCGTACGGGCAGCAGCCCCCGCCGCCGCACGGGCAGTGGCAGCAGGCACCACAGCAGGCACCGCAGCAGTACGGCGGGCCGCAGGGGCAGCCACAGCCGCACGGGCAGCACGGTGAGCCCGAGTACTTCGGCGACGGTGGCTACCAGCCCCCGCAGCAGGCCTACGCGCCGTACTCGAACGACAACAACCCGGGCCACACCCAGCAGTTCAGCGTCGGTGACACCCCGGACGCCTACGGCCCGCCCCAGGGCGGGTACGACGACGGCGACGACGGCGCGTACGCGGCCGGCGGCACCTACCGCGCCGGCCAGGCCACCGCGCCGCCGGCCGGCCCCCGGCTGCACTGGAAGCAGCTGCTGTCCGGCATGGTGCTGCGCCCCGATGCCACGTTCTGGCAGATGCGCGACCACGCGGTCTGGGCCCCGGCACTGATCGTCACCTTCATCTACGGCCTGCTCGCGGTCTTTGGCTTCGACAAGGCCCGCGAGGACGTGCTGAACGCCACCCTCTCCAACAGCATCCCGTGGGTGCTGATCACCGCCGTGATGTTCATCATCGGCAGCCTGATCCTGGGCGCGGTCACCCACACCCTGGCCCGCCAGCTCGGCGGCGACGGCCCCTGGCAGCCGACCATCGGCCTGGCCATGCTGATCATGACGGTCTCGGACGCGCCCCGGCTGCTGTTCGCGATGTTCCTCGGCGGCGACAGCACCCTGGTCCAGGTCCTGGGCTGGCTGACCTGGCTCGCCGGCGGCTATCTGCTGACCTCCATGGTCAGCAAGACGCACGATCTGCCGTGGCCCAAGGCCCTCGGCGCCTCGGCGATCCAGCTGGTCGCGCTGCTCGCCCTGCTGAAGCTCGGCACCCTGTAAAGCCGTACCGGCCACGGCAAGGGGCCCGCCCCGGAGCACCAGGCTCCGGAGCGGGCCCCTTGCCGTACGGGCGGGTGACGCGATCAGGTCCCCGCAGGCTCCCTCAGCTCCCTCAGGCTCCCTGGACGAACCGCTGCCCCGCCGACCCGTCGCACCCCTGCAACCGCAGCGCTTCCTTCGCCGCACCCAGGGTCAGGCAGAGCGACGGCGCGGCGGCGGGCCGAATCGTGCCGCCACCGTCCCGTACGAACTGCTGGTTGGCCGCACCCGAGCAGTTCCACAGCACCAGACCGGCCCCGGCCCGGTACTGCGCCCCCGGCACATCCAGGCACCGGTCCTGCGTCAGCCCCCCGTGCACCGACCGCCGAGCGCCGTCGTACCACCAGTCCTGGTTGCGCTGACCATGACAGTCCCAGCCGCCGACCGCCGTCCCGTTACGGCTGGATCCGCCGGTCGCATCCACACAACTCCCCGTACCGGCGTTCCGCAGCGGCCGGTACATCTCGTCCCAGGCCCCTGCGTACAGCGTCGGCTGCCCGGTGCTCGCGGAGTCGGCGCAGGACGCCTCCCGCAGCCCCGTGGCGTACAGCTGGGTCAGACACGACGCGAACGCGCGGTGCCCGCGGGCGTTCGGGTGGAACGACTGCCGCACGGAATTCGAGTCCGGCGGAATGGGGTTGGTGAGATTCACATACAGCCCCCGGGCCCAGGCGTCCTCCATGCACACCTCGTGCCCGTGGAACAGCCGCGAGGCGTCGAGGTAGCTCGCCCCCGCGTCCCGCGCAGCCGTCCGCACCCCCTTCTCGAAGGCCGGCACGGCGGCATTGCGCCCCCAGCCCGCGTCGGAGGTGTAGCCCGTGCACCCGCCCGGCAGCTTCCCCGGGTAGTGCGGGTTGTCCTCGACATCCGGCCCGATCGGACTCGGATACGACATCACCACGAGCCGGTAGTCGCCGTCCGCGTACCCCGCGTCCCGCATCACGGTCCGCAGATCACCGACCGTCCGCTCGATCTTCGGCACCAGCCCGTCGACCCGCGCCTGCCAGCCCGGCTGGTACTTCGGCTCACAGGTGCCCTGCAGCAGGAACCAGCGCACCACGCAGTCCGTCATCACCGGCCCGAACTGCAGATCGTCATTGGCGCCGGCGACCAGCAGCACCATCTTCAGCCGGGTGTTACGGGCCGCGATGGCGAGAGCGTCGCTCTGCACCAGCTCATCGGCGTACTGCTTGCTGCCGCCGATCACGATGTTGCCGCTGAACGCGCCCGAGCAGGCGGCGTTGTACGTCACATCCGCCGCGATACCGGTCCGGTGAATCGCCGAGTCCGGCGACCGGTGGCACCAGTTCGCCGGCCCGTCCGTGCCCGGCTCATACGTCCCGACGCCCTCCCCGGAGATCTCACTGTCCCCCAGCGAGATCAACGAGGTCTTCCGCTCCCCGAGGGGCCGCTCGGCCGGGTCCCCGTAGAGCGTCGCCGCCTCCCGCGCCCGGATCTTCTCCAGCTCCGGCGACAGCGGCGTGGCGGCCGCGGCCCCGGCCGGCGTCGGGTGTGGCGCGGCCCCGGTGGCAGCACTCGCCCCGCCCGCCGCCACGGAGAACACCACGGCCAACGCCGCGGCCGAGACCGCCACACCGCCCCTCAGCCGCCGCCCGTGCCCGGCCCGCGCCCTGTCTCCCGTACACGACCCTGTTCCCGTACGGGCCCCTGCTCCCCTACGCCGCCCACGTAACGCCCACTGCCCGCGTAACGCCCACCGCCCGTGTCTCGCACGCACCATGGGGCCTCCCCTCCGGTCTGCTGTTACCGCGGGTTGTACTCGCAGGTGGCCAACAGCGGAACACTCGGAACGGGATTGGCCAAAACCGGCACAGGGCAGCCCACCCGGCCCACCCGACCGCCAACTCCCTTGCGCGGGGCGGCAATCGGCGAACGGCCTGGCCCGCCCGGCGCCTCAGGCGTCGAGAACCTGCCCCTCGCGCCGCACCACCGGCGGCTCGACGCTCCACGGGAAGTTGATCCAGTCGTCCGTGCGCTTCCACACGTACTCGCACTTCACCAGCGACTGCGACTTCTCATAGATCACCGCGCTGCGGACCTCCGCCACGGTCCCCTGGCAGAAGTCGTGCACGAGCTTCAGCGTCTTACCGGTGTCGGCGACATCATCGGCGATCAGCACCTTCTTCTCCGAGAAGTCGATCGCATTGGGCACCGGCGCCAGCATGACCGGCATCTCCAGCGTGGTCCCCACCCCGGTGTAGAACTCCACATTCACCAGGTGGATGTTCTTGCAGTCCAGCGCGTACGCCAGACCTCCCGCGACAAAGACCCCACCACGGGCGATCGACAGCACGACATCGGGCTCGTACCCGTCATCGGCAATCGTCTGCGCCAGCTCGCGGATCGCCCCACCGAACCGCTCGTACGTCAGGTTCTCCCGCACGTCACTCACGTATCTCTCTCAGACCTTCCGTGTGCACACCCTCTGCCACGCGCCCGCCCTGTCGAGCGCGCCCCCCGCACCGAAGCGGCTGTGTCATACCTGCGTCCGGTGAAAGTTCATGAACGACCGGGACGGCGTCGGACCGCGCTGCCCCTGGTAGCGGGAGCCGTACTTCTCACTGCCGTACGGGTGCTCGGTCGGCGAGGTCAGCCGGAACATACACAGCTGCCCGATCTTCATCCCCGGCCACAGCTTGATCGGCAGCGTGGCGACATTGCTCAGCTCCAGCGTCACATGCCCGCTGAACCCCGGGTCGATGAACCCGGCGGTCGAATGCGTCAGCAGCCCCAGCCGCCCCAGCGAGCTCTTGCCCTCCAGCCGGGACGCCAGGTCATCGGGCAGCGTGATGACCTCGTACGTCGAGGCCAGCACGAACTCACCCGGGTGCAGGATGAACGCCTCATCACCCTCGGGCACGACCTCTCGCGTCAGGTCGGTCTGCTCGACGGCGGGGTCGATGTGCGGATAGCGGTGATTCTCGAACACCCGGAAATAGCGGTCCAGCCGCACGTCGATGCTGGACGGCTGCACCATCGACTCGTCATAGGGGTCGATGCGCACCCGACCAGCGTCGATCTCGGCCCGGATGTCCTTGTCTGAGAGAAGCACGCAGATGAGGATACGCGCCCGCCCGGCCCCCCTCGCACGACGAGGGCCCGGCCCCCCACCTGGGAAGCCGGGCCCTGCCCACTCCTCGTCGCGCTTGCTCTGCCACCACCCCTCTCACGGGGCGGCGCAGCTCTTCCTGCCTTCTTGATCGCTACCGCTTGGCGTGCTCGACGGGCACCGAGTGCCGCAGCCGAGCACAGCGCGGGCAGCGCAACAGCCGTCCGGGACCGAGCCGGTCGGTGGTCTGCATCGGGAACGAAGCGGTGCTGAACACGTGGCCCTCGGCACAACGTACGACGGTGCGCTCCATCAAGTCCCTCTCCCAACTGCGTGGACAACAAAAGCCACATTAGGGGATGAACTGGGAGCCCTCACACGCGGCACTCCGAGGCCCCACGGTACGCCCCAACTCCCGCACCGGGCACCCGCATCCCACCCACGAAACACCCACACCCCACACCCGCCACACCGGCCCCCACACCCCCGCCGACCGCCCCCGCGCGCCCCCGCACACCGCACCCGGGCACGCCAAATGCACCACGAGGCGGCGATGGGGTAGAGTGTCCGACGATGTTCCGCTCTCGATCCGAGGCGGGATTACGCGGGTGTAGTTTAATGGTAGAACATGAGCTTCCCAAGCTCAGAGCGCGGGTTCGATTCCCGTCACCCGCTCCATACGGAAGCCCCAGGTCAGCGACCTGGGGCTTGTTTGTTGTCTAGACCTCCCCGGGGCGGGCGTGCCCTCCGCGTGCCCCAACTCCCCTCTACGGGTTAAACGGAGAGGGGCCGCACGACACCACTGGAGCCACGCGCCGAGCAGCGTCTCGAATCCCAAGACGCGATTCCTGTGACCTGCACCACTAACGCGTCAAATGGGTGTGAACTCACGTCTGCAAAGAGAGCGGTTTCCGCGCTTTAGGTAGCGCCCATCAGTCGCTGACTGGCCTACTGGAGTTCAGGTCTACGAGGGGGGACGCATGGAGTCGAGCGGAACGGAACTGGCCGAGGCGTTAAGGGCCGTTCGGGAGGGCCTCGCAGCAGCGCAACGCGATGGCGAGGGGTCACCCCTCCGCTTCAAAGTCAGTGATGTCACGCTCGAACTCAGCATCGAGTTGCGACACTCGGCGTCTGCGAGCGGCGGGGTCAAGGCTTTCGTCGTCTCTGCTGACACACGTGGTGAACGGACAAAGGCGGAGACACAAAAGCTGACCGTGAATCTGCAGGTGGATCGGCCAGACGACAACCTCATCGGGGATGAGGGACGCGGCTTCGATCCCCTGCCTGGCGAAGTGCCGCTGGGCTGAGGGCCCGAGTGAGCGCACACCTCCGCCAGCGGGCCGTAGAAGTCAGCAATCCCCGTGACGAGACATTCGGTTCAGGAACCATCATCGCGCCTGGCCTCGTGCTCACCGCAGCCCATGTCGCATGTCGTCAGGGTCCGGACGGTCAGCCTGTGCTGGTCCGCGCCCTCGACGGAGGACCGGCAGTCAATGCGCAGGTGACTTGGCACGACCAGGGCCTCGACAGCGCCATCCTGCAAACCGATCGGCAACAACTCGGTGTGGACGTACCGATCGTGAGGTGGGGTGAACTCACCTGCGAGCATCCAGCCGAACGGCCTGTCTGCACAGCAATCGGTTTCCCCAGGGCGATGCGGCGACGTTTCCTCCGCAGGTCACGGGAGGTCATGGTCAGCGATCCCAAGGTCGTCCACGGCTACATCTACCCGACGACGGCGGCGCGGTCCCAGCGTTACGCACTCGAAGTGAGTGACGCACGTCCATCCGAGCGCACCCTGTGGCAGGGGATGTCCGGTGCCGGCATCTTCTGTGAGGGACTTTTGGTGGGCCTGGCAACTCAGGCACCCGAGAATTGGGACGCATCGCTCCTTCTGGCAACTCCCATCTCGTGGCTCCTCGCAGCCGAAGGCTTCGCCAAGTCGGTCAGCGCTGCCACTGGACTGCCAGCCCAGCTTCAGCCTGCCGATCTGCAAGCACTGCTCGACGACGCCCCTAACCCACGACTCTCTGCCTCCTACCTACTCTCGGCCCAGGCCCAGATCGTGCCCATGTCAGGGTTAGAGGAGCAGTCCGAACGCTTGGCGCAGTGGTGTCACAGCGGACGTCGGATCGACGTTGCCGCGGTCACCGGCACCGGTGGCGTCGGCAAGACCCGGCTCGCCAGCGAATTGCTGCGCCAGCTGGGCGAGCCCCAGACCGGCATCGACTCACCACGGCCCTGGGCAGGCGGGTTTCTCTCCGAAACGCCGCTGCGGACGGCGCAATACGAGGCCCTCACCACAGCGAACCGACCGTTGCTTTTGATCGTCGATTACGCCGAAACGCGCCTTGATCAAGTCGATGAGCTGCTGAACATCGTGAGTGGCAGCGGCGGCACCGCTCAGCCCATTCGGCTCCTGCTGCTGGCTCGCGACCAAGGCAGTTGGTGGCAACCGTTTCGCCGCTCGCGCCAAGGCTCTGCCGCGATGGGGGCAGGTCTCGGTGTAGAGGTGAACGACTGCATCGACTCCACCGCCCCGCAATCGGCATTTGAAGCCGCGAAGCATGCATTCGCAGAGCGCATCCGCACCTTGAAGGCTGCGGGGGTCGAGGACGACTGGGGCTCTGCGGCAATCACGCCGGCAACACCAACGCGCATTGGCCCGATCGAGAGACACTCCACCGTCCTGACACTGCACATGGCAGCCCTCGCGGAAGTGCTCACCGAGATCAATCCAGCATTCGCCGAGTACGGACACCCAGTCGACGTGCTCTTGGCCCATGAGGAACGCTACTGGAAGCGTATTGCCCGTGCTCGTGGCCTGGACGGTGTTTTCGACCGTCAGCCTGGTCTCCTGCAAACCATGGTCGCGACGCAGAGCCTGGCCGGTGCCGACGATCGCGCGAACGCACGAGCCGCCATCGTCGCGGGGCTGGGAGCCCACCACCATGGACTTCCCGCAGGCGCCGGACCAGACGCGCATCTCGTGGATGCAGTTGAGGAGATGCTTACCGTGCTCTATCCGTCCGGCAGTGGCGCACGGTGGGGATCCATCGGCCCGGATCTGCTCGCCGGAGAGGTCATCAGGGAGGCCGAGGAGGCAAGCGACCACCAATTCATTGCCTGCCTCCTCCAGCATCCGTCGCTGGCGCAGGAACAACGGCAGCAGGGGCTCACAGTTATCTCCCGAGCAGCCGATGCTCAGCCCGAACTCGCAGTGAGCGCTGCAAAGGCCGTCGCAGAGGCTCCTGACGTACTCCTCTCACTGGCAACTCACGAAGTCGCCGATCAACTCGGCAAGAGTTCTGCGCTGCAATGGATCACCGAGGTCAAGACAGCCGTGGAGGACCGGGCGCAGCAAGCTGCCACAGACCCAGATCTCTCCAAGTGGGCGATCAGCATGACCCAGCACGCATTGAACAGGCTTCGCACCAGATCAGCTGCTGCAGCTGAGCCAGTGCCTCCCGCCGGCCCCCCGGACTGGGCAGACGTCCACGCCGAGGCCCAGCAAGTTCTCTCTCTGCTGCAAGATGCTCGGTCCCGCGCAATCCAGCACGGCCTGGCGTCCAGGGACGACTCGTCTGGTTCATCCGAGTACATCGCCGACATGATCGCGCAGCTCAGTTGGATTAACGGCGCGCGTGTTGACGCAACCGTTGTAGAGGACACCTTCGGGGGCAAAGTGGAATGTCTTGCCGACAAGCCGGTGGTCATCGGCATTGCCAATGCCTGCCACTCGATTGCTGGCGTCCCCTTCGACGACGGGCACACACGCGCACTCAGCGAAGCAGTAGATCGCGTGGTCACCCTCACGAGGCGAGTCCAAGCATCACAATCGAGACCTAGCCCCTCCCCGCCTGCGGGCCGGGTCGGCAATGGTGGCAGCTACATGTCGCTCGATGACTTCCTCCGTTTGCAGGGCGATCGCTACCGCAGTGGGCCGGAAAACCCAGACGAGTAGCCCACCTACCCTCAGGGGGACGACGTGCTGTCGTCCCCCTGAAAAGATCAGGCTTTTTTGGCGATCCGCCGCTGAGACGCCGCATTGTCGCGCGCAGCTCGCACCCTCGCGTCGATCCCCCCGGCAACCTCCTGCTGTCGCTCGTCAGGAGAGTGCTGGTAGATCATCGCTGCCTTCTCCGAGGACTGGCCCGCCCGGACCATCGTGTCCTTGAGCGTCGCCCCGGCCTGGGTGGACAGCGTGTGCCCGGTGTGCCGGAGATCGTAGAAGCGGAAGTCGTCCGGCAGGCCGGCCTTCGCGCGGGCCCGGCGCCATTTGCGGCCGAACGTGGAGCGTCGGAAGGGGGCTCCCTTCTCGCCGACGAACAGCAGACCGTTGAGGTCCTTCTCGGCGAACCAGTCAAGGTGCCGCTTCACCTCGATGTAGAGGAAGGCGGGCAGGTAGATGGTGCGCACGCCCGCATCCGACTTGGTGTCGCCCTCGACGCGGCGGCCGGTGGTCAGCTCTGGTGCTGCCTCGCTGACCTTCACAGCGAGGGGCTCCAACATGACGCTGGGCCGTCGCAGCGCCGCCTGCTCCTCCGGGCGCATCGGACCGTACGCGCCGAGGTACACCATCAGACGCCACCGCGGCCCCATGGCTTCCGCGACCGCGTCGACCTGCTCGACGGTGGCCGTCGGCCGCTCCTTGGCCCTTTCGCTGCCCGCCCCCTTGATCCGGCAAGGGTTACGGCGGATCATCTCGTCGTCGACCGCCGTCTCCATGATCGCCTTCAGGAGCCGGTAGGACTTGGCAACCGTCGTCGCGCCTGTCGCCTGCAACCGCTCGGCCCGCCAGGTGCGCACACCGGGCGGCGTGATCTCGTCCAGGTCCATGGACCCGAAGACGGGCAGGATGTGCAGCCGCAGGAGCCTGCGGTACAGCTCCTCCGTCGTCGCCGAAAGGCCCCGCTCATCGACCCATTTCAGCGCGTACGCCTTGAAGTTCACGGCGCCGGCGTCGGGGTCGACCCAGTGGTTGCGCTCGATGTCGGCCTGGGTGAGGGTCAGCCAGGTCTGCGCATCGGTCTTCGTGGCGAAGGTCTCCGGGGCGGTGCGGCGGCTGCCGTCCGGTGCCCAGTAGCGAGCCTGCCACCGACCGGAGGGCAGTTGGCGAGCAGTGCCGAACTCGCGCCGCCGCTGCGGCTTGCGGCCCGCCATCAGGCCGCCTTCCGGTAGGAGGACCGCGCCTCGCGGAGGGACGGGACGGTCCTCTCCGCAATGTAGGCGTTCAGTGCGGCATCGGGGATGCGCACGTGTCGGCCGACCTTGACGTATTGGATGCGGCGCTCCTGGATGAGGCGCCGGATGAAGCGGATGCCGGTCCGGAGGCGCTCGGCGGCCTCGTCGACGGTCAGGAGGGCACCGGTATCGGGTGTGATCACCTCCCTCCCAGCACGCAGGGAGCGGGCGGAGGCATGGGGTATCGCCGGTTGGCGCAAGGGGTGAGTCCTCGTCTGGCAGGTGCGGTGCGGCAACACCGATCTGCCGGGTCGTTCTGGAGGGATGGGCGGTGAGATCTCCCAGCCACTGAGGGTTTGCGGGCTCAGGGCAGGAGGCGACCAGGGACCGATCCTGGACGGCTCAGTCGCGCTGGTCGGCGTCGGGGTGTTCGCCGGGCGGCGGGGCGTCGTAGGGCCCTATGGCGAAGTTGGCGATGGCTTCCTCGGCCATGGCGTTGGACACCATGACGTCGGCTTCCTCGCGGATGTCGGGGTGTTCGGCGAGGTAGGCGTCCAGGGCGTCACGGGCCCGCGTGAGGCTGACACCGGCCCGCTGGGTCTCCCGGAAGGCGCGGACCACGTCGTCGATCAGCTCCATGGCTCGTGCCTTTGCTGCGAGTTGCGGTGGACCGACGAGGTTCTGCAGGGAGACGCCGAGAACCTCGGCGAATCCGATCGCCTCGTCGAGGTTGATCCGGCGCTTACCGTTCTCGATCCGCCACACGGCGGACGGGTTCATCTCGTATCCGGCTTCAACCAGGCGGTCCGACAGGGCGTTGGTGCTCCACCCGCGTGTCTCGCGTTCGATCTTGAGCCGCAGGGCGACGTTCTCCTCGCCGCGGAGCAGGACCCCCTCGTCCAGCTCGTCCTCTGCCACCGCACACCTCCTTTCTGCCTTGTCTGCGCTGCGGGCTGCATCGCCCCTTAAGCGTAACATGGATTCTGCGAAACGCAGAGGGCTTCTGCAATCTGCATTCATGTGGCATGCTGGTACCCCCACCGCCCCCACATGACCGCTGGAGACCGCTCCGAACCACGAAAAAAGCCCTCGGTGCTTGCCGGCACCGAGGGCTCAAGCGCAAACCTCACCAATCGCCCATCCCTGAACGATCTGCCTGCATGGCCGGGGTTGCCGCCCCGATGGCCTGCAGTTGAGGAGCTCTGTGCCCCACAGTACGACCCCTCCGCCGCACCTGTCATCCACCGCCGGGGCAGCAGGCCCTTCACCGGTGGATACAGCCATGCAGCCGCCGCACGACATCGACGCCGAGCTGGCGGTGCTCGGTGCGTGCATGCACAGCCGCGAGGCGATCAGCGAGGTACGGCCCGTACTCGGCGACGGCGCCTTCTACCGGCCCGCCCACGAAACGATCTGGCGTGTGCTGCTCGCCCTGCACGGCGAGGACAAGCCGACCGACCCGATCGCCGTGAACGACCGCCTCGGCGAGCAGGGGGACCTCCAGCGCGTCGGCGGACCCGCATACACCCACCAGCTCGCCGGAGCATCCCCCGGCATCAGCGGCGCCGCGTACCACGCGTCAATCGTGCGCAAAAAGGCAGACCTGCGCCATCAGCTCGCCTCCGGGCTGCGCATCGTCCAGCGCGCCCAGGAGCCGGGCGCCGATCCTGATGCGATACGCAGCGAGATCGAGGCGGACGTTCGCGCCGAGCGCGAGCGTGCGCTCGCCTCCGGCCAAGGACGCCTGTCCCGCCACCTCGTAAACGGCTATCGGTTCGTCACCGAGACCGGTGCGGAGACGGAGCCGTTGTGGGGAACCCCCGAGAAGACCGCATGGGCTTCTGGGGAGAGCCTGATGATCGTCGGACCGCCAGGCGTCGGCAAGACCACCCTGGCGCACCAGGTGATCCTCGCCCGCCTCGGCCTCCAGGGCACCGTCCTGAACATGCCGGTCGCCCCCAGCAATCGGGTGCTGTACCTGGCCATGGACCGCCCCAAGCAGATCGCCCGCGCCATGGCCCGTCGCATCGACCCCACCGCCGACGAATCGATCCTGCGGGACCGGCTCGCCGTCTGGCAGGGCCCGCTGCCCGCCACTCTCGACAAGGAGCCCGACCTCCTCGCCGACCTCGCCGCCGCGCACCAGGCCGACACCATCGTGATCGACAGCCTCAAGGACGCGGTCAGCACCCTGGTCGACGACGCCCTCGCGGTCGCCTTCCACAACGCCCGCAGCCGTGCTCTGCGCAACGGCGTCGAAATCATGGAGCTGCACCACCAGCGCAAGGCGGCAGCCGACGCCCCACGGGGCCAACGGCCCAGCCTCGACCGGGTGTACGGCTCCACCTGGCTCACCTCAGGTGCCGGCAGCGTCCTGTTCATCGCCGGGGAGGCAGGAGACCCGGCCGTGACCGTCCACCATCTCAAGACGGTCACCGGCGAGATCGGCCCGCTCCAGGTCATCCACGACCACGTGCGCGGCACCACGACCGTCGACCCCGCCCTGGACCCCTCCGGGCTCCTCCGGGCCCACCCCGGCGGCCTGACCACACGCGACCTGGCCACCATCCTCAGCGGCGAGCCAACGCCCAGCCGTGGCGCCGTCGAGAAGGCCCGACGCGACCTGGAGCGGCTGGTCAAGACCGGACAGGCCACCAAGGCCGAGGGCGTGGCCGGAGGCAGCGGAGGCGGGCAGCAGGCCCGCTACTACACCGCGGTCCGCCACATCAACGCCGTCTCCTGAGCCCACCGCACCGGCGCTCGGACCGTTCACGCGACCGTACACGCGCCCCCTGCGCGAACGTGCCCTCACGAGGCCCTCGCACCGTTCACGCTCGCGACAAAACCCCAGTTCAGGCGATCACGCGACCGTACACGCCGTACACGCGACAGAGCGTTCACGCGCGAGCCCCCCTTTAGAAGGGGGCTCGCGTGTACGCCCCCCTCGTGAACGCCGTGAACGCCCAACCTCTCCAGCCCGCACCACCCTGGAGCACCACCCACATGCCTTCCACTCCGGCCCCCCTGCCGGGTACCGCCACCATCCGCTTCGGCATCGCGCTGCTCGGCGCGATCGGCTTCGCGCTCTCCTACGACGCACTGCGTCAGATGGCCCTGGCCATCCACATCCGCGGGCCGCTCACCTATGCCTTCCCTCTTGTGATCGACGGGTTCATCGCCATCGGCATCTGCGCCCTGATCATCCTGCGCACCGCCCCGCTGCGCTCCCGCCTGTACGTGTGGGCGCTGGTCGGCACCGCCACCGTCACCAGCATCTGGGCCAACGCCCTGCACGCCATCCACCTCAACCACCGCACCCGCCTCCACCTCGACGACGTCACCGTCGGCGCACTCTCCGCCATCGCCCCGCTCGCCCTCGCCGGAGCCGTCCACCTCTACCTCGTCATACGCCGCCACCTCGCCACTCACCGCCCGCAGGAGGACTCGGCCACACACCGCCACATGGCCCCCGCCGGCCAACCCAGCCGAGCCGACACCCCTCTTCAATACGCCCACTCCGAAGGCAAGATCGGCCACCGAGCGGTCGCACCGGAAACCCCGGTCGACGAAGTGGCGGAGGACAGCACCGATCACGTGGCGGAAGACGCCGCCCTTGTGGCGGAGGCCCCCGCGTCGCCCGCCAAGCCCAGGGGCCGACAGCCCAGCGCCACGATGAGCGATCTTCTCGACATCGGCCGGACCGCGCCCCTGGGACGCAATGGCCGCGTCTCGCGCCGCCACATCGAAGCGGCCATCCGAGCCAAGGGCCTGCCCATCGGCAAGGACCGATTGAACGAGGTCAAGGACGCTCTGCAAGCCGAGTTCGACCGTGCGCCCGCTCGCGCCGCCTGATTCCCCCAGCTGGCGCTCGTACTGAGCGCCGGGCCGCTCGCTCGTCCTCGCTCGCGCAGGCATGTGTCCAGCGAAACGAGCCGCCGCCAGACCGCCAACACCCCGGAGAACCATCCATGCACGACAAGCACCAGGACGCCCGTATCGACCAGGAGGAGAGCCCCACCACCGCCACAGACGCAGCAAGTTGTCGGGTAAGGAGTCCTTACCCGGCCTCCGCCCCAGGGGAGGCGGAGGTATCGGGCGCCAAGGGGGCGCCGGAGTCGGCCGGCTCAGGGGAGCCGACCGAGGGAGGGGTCAGTCAGTCCTCGCCGAGCGCACCGCAGACACCTGCCCCTAGTCGTCGTCTGCGAGAGCCGCAGCTGCGTGAGAAGCGTGTGCACCCCCGCTACAACGACGACGAGTTCGACCTCCTCCAGGAAGCCGCTGGCCTGAGCCATATGGCGCTCGGTGGCTACGTAGCCGAGTCGTCGCTCGCCGCTGCCCGCTCCGACGATCCCACCGCAGCCGTCGCCGACTACCGCGCCGCGGTCAAGGCACTGATGAGCGCCAACGGACAGCTCGGCAAAATCGGCAGCAACCTCAACCAGCTCACCCGGCACCTCAACGAGGACGGGGCCTGGCCCCACCACGACCTCGTCCAGCGACTCCTGGAACGCATCGAGGCATCCATCGCCCGGCTGGACACCGCCATCGACCGCGTGACCACGGGCCGGTGATCCGGTGATACCCAAGATCATCCTCGGCAAGGGCCCACACGCCACACGCCGCACGATCGGCTACCTCTTCGGCAAGGGCCGGGCCAACGAGCACACCGACCCCCACCTGGTGGCCTCCTGGAACGGATTCGCCCCCGACCCCGGCCGCAGCCCGCACCGCAACCCCAAAGACGTGGCGGACCAACTCGCCAATCAGCTCGACCAGCCCATACGGATGCTCGGTGACAAGGCCCCGAAGTTCACCGTGTGGCACTGCCCCGTTCGTGCCGCGCCCGAGGACCCGATCCTGACCGACGAGCAGTGGGCGGATGTGGCGCGCCGGATCGTGGCCGCCGCCGGCATCGCGCCCGACGGAGATGAGGGGGCGTGCCGGTGGGTGGCGGTGCGCCACGCGGACGACCACATTCATATCGCCGCCACATTGGTGCGCCAGGACGGCCGGCGCCCGCGCCGCGACTACGACCAACGCGCTGTCCAGAAGGAGGCCCGCAAGATCGAAGGGGACTACGGGCTCAGGCGGCTCAAGCCCGGCGACGGCACCGCTGCCAAGCGCCCGACCAGCAAGGAGCACTTCAAGGCCAAGCGCCAGGGCCAAGACGCCCCGGCACGCGAGGTCCTGCGCCTGCGGGTACGCCGCGCGGTGGCAGCCGCGTCCAGCGAGGCCGAGTTCTTCGCGTTGCTGGACGCGATGGGCGTGACCGTGCGGCCGAAGACCGGGCCCTCCGGCGACGTCCTCGGCTACAGCGTCGCCCTGCCCGGCGACGTCAACAAGGACTGCGAGCCGGTGTGGTTCTCCGGCTCCACTCTCGCCGGTGATCTCTCCCTGCCCAAGGTCCGCCAACGCCTCGCCGACGCCGCCCCCGAGCCGATCGCTGTGCGGCCGGGCGATCCGTGGCACCAGGCCACAGCCGCCACCGAACGCATCCCCAGCCACCTCACCTTCGGCGATGACCACGTGGCCCAGGGGCAGCTGGTCGCGCTCGGCGTGGCCCTGGACCTTCTGCCGGTCACCGCACCGTCTGCGGCGAAGGCCGAACTGCAGCAGGCCGCAGCCGCCTTCGAGCGTGCCACCCGCTCCCGCATCACCGCCGACCGCGATAGCGCACGCGTCCTGCGCCGCAGCGTCCAAGCCATCTGGCGTGATCCCGGTACGGCGGGCGACGGTTCGGGGGCGGCGATGCTGTTGGACTCCGCGCTCACAGCGGTGGCCTTCGCGATGCACTGGCACCGCAGGCATCAGCACGCTCAGCAGGAGGCGGCAGCCCAGCAGGCCCTCGTCCACCTTCAGGCCGCATACGGACCGGTCACCGAACCCGTACTCGGCAACCTCGCCCGCCGCGCTCCCGGCCAGCAGACCAAGCACCGCTACGCCCACCACCTCCGGCAGGCCATCCCCGAGCACGCCGAGCGCATCGTGCAGGACCGGGCCTGGGACGCACTCACCACCGTGCTTGCCGAAGCAGAGGCGAGTGGCCACAACGCGGCCACGGTCCTCGATCAGGCGCTCAGCCAGCGTTCCCTGGACGACGCCCGTCACCCCGCCCGCGCGCTGACCTGGCGCATTCAGCGCCTCGGCCAGCGCCACGCCCCTGGCCCTCGGGCGCAGGCCGCCATGGCCCGCAGCACCGCGCTACAGCCCACCGCGTCGGCCTCCACAGCAGCAGCTCTCCCTACCTCGCAGCGCTCACCGGCCCGACGGCGCTGATCCGGGCCGTGAGTCCTTCAGCCGACCGAGGTGGTGCCGTACGCCGTCAGCGAGTTCGGCGTAGAACGGCACGCGTGCGGCTGCCTGGAGGATTTCCGTGCAGGCGGTCAGTTCGCCGATCCGGCCGGCCGGGGTGTCCAGTACGTGGGCGAATTCCTTGCGGATGCGTTCGGCGACGTCCGGCGCCGGCAGGGAGTGCAGGTAGAGGGTCGCGGCGTCGTAGCCGAGGGGCGCCGTGCCCCAGCCCTCCCAGTCCAGGAGGGTCAGGGCAGGGCCGGTGAGGTTGGCCCAGTGGAGGTCGCCGTGGGCCGTGGTCCAGGTGATCTCGCCAGGGGTGGCGCCGGTGAACTCCGGTACGCGACGGCGGATGTACTGCTCGCGCACCGCCTGGCGGTCCGTACCGACGAGCGCGATGTCCGTCAGGGTCCGGTGGAGGTCCTGCCACCAGGTGTCCGGGAGGTCTGCGGGGTGGTGGAGTACCGGGCTCTTGGCCACCGGCGGACTCGTGACGAATTCGTAGTGCTCGGCCCGGTAGTCCCAGCCGTCGGCCGACCAGTCGCGCAAACCGAGCAGCCGGGGCCGGGGAACTGCGGGTGGCATGGACTGTTCCGCCTCCCGGGGGCCTTCCCACAGCTTCCCGCCGCTCTTCCCCTGGGGATCGCTTACCAGTCGCAGCCATGCGACACCCGTGGGCGTGTGGACGGCCCCGGACAGCGTCCTGCCCGCGTATCCCCATACTTCTCCGCCCGTCGTCTCGACGAGGCCCATCAGGGCACAGGCGTGGCCTCGGGCGGAGAGCATGCGGTCCCTGACGGCAGGTTCAGGGGCGGTGAACATCGTCGGCTACCTTCTCCGGCTGACGGCGGCGACACCGGCCTCGACCAGCTCAGAGATAAGGGCTGCGGCGTGGCCGACGGGGAGCCCGGAGCTTACCGACAGTTCGCCCAGGGTTGCGGCGGTTCCGTTAAGAAGGAGCTTGATCACGGCGAGGACCGGCCTGCTGAACGTCCACTCCTGGCCGCCGGCGCTGAATACGACGTGGCCGATCTCGTCCACGCCATACCAGGCTCCGGCGGCGGTGAGCCGGACGCACAGATTTCCGTCCGCGGGGATGCCGTCCACGAACGGCAGGGACGGCATCGGCCGGCCAGGGTCCGTGCTGCCCCGTGCGTTGATGAACTCCTCGATCACCCCTTCGTGCAGGGCGTCGGCGAACTCCTTGCGCAGGGCTTGGAGATACGTGGTCCGTTCGTCCGCCGAGGCAAAGTACGGCAGGTTCGCGCGAACGGTGTTCGAGACCCGCAGCTGGTCCGAGAGCCACGACAGGAGGTCCGCTCCGGTGGTGGGCTTGAGGCCGCAGGTCAGGTGGAGGGACCGGCCCTCGGTGGCGGCGACGGCGTGCCACCACCCCCGGGGCAGATAGAGCATGTCGCCGGTCTGGAGCACAACCTCTGCGACCGGGGCCCCGGTTGGTGGCTCGGGTACCTCGGTGTCGACGCGCAGCGGGTCGACCCGGGTGGCACCGTAAAGCTTCCACCGCTTGGCGCCTTCGAGCTGGACGACCACCACATCGTGGTCGTCCCAGTGGACTCCGAAGCCTTCCTTCGGAGTCCATGAGGCGTAGAGGTTGACCTGCACGTCGGTGCGGAAGTGCCGCTCCAGTGCGGTCGCGAGGTCTTCCACGCCGGGGTGCAATGCGTCCACGGCGTCCAGGACGAGCGAGGCACCGTCCTTCAGCTGGTGGTGCAGGCTGGCCGGCTCGATCCGGTGCCAGACCGTGTGGCGCTTGGACACCACGGGATGGGCGTAGCTGTGTTGTGGGATCTGGCTGCCGTCGTTGAAGAGCCGCAGCCGTGGGGGTTCGAGGCGGTGCCGGGCGATGATCTGGTTGAGGTCGTCCCAGGTGAACAGGTCCGAGAAATCGCCGACGCGCGGCCAGAGGCGATAGGTGCGGCCGAACGCCTCGGCGGGGAAGTCCCCGCCGAGGCTCCGGACCGCCGAGGAGATGGCGGTCATCTACGGCTCCGATCAGTCGTTGCCGTCGCCCTTGCCGGTGCCGCCACCGTCGCTCAGCCGGTCCTGGCTGCGGGCGGCCTGCACGGAACGCTTCGAGACGATCAGGTCGTTCATCGCATGTTCCTTTCTCTCCGGTTCTCCCACCGGGGTTCCGGCGGGAAATCTGTGGGCGCCTAGACGGGCGGCGCCGGGTCGGTGTCGGGTGCGGAGACCGGGGCTGTCAGGGTGTGGTCCGCGTCCTGCTGCACGGTCAGGGCCAGGAGCGTGAGGGTGGCCGACGCACCCAGCAGCCACAGACGCCCCAGCCAGATGTCCAGTCGCGGCTCACCGCTGCGGTGGCGGCCCCTGGTTCCGTGCTCGGGCCGCGTCACCTCACGCCCCCTGTTCGTGGTGGATCTGGCGGAGCAGCTGCTGAACGGACCGGGCCAGCGACTGAAGGCGACGGGCGGCCGACACCAGCCCATCGCCAGGCCCGGACCGCAGCTGAATCTGGGCGTTGTCGATCTGGGCGTGTTCCCGGTACCAGGCGACCTCGCCCGGCCGGTGGTCTTGGACGTGCTCCTTGGCCTGTTCGACCAGCGGGCCGAGATGTCCCTTGAGGGTGTCGATCAGCCGGAGGACTTCGTCATATCGGGGAAGGACAATGGTGGAGCGCAGAGCTGCGGCGATGTCCGCCTGGATCTGGTCGATGCCGTCGGTGCCCGACGGGCGCAACTGACCCGGCAGCGGCTGTTGATCGGCACGGGTGGCATCCATGGTGCAACTCCTCGAAGACGGTGGTGGTCGTCACCGCCGCCAGGGGCGAGGAGAGGCCGGCCGTACGCGGCCCTTGGCGGCTGAGTACGAGTCAACCGCCGGAGCAACAGGCAGATCCGCAACCGGGTTGCGAGGTAGTAATCCCTTTGCGGGTGAGTCAGTTGACGGCCACGCCCGCGCGGGAGGCGAACGCCCGGACGCCCGGGAGGGTCCGGTCATGCCGAAGCAGACCGCTGGCCAGGTTCTTGACCGACCCGCGCCGGATCTCCTGCGGTGCGGCCCGTTCGGCCGCCAGCAGAGCTCGGTAGCACTGCTCGGGCTTGCCCCACTGGTCGAAGCACCGGGCCACGTCAGTGAAGAACCGCCCCTGCCGCTCGGCGGTCGGCAGGGCTGCGGGGTTGATGGTCTTGGCCAGGTCGATCGCCTGCCCGGCGTCACCGAGCAGGTAGTGGACGGAAAGCTGGTGCAGCAGCACTTGCTGGGTACCTGTGTCCGTGCGGGCCTCGGGACTCGTCCGGCCGATTTCGGCGGCTTCGGCTGCCTCGCCGATCAGCCCGTGCGCGGTGGGCCGATCACCCAACTTGGCCGCCGTGTACGCGGCAGTGGCCAGAAGCGAGACACTCGCGGACAGCCGCGCGGTCTCGGGGGTGCCGCGATCCCCCCGCACGTCCTGCGCTGCCTTGACGGCGATATCAGTGGCGCGTGCGAGGTGACCTTGGCGGCGCCATGCACTGGACACCATCCGGTGCGCCTCGGCGATCGTCAGGGCATCGCCGCCGATTCGCGCGGAGGTCAGCGCGCGGTCCGCAGTGATCGCCACAAGCCCGTCCTCGCCGAGCTTGATACACAGCCGAGTGGCGATGTTGTAGAGGTCGGCGACGGCGGTGGCCGACAGCTCCGCCGGTTCCAGGCCCTGAGCTTGCGCGATCCTGCCGGGCAGGTTCCGGGCCAGCGTGTCGTACCGGGCGGCTCGGAATTCCTCTCGGGACGCCTTCACTTCGGCAGCGACGCCGGCCGGGGACACCTCACCGCGCTTCGGCACGGTGGCAGTGCCGTAGAGCAGGTGATCTTCCAGGGGCGCGAGGGTGCTGGCCTCGGCTGGAGAGGCACCGGCCAGGGGGATGGTGAAGACCACCGCCGCAGCGGCCAGAAGTTCGCGGCGTCGCACGGGGTCGTCCCCCTCCTCTGGACCAAGATTGCGATCAACCCTAGCCGAGGTGGGCCGACGCCGGGTCGATGTCGACGCTGGCCCGGACGGCGCGACAGCGAGAAGCTCGGCCAGGGGGATACCCAAGGCATCAGAGATCTGACGCAGTGCGTCCAGACCGTTGACCGGGATGACATCCCGCTCGACCTGAGACACCCAACTCTCCGACCGGTCGATCATCGCAGCCAGGTCCCGCTGCGGCCATCCCTTGCGCCTGCGCGCCTTGGCGATCGTCTTACCGAGTGTCAGTTCGCTCCCTGCCACTGGGCACGCCCCCGAAGTCCCGTATCCGCATCGAGTGAGCATGCAACGGTACTGGTGGACGAGGCTCGACAGTAGGGGCAAGACAGCCAGACCAGAGCGTCCCGGCTGACTTTCACCCTCCTCAGTGAGGGAAAGCGAGCGCGTCGCGCCGATCAGGGCGGACACGACCGACGCTGCGCTCCGGGCCCGGGCACATCCGCAGGCCCCTCGGGTGAGGGGCCGCACTTCCCTACGCCAGCCGTGCGCCCACACGACTCCTGCCGAGGTCCCGACGGACGGTTCGGTGGCGCGCGAAGCAGACGATTCTTGTGCCACCGCCCAGGGCCGTCGACGAGAATTCACGAGATGTGGCCTCGAATTCGCATGCCGACCGGGAGGCCAGATCCGTTACGAAAGCCCGATGGCCCTCCGAAAAGTTGGCGGATCGGCCAGGTGAGTGCCGTGTGCCAACCTCAAAAAACCACGACACGGCGCGCCCGCTCGCCCTGGTGTGCCGAGGCCATCAGAACGCCGACCCAGGCCAGCCAACACGGGATGCCGAAGGACCGTTCCTTGAGGGAACAGGACAGCCGTTCCTCCAAGGAACAGACGGCTCGTTCCCTCGGGGAACGGCTGGGGGCGCTGCTCAGTCGCCGCTGCCAGTCTCGATGCTCTGTCGCGGTCCCCAGGGCCTGTCCGACGGGTCGCACGACCATCGCGCCGGTCTCTCGTTCTGCTTGGTGTGGGTCGGGGTGCGCAGGTGCGCTGCGGACGGCCCGTGGGACCAAAGGGCTGGAACGTGGTGCGGACGAGTCTGATCACAGACCCGCCGGACAGCCCTTAGCGGCTTGCCCCGCTGCCCTCTTGAGATGGTGAGAGTCCGAAGTTCTTGCCCCATGAGGCCACTACGAATGTGGTGACCACCGTGGCGACAGCGACGCCGAGTGCGGACGATGAGAGAAGAAGAGCGGCAACAATCCCGGCCAGCGCCAAAGTGAAGATCGCCAGGGTGAGTGTCCGGCGTCGCGTTACCGAGCGGTCGCGATGGGCGCTTAGCAGGCTCTCGTCGTCACTGTTGACTGGGACCAGGTCCCGGAGATTGGGCCCTGCGAGCACCGTGAGCATCCGCTCCACTTCAAGCAGGGCCTGCTTGCGGCCATCCTCCCGCTCCAGTTCGACCCCATCCCGGAGTGCGCGTACGTGTGCCGCCGCCGCAGCGTACTGCCGCACCACCTGCGGCATGGGGTTCTGGCCATCGGGAAGCGCCCGCTTCACTGCGTATTTCTCCAGGGAAAGCGCGAAGTCTTCCAATGCTCGAACCGCCGGGATGTGTGGGGAGTGATAGGGCTGCTCAGTCTCAGGCTCCACCCCTGACGTTTGGAAGGGAGCCAGCAGAGCCTCGTACGACCGTCGTGCCGTGGTGGAGACGACCTCGGTTGTCCAGCGCTGCATACCCGGACCCATGGCCAGCAGGTTCAGCCCCACGGTAATGAAGATCGGTCCGACCAGCAGGGCGTATGCGAGCGCCGCACGCCACTGGTACGAACTTCCGCCCACCACAACGGCAAATAAGGCTCCGCCGGCATTGAAAGCCAGTACGGACGTAGTGATCACCTTGATTGCCGTCGCTTGTGACGACGCTTGGA
Source organism: Streptomyces sp. NPDC015125 (assembly GCF_043080045.1). Taxonomy (NCBI): domain Bacteria; kingdom Bacillati; phylum Actinomycetota; class Actinomycetes; order Kitasatosporales; family Streptomycetaceae; genus Streptomyces; species Streptomyces sp. NPDC015125. Next base: position 136,969 of record NZ_JBIBVF010000025.1, read on the forward strand.
ACAGCACGTCCTCTCGCTGCACGTAGTCCAAGGTTGGACCTGGCAGTGTCGCCAGATCACTCGCTTCGATCTTCTCCGCGAGGTCAGCTCGACGCCCTTGTGCTCGCTTGATCGCCCGCTTCCACAGCGCACGCTCCAGCAACGTCCGTTTGCCCCGCCGCTGCGATGTCGCGGTCATCATCACGACCCAAAGCGACATCGTCCAGGCGGTGATCGCGAGTGCCCCTAAATCGCCCCGGGTCATGGCTTCCTTCCACGTCGATTCACCTTGGTCACGGAGGAACGCTCTGTGTCCCGATGTTCCCCCCCAACCGCACGCGCTGAGATGGCGCTTCGGTTCCACAGGGGCCCCACACGACCCGTCGGACACGCCCTAAACCGTTCGGCGATCAGTACCACGATCGAGCGATCACGAACGGGGAGAGAAGGGACCTAACTCCCTCGCACGTCGGCTCGATGATGTTCTTCCGCATGCAGCTCATCCCCACCCCAAGCTTCCTGCGGAGAACATGAAAAGCGCGCCCATCTCTTGTGGTCCCGAAACCAGGGCCCACTACCAACAGCGACTACCGCTCAGAACACGGCAGCCGATTCTGCTCATGATCGCCGAACACTCGCACTGCCCATCAGGCGCGGAAACCAGCGTTTCCGCTGGAGCGAGTGCTCATGAATTCACGCTCCCTACAATCGCGAAGGCCCTACAAGATCGCCCGGACACGACCTAGCGGCCGCTACATGAGGCAGTGACCACATCGTTCCCATGCGACACGCGCTGCATTGCCGTGCGTCGCTTGGAGCGGGTTTTCGCGGCTGATCCCCTCCCAGAGCGCCTCATTTGGCTCCATCACCCATCCCCAGCCCGCCTCTTGGTGGCTCGTGTCGGGATGGTGGTTGCACTTGCCGGGCAGGTGCGCCATACCGTGGGGAGAAATGAGGATCATGGCGTACCGCGGTGGCGCTGTTCTAGGGCGAACTAGCGTTTCATCTCCAGCCGTTGTGCCGTGGAGAGACCTCGAAGCATCCATGGCATAGATCCTGCCAGCAAGCTGTTGCGGATACGACGGCGGTTCTTCACAAGTCCCTGGAAAGTGCTTCGCTCGCGCACACCGGTCTTCGGCACAGTCGCAGAGAAAGCCAGCCACGCCGACCGATGCCGCGAATCTCGCCGCCACCGCGCCCCGCTCCGGCGCCGTGCCCTCGGCGTGCCCTAACAGCCGGTAAATCACGGTCAATACGGGTAGCCCCCGGCACTCCGCACTCTGCCATTTAGTGGACGTTTACGCAGGTCAGAGGCCCATTGCAGCCACAAGCGCCCTTGATTCCCAAGCTCAGAGCGCGGGTTCGATTCCCGTCACCCGCTCCACAGTTGAGGCCCAGGTCGGAGACCTGGGCCTTGTTTGTTGTCCGGACCGGGCTAGGCGTCGCGCACCGGATCCGCACCACTTCCCCTCATTCGACTGGAGGGAGAGCGGTCGCGGCGCCCAGGCGGTCACACTGCTCGGTCTTCCCGCCTGCCCTGGCGAGTGCTCGCCGTCAGGCCGCGCAACGGGCGAAAGCCTGCACCCTGCCGGATTGGTTCGCCTCGTTTTCGAATCGAATCGTCCACCGTCTGTCGCTCACCGCGCGGTTGCCCGTCACGTCGATGCTGGCGGAGGACACGAGCCAGCCACCGCTGACGGCAAAGGTGCCCCTGGGGCAGGTGACCGTGACGGTCTCGGTCTGGTTGGCCCCGATGGACCGGACCGGGCTCTCCGCGGTGACGACGCGGGGGTGGGGGGTTTCGTCATCGGCCAGTGCGGGGGACGCCAGGGTGACGGCCAACGCGGGTGCAGCGGCCAGGGCGAGGAGCTTGGTGCGGGACATGCTGTGACCTCTCTGAGTGGTTCGTGCGCTCTCTACGAATCGAACGCACCCGCCCAGGCTAGGAATGGGGCGGACGGAACCGCCATCCGATGCACCCCATCAGAGTGACGTCATGCGTACGATCGATCACCGATCGTGGTGGCGCTGCCCGGGGGTCCGACCTCCAACCGGCCGACGCGCGGTCCTGTTGACCAGAGCTCGGCGACCGCCGCGCCCATAGGTCGCATCGAGGGGTGCAACAGCTCCCCCTCGGGCCGTCTGCGGGCCGCGAAAGGGCACTCAAGGGCGACCCACGCTGACCACCGATGACAGCTCAATCGCAGGCCAGAGCATTGATCGATGACGTGACCACGGAGCACAGAGGCGGCGCGTCACTGCTGCTGTTTCGAGACGCTCCGTGACCGTGGGACGTTCATCAGCGGCGGGCCGCCGCGCTGCGGCGTCGCAGGGCCGTAGGGGCGAGTGGGCCCCCGGTGGGTTTGCCGCCGGGGCGGCCGTGAACGCCGGCCTCTGCGATGCGGATGCCGCTGACACGAGCACATCAGCACAGGCCAGACGTCCTGACGCGAGCAGTGATCACTGATCACTGATCACTGATCACCGGCCGGGCGCGGGGCTTCCTCGGACCGATGTCGCACAGCGGCGATGGCCACTAGCATCCGCAGTGCCCGTGCACGGGCACTGCGGCGAGCGCCAGGAGAACGGCCCGACGACGCCAAGAGCCCTCTCCTTGCCCACACATGCCAAGCGCGTGCTCCCACCGTGCCCCTCACGGCGGTGAACAGCGGTCACCACGAGCGCCTTGAGTACGTGCCGACAACGCCTCCAGAGGCGATGAGCCCAGGTCAAGTGGCTTATCGAACCCTGCGACGCCCTTGATTCCCAAGCTCAGAGCGCGGGTTCGATTCCCGTCACTCGCTCCATAGTTGAGGCCCAGGTCGGAGACCTGGGCCTTGTGTGTTGTCCAGCTGCACACCTGCTGTCGGTCGGCGCAATCGTCGGTCCTCCAACGGCGCCGCCATCAGCAGGTCGTCCGTGGTCTGTGGCAGATGCGGGGCGTGGTTGACGAGCCGGGCCGAGTTCACCACGACGGCGATGCTGCTGGTGTTGTGCAGCAGGGCTGCAAGGACCGGGTTGATGGAGCCGCCGGCCCCGGCGACCAGGCCCAGAAGGTTGACGCCGATGGCGAGGCCGTAGTTCTGGCGTACAACGCACAGGTTGTGGCGGCTGAGTTCGACAACGCCGGGGACCTGTCGCAGATCGTCGCCGGGCGGGGCGATGTCGGCGGTTTCGAGGGCGACATGGGAGGGGTGTGCGCCCATGTCGATGCCGACGTCGGCGAGGGCGAGGGCGAGGGCGGGAGATCGTTGGTGCCGTCGCCGACCATGGCGACCGTGTGGCCCTCGGCCTGGAGGTCGCGGATCAACTGGAGCTTGCTCTCGGGCAGGGCGTGCGCATGCACTTCGGCGATGCCGAGGGCGTCGGCGACGGCCTGCGCTGTTTCCGGTGCGTCACCGGTGAGAAGTGCCATGCGCGTTACCCCCCGACACGGTCAGCTGTTGGATGACCGTGTCGGCCCCGGCCCGTGCGGCGTCGGAGACGCCGAGCAGTCCGACCAGTTCGTCGTCGTGGGCGATGCAGATGACGGTCTCGCTGTTTCGGGCTGATGGGGAGCTGGCAGCTGCCGCGCTGTGGCTAAGCCCGTCGTGAGCGCTCCGCTAGGTGCACCGCCGCTGGACTAGCCTCGCCCTGACTCGAACACGGCTGTCCCCCACAACGAGCCGACGCTGACTTCACGCCGACACGCGCAAGGCCACCGTCGAGGCATGGCCTTACACGGCCCCTTAAGCGCTTATCGGGAGCCACGGGCACCGCGGCTTTGCAGGGCACGAAAATGCACATCTGCACCTTTGGTATGCCCGATTGAGCCCAGGTCAGAGATATTCCGGTCCAACCCCCATCTACATACGTGATTTTCCGTACTGCTCCTCCATCCTGAATCGGACACCGCTTGACGCAATCTGAACACGATCTGGGAATCCATAACCAGAAGGAGCAAGCGCCGATAACACATCTAAGCGCGGAACTTCTCCGTGCCAATTACAGGGATGACGCCTTCGCCGTCGAGGGATTTGAGGGTGCCCATCAGCCTCCCCTGGGCCCAGCTATTCCATGATTTTGTGATGAGATTGTATGAAGTTCGGCGACCCGCACTAGTTCCCAGCAGGACACGGTCGCGAAAGAATCGGTTCCTGAGCACCAAGCGAGGGTCTTTCTGATCCATGTTTGCCCCCGAGATCAATCCGCTTGCCCAATCTTCGACCTTATCCGCATAGTCCGTTCGGGCGGCTTGTGCGAGAACCGCAAGATGGGTTGGTTGATTAATACCGGAAGCCCTATAAGCCGCGGCGGCGATTGGCGCCATCGTTTTTAGCTCGGGCCAAGCCGCCACCGCCTTTAGGATGTCAGAGGTGGATGCGCGCGAGTCGTAGAAGCCGTCAAAGAGTGTGACAGGGTCCCACATCTTGTACATCTGCCCGATGATTCGAGCGGCGGCTGCCACAATCACGCGGTGAGGAATCTTAAGTAGCTGCGCCGCCTGCCTGCGCTGTCCAGAGTCTAGAACGTCAAATGTTTCAGCATCACAGTCAGGGATGACCAGCATCTCGACCGAAACGCCTGAAATTTTGATACCCATTAGTCGATGCTGGCCGTCAAGCAGCATTCCACTCTTATCGAAAGCAATTCCCTGATGAGTTGTCCTCCATGCGCCACTTGTCATCGCCTTGGCATAACGCTCGTAAAACGTGTCAGATAGAACGCGATTGTGTGATGGATTGCAATGGGTCAGCCAAAGGTCAGCCATCTCGGGAGTGATGGTCATGTACTTAGGGCCCGTCGGCAAGGCGGGGAGGTCGATCATGGCGGGCTGCAACCCTTCCTTCCAGCGTACGTCCGGCGGATCATGGTTGCAGATCGACGATGCCCAATAGTGCGAATTGCTGACTTTTGATAGATAGAGATCAAAATAAATCGCTATTGACACTTTTACTGTCTCTCTCTCATCAAGACTGGCCGTGCGACCGTACAGCGCCGCAGCTCTAGTCCGGCAACCACCGCATCCCAAGCCGTGAAGCGGCCGGTATGACCGAAGCTGACCGATCCGGCTAGGGCTACGGATCAACATCGAAAGCTGACCGGATTCGTCGCTGACATCAATGGCAGCGGGCAGCGGGCAGCGGGCCACATGGCACGGTCAGCGGCGGCTCGCCGCAGGCGAGATGCGCCGATGAGCTGGCTGTACAAGCGGTCCGGCAGCAAGGGTGAGGTCACCGCGGTTAGGGGCAAGCGGCTCCCGCCAGGGCGCGAGCCGGGAGAGACGCTGGTCGACAACGCCAAGCACAAGGAAGCAACCCAAAACTGGGGTTAAACCACGGTCAATTGCAGGTCACCACACATAGGCCGGCACCACTACCCCGACCACTGTTCGCGCAGCTCAATCCCACAATCGGCGCGGAGCACACGGTGTTTCCCAAGCTCAGAAGCGCCGGTTCGATTCCCGTCACCCGCTCCATAGTTGAGGCCCAGGTCGGAAATCTGGGCCTTGTTTGTTGCCTGAACCACTTCAGGCGTCCCGCACCAGATCCGCACCAGAAGGCCCCTGAGCCGGCTTGCTGCGGGCGGCCCGCAGCAGGTCGTCCAGCCCGCTCGCGACGTCCTGTTGCCGCTCCAGATCCGAGTGCAAGTAGATCAGCGCGGCCTTCTCCGACGACTGGCCGGCGCGGACCATCGTGTCCTTGAGGGTCGCTCCGGACCGCGTCGCCAGGTGTGACCGGTGTGACGAAGGTCGTAGCAGCGAAAGCCCCTCCGGCATGCCGACGAGGGCGCATGCCGTGCACCACTTCCGCCCGAAGGTGGACCGCCGGAACGGCTTGCCCTTCTCCCCCACGAACAGCGGCCCGTCCGGCCCTTCTCCGCATACCGGTCGAGGTGACGTCGGAGGTCGGTCCGGAGGAAGGCCGGCAGGACCACAGTCACGTGCCCGCCTCCGACTTGGTGTCGCCGGGCGCACGACGACCGGGGGCAGGTGACGGTTCGGGGCCGCGTGCGGGCGCCAGATCCACGGTGCGGAACTCCAGGCCGCCCATGGCTCGGCGTCGCCCGTTCGCGCGCGGTTTGTTTGCGGGACGTGAGTGTGGCGTTTCCGAAACGTCAGTGGCCCCGGGAATGGTGGTGTCCACACCGCGGGAACGGCCAAAGAACACTCCCGCACGAAATACAGGGGGAACCCGATCATGCGTACTTCCCGGATCCGCACCGTCACTCTGGCCGCCGTCACCGCCGCGCTGGCGCTGGGCCTGACCGCCTGCGGCGGCGCCGACGGCGGCTCGAAGGCGGCCGGTGGAGACAACGCCGCCGGTAGCGCGCAGAGCCGGTCCGCGTCCAACGGGGACGGCAAGGACGGCGCGGGGCAGGCCACCAGCGGCGGTGACACCAAGGAGGGGGCGGGCTCGACGACAGCCTCGGGCGGGACGGGCGAGGTCGGGGGCAAGGGAGCAACGGCCGGCGGCCGGCAGTGCCGCGGCGACGAGATGCTGCTCACCGCGGTGCACCGGTTCGCCGGGCAGCAGGGCGACCACCTGCTGGTCACCGCGTCGAACAAGGGCACCAAGCCGTGCTGGGTCACCTCGTACCCGACCGTGAAGCTCGGCGACGTCGACGGCACCGCCCTGCCGCACTCGAAGAAGGACAACCCGGGCGGCGACAAGCACATCACGCTCCAGCCCGGCGGCACGGCATACAGCGCGGTGAACCTCTTCGACTCCGGCTCGAAGCACCACACGGCGCAGTCGATCGCCCTCGCGCTGCGTGGCGCGGACGGTCACAACGGCCCCTCCTACTCGGTCGATATCCAGGGCGAGAAGCCGCAGTTCAGCTGGAACGAGGCGGACGTGCTGAACTGGAACACCAAGAAGCCGTACGACTTCTGACGGAACCGTGTCGTTTCGACCACCACTTGGCACAGTGATGTGCGCCGTTGACCTGACACCCCCTCGTCAGGTGCGCCCCTCCACGGCGCTGCGAGGGTGCCGTTCCGCGTTGATACGGACCAGGTTGGCGGCGCCTGGCCTGAGCACGAAGACGGAGAACTCGTCGGCGTCCGGTCCATCGACCGGACTATCCGCCACGATGGAGCCGGCGGGGTCGTGCCCGCGGGACAGGTTCACGACGATGCCGTTCGGTGGCGTTATCCGGATCTCCTCGGCATCGAGTTGGGTCGGGATACCGCCGCAGATGACTTCGACGTGAAGCGGCGTGGATTCCCCTGGTGTGGGATTCGTTGTTCACATGCCGTGATTGTCCTTGTGGGACTGACTGCACCCGAAGCGGACTCGACTTCGTGGCTGCCTGGTTCAGCCGGTCCTGAACCGTGCGGTCATGCTGCGGGTGCCGGTGGTGGTCAGGGCTGCCGCCAGGACGGTGACGGCGCCCGCCTGCACGGTGGAGGCGGCGATGAGAGGGCCGGGGGCGTGGGCTTGGACCAGGGACGCCAGGGTGAGGGTCCGCTCCACGAGGACGGCGAGGCCGAGTGTGGCGAGTGCGAGGGGCAGTGCGGGATCTGCCACCTGCTTCGGTGACCGGTAGCGGGCGACCAGCCAGACGGCGGCCGCGGCAATGAATGCCGAGCTTTCGGACCATGCCGTGTCGGCAACGCCGGGCCACACCACGGTCGACGCGCCCATGAGGACGCAGGTGCCCATGAGGACCAGCCCGGGTGACGCCAGCGGGAGCCGGGCGGGCGGGGCGTCGGAGTGGAAGCCACAGCACAGTGTGAGGACGGTCAGCCAGGAGGACACCGCAGTCGCGAGCGGGAGGGCGACCGCCGCGGTGTCCTGTCCGCCGCCCGCGAGTTGCGTGAGGGGCAGCAGGGCGGGAAGGGCCGCGAGGACGGCGAAGACGAAGGCGGTGCGCCGATGGTCACGCAGCAGCGCCAGGTAGGCCACCGCCCAGGCCAGTGGGAGCAGCCAGAACGCCGCTTCGTACAGCCCGGGCAGACCGCCGTGGCCGGTGAAGTCGCCCAGGAACGACTCCCGGTACGGGGCGGGGGCGTCTTTGACCCAGGTGAGGAAGAGGGCCCGTTGGGTCAATGCGGAGGCTGCATGCAGCAATACGCTCAGCAGCGCGAAGAGGCGCACCGTCGCGCCGAGGGTGGCGTAGCGGGCCGGAGCGCCGGCGGCGCCCATCCGGGTGCGGATGGCCAGGGCGGCGATGCTGGCCACTTCGCCCAAGGCAGGGCGCATCTCGTCCCGATCCCGCTCGTCGATCCCGTGCAGGTAGGCATCCACCATCTCCTCCTCCCGCTCGGCGCGGTAGTAGGAGGGCAGCAGGCGCAGAGCGGTGCGGTAGCGCTGTTCGAGCACCGTCATCATGCGGTGCCTCCGGCGATGCCCGGGCGACGCGCCGAGCGGCTCGCGGGAGCCGGCCCGGCGGGGGCGGGGCGGTGGGCGGCCATCCGCTGGGTCGCCGCGCGTGCCCCGGCCGCCATCCGCTCCGCCTCGGCGGACAGCGCTGCCCCACCGGCATCGGTGAGGCGGTAGTACTTGCGCAGCCGACCCTGTTGCACCTCCTCGCGGTCCGGCTCGATGAGCCCGTCGGCCGTCAGCCGGTCCAGCACGCCGTACAACGTGCCGATCCGGAGCTGCACATGCCCTTCGGACAGCTCTTCGGCCACCTGCACGATCCCGTAACCATGTCGCGGTTCGTCGACCAGCGAGGTGAGGACGAAGAACGCCGCTTGCGTCATGCCTCTGGAAGCCATGCCCTCACCATATCCTGCCTTCCGATATATAGGGAAGAGAGGAGTATCGCCGCCGACCCGGTCATGAGCCTTCGGGTGGGCAACGGAAAACACGGCGTCCTGCGCACCCACTCGACGACCCCACTCGACGATCGACGGCTGCGCTCAGCGAGCGCAGCAACCGGGCACCTGAACTCCCTTCTGTATCAAGGGTGTTGCACTGGCAGTCGGCTTTTTCACCTCACGTTGACGCCTGCCCGCGAGGGAGATCTGGCGACGACAATCGGCAACCTTCCGGCGACGCTGTGCCCTCTGCGCGCCCTCCGCGTGCCCTGGCGGGCGGTCTGCCACCGTCAGTGCGGGTCCCCCCCCCGGCACTCCTCGCTCTGCCTCAGCGCCCATCCCGCCCGGGGCGCAAGCCGAAACGCCCGCCCCGCACCGATCGCGGTCCGGGGCGCCTGGCATGCGGAGACGACACAGCGGCGGGTCAGGTGCCCGGACGGGGAGCTCGCAGGTGTTGACGCTGTGTCAGCTCTTCGTCGTCGACCAGGGTGAGCATGGGCTGACCCGGCGCACACATCATGGTGACGAGGAAGCGGCTCCGGGAGTCCGACCGGTTGTTCCCGTCCTGGTAGTGGATGACATCGCCGCCCGGCTCCCAGAACGTCTCCCCGGCCTTGATCACACGCTCGGGCTCGCCTTCCAGCTCGAAGAGCATCTCCCCCTCCAGCATGTAGCCGAAGGCGGGGCCCGAGTGCCGGTGCGGAGGGGTACCGGGGTCGCCGGGAGGGAACTCGATGACGACCGTCATCGCCGCTGCCCCATCCGGAATGGACGGCGGTTTCACCGACTGCAGCACAGTGAGCGCCGTCTTCCACGCTTCCGAGCGCGGTTGGCTCTCAGCGCTGTCTCCTGCCGGCTCATTGTTCGACATGGTGAGGCCTCCGGTGAGGGGCTGGGTGGTTCAGGAGAGCCAGTCGTTGTAGTGGGTGGGGGCGATGCGGGCGTCGCCCCTGGCGGTGAGGGCATCGCCGTGGACGGCGGCGAACATGCCGGCGGTGTCGTCGGTGACGACCGTGCGGCCGTCGGGGTGGGCGTTCAGGGTGATCCGGCCGAGTTCGTCGAGGGGGAAGACGTCGGGTCCGGCGATGTTGAGGGTGCCGTTCAAGGGGGGACCGGCGGCGACTTCGGCGACGGTGTCGGAGATGTCCTGGGCGGCGATCGGCTGGAGCGGGGTGGTGGGCAGGCGGACGGTGCCGCCCTCGGTGGTCCAGGACAGGACGGCGTCGATGAACTCCATGAACTGGGTGGCATGGACAATCGAGTAGGGGACCGGCCCGGCCTTGAGAATGTCTTCCTGCAGGACCTTGGCCCGGTAGTAGGCGAGGTCGGGCACCCGGTCCGCGCCGACGATCGAGAGAATGACGACGTGCCCCACCCCGCCTTTGTGGCCGGCGGCCAGGAGGTTGTCCATCGAGGTCCGGAAGAACGCCGGGGACGCGTCGTCGAAGGTCGGGGAATTCGTCAGGTTGACGATCACGTCGGCGCCGGCCACCGCCTCCGCCAGGCCCTGGCCCGTGATCACGTCGACACCTGTGGACAGCGAGTGCGGCACGGCCTCGTGCCCGGCCGCGTTCAGCTTCTTCACGACCTGCGACCCGATCAGCCCGGTACCGCCGATGACTGCGATATTCATGGGGCACCTTTCGTCGCGCACCGATAGTCCATACGTCCAGATTGCGACGGTGCAGTGCGCGGCGCACGCGGACCGTGCGCCCCTGGGCATCCTGGTGGCGGTGTGCGCTGACGGCAACGCTGACCGCAACGCTGACGGCAATGAGTACATAGAGGCGACTGCGGAGGAGGTGAATCGAGCGGCCCTTGCGCGGCTCCAGTGGTACAGCAACCAAGTACCGCAACGAAGTACCGCGACTCCGCCGACCGCAGACATCCTGTACGGGCTCCAGAGCCAGGCACCAAGGACTGTAGGCCTGTACGCCTGTAGGCCTGTACGCCTGTACGCCTGTACGCCTGCATGACCACCGATGACCGATCCGCGCAGAGCTACGGATCAGAAGGTGCGGCCGCGCCCTTTGCGTGCCCGAACACGCGCTGAAGCAGGAGGTCTTCGGGTAGGCGGCGGGGCCGCCAGGCGAGCCGCTCAAGGCGCCGTCGCAGGAGGTCGGAGCCGAGCAGGCGGCCCTTGGCGGCTCCTGAGGTGCTGAGGGCATTTGCGCCGCGCCGCATCGTCCGCCGCCGGGAATCTTTCCGGGGCCGGGCGTAGCGTGAAATGGCGGATTCAACATCTGAACCGGAGGAGTGCGCTGCCGGCAGCCTGTCCTGATCACGGACCTCAGCAGGCCGCGCGCACGGGCCGGCTCCCTTGAAAGAGAGGGGCGGTCCCTTCAGAGGGAGGGGCCGGTTCTCTTCAGAGGGAGAAGGGAGGGTTCGGAGCCTGGACGCCAACGAGGATGCCGGCGCCGGTATCACCTTTTCCCAAAACGCCCACATTTTCCCAAAACACCCGCCGAAATGTGTCGGGCGCTGAGAGACGAAAGGTCACTCATGCCTCAATCGATGCGCGCGCTCGTAGCCGGACAGGTCGGCGAGCCCGCCGATGTCCTGCGGCTGGAATCCCGGCCTGTTCCCACGCCGGAAGCCGGTCAGGCGTTGATCCGTGTGAAGGCGGCTCCGATCCATGCCAGTGATCTGCACGTGCTGCGCGGCCGCTACGGCTTCTCCCCCGACTTTCCCGCTGTCGGGGGCCACATGGAATGCGTGGGCCGTATTGAGGCCCTGAGTCCGGATACCGAGGGACTAGAGGGAGTAGAGGGAGTAGAGGGACTGGAGGTCGGCGCGCGTGTGGTGGTCGCTGCCGTACCGGCGGTACCCGGGCCCCATGTGGCCGGAACTTGGCAGGAATACCTTGTTGCCGATACACGAAGGCTCCTGTCGGTCCCCGACCATCTGAGCGACTCCAGCGCCTGTCAACTCGCCGTCAATCCGTTGACCGCGCTGCTCCTGGTGACTCGCGAACTCGACGTACAGCCGGGTGAATGGTTGTTGCAGACGGCCGCGGGCTCCACCGTCGGCCGGCTCGTCATCCAGCTGTCCAGGCATCTGGGTATCCGCACGATCAATGTCGTGCGGCGACGTGGTGCCGTGGAGGAGATCAAAGCGTTTGGTGGTGACGAGGTCATCTGCACCGAGGACGAGGACCTGTTGCAGCGTGTGGCTGAGACAGCAGGACCGGCCGGCGTGCGCAAGGCCATCGACTGTGTCGCGGGACCCGTAGGTGCCCAGGTATCCCAGGCATTGGCTCCGGGGGGAGAGGTCGTGGTCTACGGCGCGCTCTCCACCCATCGGCAGACTGATCCGGCAGCGCTGACGATCCCGCTGCAGGCACGCTCGGTAATCTACGAGACCAAAGTGGTCCGTGGCTTCTGGCTGAACCGCTGGTTCGGCACTGCCTCACCTGAAGATGCGCTGCACGCGCTGTCCCAGGTCCGCAGTCTCGTCGCTGATGAAGTGCTGAGCATCCCCCAGGGTCGGCCGTTCCCGCTCGAACGCTTCACCGAAGCCATCGCGCTCGCCGAAACACCCGCACATGACGCCAAGCCGCTCTTCGTCTTCGAAGACGGCCGGGACGAAGACGGCCTGGACGAAGACGACCGGGGCAACGACTACAGGTAGGAAGCGGCCCTGCCGGCCCTGCCGGCGCCGGCGGTGCGGCTGCGGCTGCGGCGGGACAAGGACGCCAACGCCCGCGGCGCCGCCCGGCTCGGGCAGACCGCCGCCGCCGGGCGAGCCGTCGCCTCCTTATCGGCGGGGGACGGGTCGGCTGGGTCCTGGGCCGTCGCCGGGCCGTCGCCGGGCCGTCGCCGGGCCGCTACCCGCATGCTCCGTCGGGATCGGCGGCAGCCTGGACGAGGTTCTGTTCCAGGCGTTCGAGGGTGTGCAGGGCAGCGGTTCGCTCGTCGGCGGAGAGGCCCGCCGTGGAGAGGTCCTCCAGGTGGCTCCAGACCTGCTCGACCTCGCGGCGCAGGGCATGGCTGGCCGCCGTGGGTTCGATGAGCGAGGCGCGCTTGTCGGTGGGCGAGGGGCGGCGGCGGACGAAGCCGGCCTGCTCCAGGCGCCGGACGGTGCGGGTCATGGTGGCGGCGTCGGAGTCCATCAGCCGCACCAGGTCGGCCTGCCTCTGGGGACCGAGCTCCCACAGGTGCATCATCACCAGCTCCTGGCCCGGATGCAGGCCGATCCGGCGCAGTAGTTGTCCGGCGAACATGCGGTGCAGGCGGGCCAGGCGGAAGATCGCGTGACTGACCGGCCCGCCGCCGGCCGCGGCCGGTACCGGAACGGTGATCTCCTGCCCCGCCTCTGCGGGGCCCTTCCCGGTTTCCGGCGTGGACTGCGTCATCGGAACCTCACTTTCCTGCTTAGGCAGCATAAGCCTACCTTCCGGCGCCACACCTGGCGCACCTGGCGACACCTGCGCCGCCACCAGGGAATACATGGGCACCTGGCAACGTGTTACGTGCTTCACATGGGAAAGCGGGAAGAGATCCGGGACCGTTCCCTGTTCGGACAGGTGATTTACTTGTTCAGGCAGGCATCTGCTGGTGCGGGCTCGTGAGCGCCCGGCCGCGGAGCACTACTCACCCGGAGGAAGAAACCCATGACCACCGCTTTCGATCCGATCACCCTGGGCGGCAAGCGCCTGGCGAACCGCCTCGTGATGGCGCCGATGACCCGCAGCCGCGCCTACGGTCCCGGCGCCGAGCCGACCGAGCTGATGGCGACGTACTACGCGCAGCGGGCCACCGCCGGGCTGATCGTCACGGAGGGCATCCAGCCCTCGCCGGTCGGCCAGGGCTACCCCGACACCCCCGGCCTGCACACGCCCGGGCAGGTGCGGGCATGGCGGACGGTGACCGACGCCGTGCACCGCGAGGGCGGCGCGATCTTCGCGCAGCTGATGCACACCGGCCGGATCGGGCACCCGAGCCTGCTGCCCGACGGGCTGGTGCCGGTGGGGCCGTCGGCGGTGGCCGCCGAGGGGCGGGTCTACACCCACGAGGGGCCGAAGGAGTTCGTGACGCCGAAGGAGCTGAGCGAGGCGGAGATCCGGCAGACCATCGCCGACTTCGCCGACGCCGCCCGCAACGCGGTCGAGGCCGGGTTCGACGGCGTGGAGCTGCACGGCGCCAACGGCTACCTGATCCACCAGTTCCTCGCGCCCAACACCAACCACCGCACCGACGAGTGGGGCGGCACCACCGAGGGCCGGATCCGCTTCGCCGTCGCGGTCGTCACCGCCGTGGCCGAGGCGATCGGCAGCGACCGGGTGGGCCTGCGGATCTCGCCCGGGAACCAGTTCAACGACATCTCCGAGGACACCCCGGACGAGGTCTACCTCGCCCTGCTGGACCGGCTCGCCGGCCTGGACCTGGCCTACCTGCACCTGATGGAAGGACCGAACCGCGACCTGACCCCGCGGCTGCGCAAGGTCTGGCCCGGCGCGTTCGTCCTCAACCCGTTCACCTACCCCGACGTCACCGGCCCCGACGCGCTGGATCTGATCGAGGACCGGAGCGCGGACATGGTGACCTACGGGTCGCTGTTCCTGGCCAACCCCGACCTGCCCCGGCGCCTCGCCTCCGGCGGCCCGTTCAACGACCCCGACAAGGCCACCTTCTACGGCGGCGACCACCGCGGCTACACCGACTACCCCACCCTCACCGCCTGAGCGTCGACGCCACCGAGGCAGCCGCACCGTGCGTCACCGCGCGTGCGGTGCCTCTCCACTCGCCCCTATCCCGGGAGTTACCGATGTCCCAAGCAATCACCTTCTCCGAGTACGGCGCACCCGAGGTGCTGCGGCCGTCGGAGGTCACCCCGCCGGAGCCAGGGCCGGGCCAGGTCCGGATCCGGGTGCGGGCCGCCTCCGTGAACCCCCTCGACCTCAAGATCCGGTCCGGTCTGATGGCGCAGGCCGCCCCGGCGCGCTTCCCCGTGGTCCCCGGCCTGGACGCGGCCGGTGTCGTCGACGCCGTCGGTGAGGGAGCCGGTGCGGCCGTGGGGGACGAGGTCCTCGGCGCCGCCGTCGGCGGCAGCTATGCCGAGTACGCCCTGCTGGAGCGGCCGGTGGCCAGGCCCCGGGCCCTGTCGTGGGAGGTCGCCGCCTCGCTGGTCACGGTCGGCGAGACCGCGTCCCGTGTCCTGCGGCAGCTGGGGGCGCAGGCCGGGCAAACCCTGCTCGTCCACGGCGCCGCGGGCAGTGTGGGCACCCTCGCGGTGCAACTGGCCGTCGCCCGCGGCATCACCGTCGTCGGGACCGTCGGCGAGCCCGACGACGAGCGCCTCGGCGCGCTGGGCGCCACCACGGTCCGTTACGGCGACGGCTGGGCGGATCGGGTGCGGGCCGCGGCCCCCGAGGGAGTCGACTTCGTCCTCGACGCCTCCGGCGCCGGCGTCCTCGCCGACTCCGTCGCCCTGACCGGCGACAGCGCACGCGTGATCACCATCGCCGACATGTCCGCCGCCGAGCACGGTGTCCGCTTCAGCGCCGGCAGCGCCGACCACGCCGAAGACCCCCTGCCGCAGCTGGTGCAACTGGCCGCGGCCGGCGAACTCGACGTCCCCGTGTGGCGTACGTACCCGCTCGACCAGGCCGCCACCGCCCACCGGGACATCGAGGCCCGCCGCAACAAGGGCAAGGCTGTTCTCCTTCCCTGAACCGCCGTGCCGCCGCCGCGCCTTCCTCGACCGGCGCCGCGACCGACGTAACCCCATGCGTGGGGCCGGCAGCAGCGGTGCCGGTGCCGGCCCCACGCATGGCGCCCGCCGGGGCGGCGCCCCCGCCCCGGCGGCACAACCGTCGCGAGCGACCGTGCCGTATCCGCGCGGCAAGGCCACGACCGGTGTGCCAAATGCCAAAGGACCCCGCTACCGCGGGAGTCGGGCCTGGATGGTCTTGCCGGCTCCGGGGGCGGGGGTGATGGTCAGGTGACTGGTGAGGTGGCGGATCATGTGCCAGCCGAATCCACCGCCGCCGCCGTTGAGATCAGGTGTGCGGTCGCGGGGGACCGCGGAGCTGAGGTCGCTGACCGCAGCGGTCAGCGTGTCCGGGCCGGCAGAGAGTTGGAGGGTGTACCGGCCACCGCCGTGGCGCAGTGCGTTGGTGGCGAGTTCCGAGACCACCAGGAGGAAGGTGTCCGCGCGCTCGGGATCCGGTGCCGGAGTGAGGTGGTCGGTGAATGCGCGGGTCACCTCGCGGGCCCGGTGGATGCTGTCCGGGCTTTCGCCCCGCACCACGGCCGGTAGGGGACGAGGGGCGCTGGTGATCTTCATACCGTTCATGCGCGTACACCCCGCCTGTGATCTGTTGCGCCTTTTCTCCGTGGCAGGCAGTGTGCCCGCCCTCGCGGTTCCCACACCCCGGCAACGCGCTTCCTGGTGCAGGTTCCGTCAGACGCGGACGGCAGAAGCTCGGCCATCCCCCTCACAGAAAATCTGTCATGACGGTGGTAGACATGCGATCCCCCGAGGGTTAGGCTCTTCATCGTAGCCAAGAGATCGAAAGGCGCGGCAGAGGTCGAACTGCCGCGCATGCAGCACCAGAAGCGGCACGGCAGTGGAGTCGCAGGGCCGAAAGATCTGCACGTGGGCCCCGTGACTGGCTACCGGGCCGGGCGGCCCCCGGGGTCGCCGGCAGAACCGCAGGATCCGCATGAGCAAGCAGACCGACAGAAGGAAGAGAAGGAGGCAGACGCCATCAGGATCGCCCGGGCGAGGAAGTGAGCCGCTCGGGTACCGCAGGCCCCGGATTGGAAGGTGGTCCCCGGTCACGCATCCGCGATCCCCGCACTTCCCGCCCTCTCCCGGGCGACGGTGCGGAAACAGAAGGCCGGCTCCGCAGTAAGCCGGCAGATGGTGTTCAAATCCCTCGGGGCCCTGGTGCGTGTTCGGCACCAGGGCCCCACGATGCATTCCCCCGATTCAGAGGTGCAAATGACCGCAGATATCTCGCACGACCGTCTCAACGACGAGGACTACCCCGCCTACACCATGGGGCGAGCCGCCGAAATGCTCGACACCACCCCCGCCTTCCTGCGGGCCCTCGGTGAGGCCAAGCTGATCACGCCTTTGCGTTCCGAGGGCGGCCACCGCCGGTACTCCCGCTACCAGCTGCGTATCGCCGCACGCGCCCGCGAACTCGTCGACCAGGGCACCCCCGTCGACGCCGCCTGCCGCATCGTCATCCTCGAAGACCAGCTCGACGAAGCTCGGCGCATCAACGAAGAACTCCGCACTTCACCCTCCGGGCCCCGCCTCGAAACCGACGTCTGAACTCCGTTCCCGCGCCCGCGCACGGCCGCCGCCCCGGGGACCTTCCGTCGGCGTCGGACAGGCCGGCGCCCACAGCTCACCCACAGCAGCCACGCAGACGAGCTCCGTCGATATCGTCGCCGGAGCTCTTCGCCGTCAGCCCGACGCCGGCCGGGCCGCGCACCGCGGTCGAGGGCCGCTGACCTCGCGGCAGCGTCCGTGGCTCCGCGCCGCTGATCCATCGGGGACGGGCGGACCAACGGGGCGGGCGGACCATCGGGACATGGACTGACGAGGCCCACGAGCCGGCACACCGCTGTGGTCAGCAGACGGCGAGGGAGATGGCGAGGTAGTGCGCGGTGAAGCCTGCCACTGTCAGGGCGTGGAAGACCTCGTGGAAGCCGAACCAGCGAGGCGAGGGGTCGGGGCGCCGGAGGGCGTAGACCACCGCGCCCACGCTGTAGAGGAGACCGCCCGTCACGATCAGGGTGAGTACGGCCGCTCCGCCGGTGTGCAGGAAGTCGGGCAGGTAGCGCACCGGTGCCCAGCCCAGGGCCAGGTAGCAGGGGGTGTACAGCCAGCGGGGAGCTCCGACCCAGAGGACGCGGAAGGCGATGCCGACCAGCGCCCCCGTCCACACGATCCACAGCAGGACGGGCCGCTGAGCCGAAGGGAGGAGGAGCACGGCCAGGGGGGTGCAGGTGCCGGCGATGATGAGGAAGATATTGGCGTGGTCGAGACGGCGCAGAACGGCCTCGCCGAGCGCCCCCCAGGTACCGCGGTGGTAGAGGGCGCTCGTCCCGAACAGCAGCAAGGCGGAGACGGCGTACACGGTGCAGGCCAGGGTGGCCTGCGGGGTCCGGGCCAGGCGGATGAGGACGACGCCTGCAATCAGCGCGGCGGGGACCGTTGCGGCGTGGAGCCAGCCGCGAAGCTTTGGCTTCATCGGCTCCACCAGGTCGGCCGCCCGCTCCGCCAGAGCGGCCATCGGGTGAGGGCCCTCCCCGGCACTGTCACGGTGCGCTCCGCGGGGTTGGCCGGCCGGAGCACATTCCCCCCTCACCGGGGCGAGGGGCACACTTCCGGATTCGGCAGCGTCGCGGGACACGGCTTCCGGCCTCCTTCGGACTGTTGGGCCTCGCTGACCACCAGGTAGCCACGCCAGGAGTCACCCCGCAACAGCGCTTGGGGTGGCCGGCCCGGACCGCCGGGCCTGGCATGGCAAGGCAGGGGCCGTGGGCGGATTCTGTGCCCACGGCGGTCCGGTCAGGCCCCGGCCGGGTGCCCCAGCAAGGCCGACGCCGTCTCCAGTGCTGTGAGACCGGTCGGTGGCACGAGCGCGGCAGCCGGGCGGCACACAAAGCCGAGGCGGCGCAGGGCTCGGGTCACTTCACCGGCGGAGAAGTCACGGCGGTCCTGCCGGGTGATGATCTCCCCGACCTGCTTGACGGGGTAATGGCGGCGGCCGATGAGCACGGACTCGCCCGTGACGGGTTCGGGTGTGATGCCCTTCATCGCTTCCTGCACCTCGGTCTTGAGCAGGTCGAAGGGGAAGCGGGCGATGACGACGCGCATGGTGCCTCCACAAGGTCAAAGAGAAGCCGGAAACGGGTCGCCGGCCGGGGCGGAGAGGGATGAACGGGTGAGGACGACGACGCCCGGGGCGTGCGCGTCCTCGTCACGGACGAGGAGATGGCCGACGCGGACCCCGATGAGAACGGACAGGGCCAGGTCGACGACCATGTCGTCGCCGACCTGTGGTCCCGGCGAGGGCATGACGTCGCCCTGACCTGTGGTCCCGGCGAGGCCCGACGTCGCCCTGACCTGTGGTCCCGGCGACGGCCCGACGTCGCCGGGTGCCTTGCCGGAGCAGTCCGCCTGGGGGTAGCTGAACGTGATCGTCCGGGACCGGCCTAGGCGGCCGGGGCCGAGGAGGTCTGCCGCCCCGTCGGTGTCGCGGTCCGGGCTGCCCCGGCGGCACGGCGGGCCTGGGCGGGGCGGCTGCGGCGGCCGCGCGTGGAGGAGCCGCTGCGCTTGGCGCGTTCGACGACCGGTGCGGCGATGGTGACCGGGATGCCGGAGGGGGCCTGGGCGCCGGTGATACGGCTCAGCTCGGCCTCGCCGGAGCGGACCTGGGTGGACTGCGGGGTGATGCCCGCGTCCGCCATCAGGCGATTCATGGTGCGGCGCTGGTTGGGCAGGACGAGGGTGACGACGCTGCCGGACTCGCCGGCCCGGGCGGTACGACCGCCGCGGTGCAGGTAGTCCTTGTGGTCCG
>NZ_JBIBVF010000026.1:0-154208 GCF_043080045.1 Streptomyces sp. NPDC015125
GGTTGATAGGCCAGATATGGAAGCCCGGTAACGGGTGGAGTTGACTGGTACTAATAGGCCGAGGGCTTGTCCTCAGTTGCTCGCGTCCACTGTGTGGTTCCCGGGTTGCGAACAGTCGCAATCGCTGGTTGAACCAAGTTTCACTCTTTAACTAAAAAGTGTGCTTGTTCGCTAAGTGTCGATTTCCCGCTCTGCGGGGCGGCCCGATAGTGTTTCGGTGGTCATAGCGTTAGGGAAACGCCCGGTTACATTCCGAACCCGGAAGCTAAGCCTTTCCGCGCCGATGGTACTGCAGGGGGGACCCTGTGGGAGAGTAGGACGCCGCCGAACAATCTTTCAGGACCCTTGGTCCCAGCGTTCATGCTGGGGCCAAGGGTCCTTTTTGTTTTTATGCCGAAGCGCGCCGAACTCATCGGTGCGTGAGAATGAATGCAGTACCGATGACAGGAGTCACGTCGATGTCCACCAACTCTTCCGACGATCGTTCGGAGCGCCGGCCGCAGCGGCGCGACGACGGTGACCGCGGTGGTTTCCGGCGTGACGACCGGGGGCCGCGTCGGGACAACGACCGCGGCGGTCGCCCGGCCGGCGGCGGTGGCGGTTACGCGGGGCGGGACAACCGCGGTGGTGACCGTGGTGGGGACCGCACTGGTTTCCGTCGTGATGACCGGCCGTCCGGTGGTGACCGTGGCGGCTTCCGTGGGGGAGAACGCCGTGACGACCGGCCGCGTGGGCCGCGTCGCGATGATGAGCGTGGCGGTGGATTCCGGCGGGATGAACGGGGTGGAGACCGCCCCGGTGTCCGTCGTGATGACCGTCCCTCGGGTGGTGACCGTGGTGGGTACCGCGGTGGCGACCGGCGCGACGACCGTGGTGGGGAGCGCGGCGGGTTCCGCAGGGACGACCGTCGCGACGACCGCGGCGGGGACCGTGGCGGGGACCGGGGTGGTTTCCGTCGTGATGACCGTCCCTCGGGTGGCGATCGTGGTGGCTTCCGGCGTGACGAGCGGCGGGATGACCGGGGCGGCGAGCGCGGTGGTTTCCGTAGGGATGATCGGCCGTCCGGTGGGGACCGTGGCGGGTTCCGTAGGGATGATCGGCCGTCCGGTGGTGACCGTGGTGGGTACCGCGGTGGCGACCGGCGGGACGACCGCGGTGGTGACCGTGGTGGTTTCCGTAGGGACGACCGGCCGTCCGGTGGCGAGCGTGGTGGGTACCGCGGTGGCGACCGGCGCGACGACCGTGGTGGTGACCGGGGTGGTGACCGGGGTGGTTTCCGTAGGGACGACCGGCCGTCCGGTGGCGAGCGTGGCGGGTTCCGTGGTGGCGACCGCAGGGATGACCGGGGTGGGTTCCGGCGGGATGACCGGCCGTCCGGTGGCGATCGTGGTGGCTTCCGTAGGGATGATCGGCCGTCCGGTGGTGACCGTGGTGGGTACCGCGGTGGCGACCGGCGGGACGACCGTGGTGGTTTCCGTAGGGACGACCGGCCGTCCGGTGGGGACCGTGGCGGGTTCCGTAGGGACGACCGGCCGTCCGGTGGCGAGCGTGGCGGGTTCCGTGGTGGTGACCGGCGGGACGACCGCGGGCCGCGGCGGGACGACCGCGGTGGTGACCGGGGTGGGTTCCGTAGGGACGATGAGCGTGGGCGTCGGCCGTATGGCGCGGGGCTCGGGCGGGATGACCGCCGGGACGATCGGCGCGATGACCGGCGGGACCGGGACCGGGAGCCGATCAAGCGGCTGCCGATTCCGGAGGATGTCACCGGTGACGAGATCGACAAGGATGTGCGTCAGGAACTGCTGAGCCTGCCGAAGACGCTTGCCGAGGATGTCGCCAAGAACCTGGTGATGGTGGCGAAGCTGCTGGACGAGGACCCGGAGAAGGCGTACGGGTACTCGCGGGTGGCGCTGCGGCTGGCGTCCAGGGTTGCGGCGGTGCGTGAGGCCGCGGGCTTTGCGGCGTATGCGGTCGGCAAGTACAGCGAGGCGCTGGCGGAGTTCCGGGCGGCACGGCGGATGACCGGCAGCGCGGAGCTGTGGCCCGTCATGGCGGACTGTGAGCGCGGTCTGGGGCGGCCGGAGAAGGCGATGGCCATGGCCGGTGAGCCGGAGGTCCAGAAGCTGGACCGGGCCGGACAGGTCGAGATGCGGCTGGTTGCGGCGGGTGCCCGGCGGGACATGGGGCAGGCGGACGCCGCGGTGGTGACGCTGCAGAGCCCGGAGCTGGCGTCGAGTGCGGTGCACCCGTGGACGGCGCGGCTGCGGTACGCGTACGCGGATGCGCTGCTGGCGGTCGGGCGTGAGAGCGAGGCGCGCGACTGGTTCGCCAGGGCGCTGGAGGCCGACCAGGGCGGCACCACGGATGCCTCGGACCGGCTCGCGGAGCTGGACGGGGTGGAGTTCACCGATGCGCTGGAGGAGGCCGACGAGGTGGATGCGGCGGCCGAGGTGGACGAGGCGGTCGAAGGCGACGAGGCACGGGACGATGACGGTGCGCGGGACGACGAGGGCCCGGCGAAGGGCTGAGTCGGCGGCTCGTTTCGTGATGAGCTGAGGTGAGAAGAAGGGCGGGTCCCCGTGATGGGGGCCCGCCCTTCTTCCTTTCCGGTGCGGGTCAGGGGGCCGGTGCGTAGGGGGCGATGGGGTTGCGGAGGGTGCCGATGAGCTGGAGGGCGCCGGCGGGGTCCTGGAGGTCGACCATCTGCTGGTTGTTGCGCAGCTGGAGGCGGTTGAGGCAGGAGAGGGCGAACTCGGGGGTGAACATGTCGTACTGCTGGAACTTGTCGGCCAGGTGGGGGGCGGTGGCCTGGTAGTCGGTGACGCAGGCGGCGACCGTGCGCCAGAAGGTGTCCTCGTCGAGGACGCCGCGGTCGGCGAGGGTGCCGCTCAGGAAGCGGAAGAAGCAGTCGAAGACGTCGGTGAAGACGGAGAGGAGCTTTTTGTCCTCGGGGACGTCGGCGCGGATGCGTTCGACGGTGGGGGGCAGGACCGCGTGCGGGTCCATGACGGCGATCTCTTCGGCGATGTCCTTGAAGATCACGCGGTCCACCGCGCCGTCCTCGATGACCAGGATGGCGTTCTCGCCGTGCGGCATGAAGACCAGGTCGTAGGCGTAGAAGGCGTGGAGGACGGGGGTGAGATACGCGTCGAGGTAGCGGCGGAGCCAGCGCGCGGGCTCCAGGCCGGACTCCTCGATCAGGGCGGCGGCGAACGAGCCGCCCTCGTCGTCGAGGTGCAGCAACGAGGCCATGGTGGCCAGCCGTTGGCCCGGTTCGACGGTGGGTACCGGGCTTTCGCGCCACAGGGCGGCGAGCATTTTCAGATACGGGGAGCCCTTGGCGGTGGCGGCCTCGTACTGGCGGTGGTGGTACCCGATGGCGGCGCGCTCGCGGATGATCGAGAAACGGGCGGCCCGGAAGGTGTCATCGGCGGCGATCAGGCGGGCCAGCCAGTCGTTGATGGCCGGGGTGGCCTCCATGTAGGAGGCGGACAGGCCGCGCATAAAGCCCATGTTGAGGACGGAGAGGGCCGTTTTGACGTAGTGCTTGGTGGGGCTGGTGGTGTTGAAGAAGGTGCGGATGGACTGCTGGGCGAGGTAGTCGTCGTCGCCGGGGCCCAGGCACACCAGGCGCTGCCGGGCGACCTCGGCGGCGAAGGTGATGGAGAGCTTGTTCCACCACTGCCAGGGGTGGGTGGGGAAGAAGTAGTAGTCGTCGGGGTCGAGGCCGAGGGTGGTGAGGGTGGTGGTGAAACGGGTGCGGGTGGCGTCGTCGAGCTCGTCGCGTACGAGGGTGTCGTAGTCGAGGTCGGCGCCGGCGGTGAAGGTGGCGTGGTCGCGGTGGGCGGCGAGCCAGATCAGCCGGAGCGGGCTCGCGGTCTCCGGGGCGTAGGCGTGGTACTCGTGGATGCCGAAGCCGAGGCGGCCGTTGTTGGCGACGAAGCAGGGGTGGCCCTCGGTCATACCGGTCTCGATGGTCTGGAACGGTGACTTCGCGAGCTCGGCGGCGCTGGGCAGGCCGGCGGCGAGTTTGTAGGCGGTGCCGGACAGGGTGGAGCTGATCTCCTCCAGATAGACCGGCAGGATGTCCTCGCCGAGGCCCAGGGCTTCGCGCAGTTCGATGAAGAACTCCAGCGCGTCCAGGGGGAGTTCGGTGTCACCGCGGTGGCGGGTGATGCTGTCGGCGTCGACCTGCCAGTGGTCCAGCGCCTGCCGGCGGGCGGCGAAGCGGTAGGCGGTGGTGCCGTCGTCGCTGGGTATGCAGTAGTGGTCGTCCTGCGGCAGGCGCTGAGGCGTGAGCAGCCGCTCATGGGCGAACTCGGCGAGCCCCTTGCGGATCAGCAGGCGGTTGGCGCGGGCCCACAGCGCGGGGGTGAGGTGGGCGACGGCGTCCTGGGCGGTCGGCCCGTTGCCGGCGGTCATCGGTGGTCTCCTCTGGTGGCCAGGAACTGTTCGCGGGTGCAGGTGCTGAGGTAGGCGTCTTTGGAGGGGAGCGAGACGGTGCGCTGGATCTCGAAGCCGACGGCCTTGTTGAGGGCGTGGACGGCGGTGTTGGAGGCGTCGGGTTCGACGACCACGCGGCGGGTGGCCGGGTCGGCGAAGAGCATCTCCATGACGGTGGTGATGACGGCCCGGGTGAAGCCGTGTACCGGGGTGTCGGTGGGGGCCGACAGGAAGTGCATGCCGACGTCGCCGGGTGCGGCGGCGTGGATGCCGACCAGCTCCCGGTGGGCGGGGTCGTAGCGCTCCATGAGGAAGGCCGGGGTGCCGTTGTGCAGGCCGAGGAAGGCGTCGTGGAAGGGGTCGGCGGCTATCCGCGTGAACTCCTTCTCGACCGCGGCGAGGTCGCACTCCTGCATCAGCCAGAAGACGGCCTTGGGGTGCGTGACCCAGCGGTGCAGCAGCTCGGCGTCGGCGGGCGGGTCGACCGGGCGCACGGAGAATTCTCCCAGCGCGGGGTCGGTACGGGTGAAGAGCGGAGCGCTCATGCCGGGGTCTCCATGAGGTGGTGCGGGCCGGCCGGGGCGGCGAATTCCTGGAAGGCGACGGTCTTTTCGACCGGGTAGTGCTCGCGGCCGAGCAGCTCGCGGATGATGCACGCGTTGCGGTACGCGGCCATGCCGAGGTCGGGGGTGACGAAGCCATGGGTGTGCAGCTCGGCGTTCTGCACATAGATGCCGTGGCCGGTGGTGTCGATGCTGTAGTTGCGCGCCACGTCGTAGCGGCCGGCGTCGTCCCAGGCGATCCGGTCGTGGACGGGGGCGAGGAAGTCCGGTACGCGGTAGCGGTAGCCGGTGGCGAGGATCAGGCCCTGGGTGTCGAGGGTGAAGTCGGTGCCCTGTTCCTCCTGGCGCAGGCCGAGGGTGTAGGTACCGCTCGCCTCGTCGTAACCGGCCCGGTGCAGCGCGGTGTTGGTGAGCAGCCGGGTGGGGACGGGGCCGGCCAGGTTCTTCTGGTAGAGCAGGTCGAAGATGTCGTTGATCAGGGCGGAGTCGATGCCCTTGTAGAGGTGTTTCTGGGTGGCGTTGAGGTGGTCGCGGGTGGCCGGCGGGAGGGCGTGGAAGTAGTCCACGTACTCCGGTGAGGTCATCTCCAGCGTGAGCTTGGTGTATTCGAGGGGGAAGAAGCGGGGGGAGCGGGTGGCCCAGGTCAGGTGGTAGCCGTGGCTGTCGATGTCCTGGAGGAGGTCGTAGTAGATCTCGGCGGCGCTCTGGCCGCTGCCGATCAGGGTGATGCTCTCCTTGGCCTGGAGGGCGGGCTTGGCGTCCAGGTAGCCGGCGTTGTGCAGCAGGTCGCCGCCCAGGCCCTGGCAGGCGTCGGGGAGGTAGGGCGGGGTGCCGGTGCCCAGGACGAGCTTGCGGGCCCGGTGGGTCGTGCGGTCGCCGGTGGGGAGGTGCTCGGCGTGGACGACGTACAGCTCGGCGCTCGGGTCGTACTCGACGCGGGTGACCCGGTGGGCGAAGCGGACGTTGTCCAGTTTGCCGGCCGCCCAGCGGCAGTAGTCGTTGAACTCGGCGCGCAGCGGATAGAAGCTCTCGCGGATGTAGAACGGGTACAGCCGCCCTGATTCCTTGAGGTAGTTCAGGAACGAGAAGGGCGAGGTGGGGTCGGCGAGGGTGACCAGGTCGGCCAGGAACGGCACCTGGAGGTGGCTGCTGTCCAGCATCATGCCGGGGTGCCAGTCGAAGGAGGCTTTGTCGTCCAGGAACAGGCCGTCGAGTCCGTCGATCGGCTCGGTCAGGCAGGCCAGGCCCAGGTTGAACGGGCCGAGGCCGATGGCGATGAAGTCGTAAGGGGCGGACACGAGGTCTCCGATGGGGGAGGTCTGTGGTGGGGCGTTCTGCGGTGGGGGCCGGTGGGGAGGGTCAGCGCGCGCTGAGCGCCGGCCGCGGCTGCTCGGCGAGGAAGCTGCCGGCGTGTTCGGCGATCAGGTCGAGGACGGTGGCGATGTCCCCCACCGTCGTCTCCGGGTTGAGCAGGGTGAACTTGAGGTGGTGGCGGCCGTCGACGACCGTGCCCGCGACGATCGCGTCACCGGAGGCGGCCAGGGCCTCCCGGGCGTGCAGATTGACCCGGTCGCCGAGTTCGGGGTCCTGGTCGGTGCCGGGGACGTAGCGGAAGACCAGGGTGCTCAGCTGGGGCTCGACGACGACGGAGAAGCGGGGGTCGTCGTGGAGGAGTTTCCAGGCCTCGGCGGCGCGGTCGATGACGTCGTCGAAGAGTTCCCCGACGGCCCGGGCACCCATGATGCGCAGGGTGAGCCAGAGCTTGAGGGCGTCGAAGCGGCGGGTCGTCTGGATCGACTTGTCGACCTGGTTGGGGATGCGCTGCTCCGCCATACGGCGCGGATTGAGATAGTCCGCGTGGTAGGTGACGTGCTGCAGCGTGGCCCGGTCGCGGACCAGCACGGCGCTCGAACTGACCGGCTGGAAGAAGGACTTGTGGTAGTCGACGGTCACCGAGTCCGCGTGTTCGATGCCGGTCAGCAGTGCGCGGCGGCGGGAGACCAGCAGGCCGCAGCCGTAGGCGGCGTCGACATGCATCCAGGCGCCGTAGCCGGCGCACAGGCCGGCGATCTCGGGGAGCGGGTCGATGGAGCCGAAGTCGGTGGTGCCGGCGGTGGCGACGACGGCCATGGGTATCAGGCCGTCGCGGTGGCAGCGTGCCAGTTCCGCGGCCAGGCTGTCGGTGCGCATCCGCTTGCTCTCGTCGCTGGGGACGGTGATGACGGCCTCCGCGCCCATCCCCAGCAGGGTGGCCGACTTGCGGATGCTGAAGTGGCTGCACTCGGACGTGAGGATCCGCAGCCGGGGCAGGACGTCCGTGAGACGGGCGGCCGGGGGTCCCCCCTGCTCGAACGGAGTGGGGAGCCCGGGGGACGGTGCGCCGTCAGCGGCCAGCGCGCGGCGGCAGGCCTCGTCACGGGCGAGCAGCATGGCCTGGAGGTTGGACTGGCTGCCGCCGCTGGTGAAGACCCCGTCGGCCGCTGCGCCCAGGCCGATCCGCTCGGCCGTCCAGTCGATGAGCCGGCGCTCGATGAGCGTGCCGCCGGCGCTCTGGTCCCAGGTGTCCAGGGAGGAGTTGACGGCGGAGAGCACGGCCTCGCCGACGAGAGCGGGAATCACCACGGGGCAGTTGAGGTGCGCCAGGTAGCGCGGATGGTGGAAGTAGACGGCGTCGCGGAGGTAGACCTCTTCGAGTTCGTCGAGCGCGGCGGTCGCGTCGTGCAGCGGTGCGTCGAGGTCGACGCCCATGACGGCGGGCGTGAGGCCGTCGACGGTGATACCGGTGAACGGGCGGGTGGTGCCGGAGATTTTGGCGCTGATCCGTGTGACGCTCTCGGTGACCGCGCTGTGGTAGCGCTCGGCCGTCTTCTCGTTGAGCAGGTATGTCCGGCTGTCGGCCGGTTCCTCGGCGGGGCGCGCGAGGAGATCCATGAAGGTGTCCTCCCTGGTGCGGACTTGACCACGTCCTGCGCAGGCTGGAGGGCGCGCAGGGGCAGGGAGACCCACCCGTGCGACGTGGTTAGGTAAGGCTAACCTAATGTCGCTTCGGGTGGGGTGTGGGGTGCCGTGGAGGGGCGGCGGCCCGGGAGGTTCAGTTCCGGTGGTCGTCCAGGATGCGCAGGACCAGGCCCGTGGCGGGCTTGGGGCCGAACGAGGTGGACTTCCGCGGCATCGTCACGCCGTGCTCCGCGAGTTGACGGACCGTCTCCTCGGAGGTGGCGCGCATCAGGACCGCGGTGCCGCCGTGCCGGGCGGCCTGTTCGACGGCGGCGCCGGAGTGATGCAGATAGCTGATGTCCGACGGGTGGTCGGGGATGTGCCAGACCTCGTCCAGCAGGACGGAGTGCAGCACCGTGGCGTCCAGCCGCCGCCAGGCCTCGGGCCGGTCCCGGCGGATCGTACGGTCCAGCAGCCCGGGGTCGGGACGGTCCAGGAGGTGGAAGGAGTCCGGCCCGCCGGCGAGGACGAAGGCGGTGCCGGGCGTCTCCTCCAGGGCCTCCAGGGCGGCGGACAGCTCGCCCGGCAGGGTACGGACCCGGAAGGCGCCGGCCAGATCCGCCAGCGCCTTGGCGGGCGGCAGATGCGGCAGTACGCGGTGGATCGCGCGGACCTGGAGCGGGTAGCGGGCGGTGTCCACCAGCAGCACCAGGCCGGAGGCCCAGGGCGAGGCGGCGGTGGCGCCGGGCTGCTGCTCGTACAGCCGCTGATAGGTCGCCCAGCGGTGGTGGCCGTCGGCGATCAGCGCCTGCCGGCGGGTGAGATCGTCGTCGATGGCGGTGAGCTCGGCGGGGTCGGTGACCGCCCACAGGCGGTGCGCGAAGCCGTCCTCGGTGGTGGTGGCCAGCAACGGGTCGCGCTCCACCGTGCGCTCGATGACCGCAGCGGCGCCGGTCGCGGTGCCCTGGCTGCGGTACGAGAGCAGCAACGGCTCGAAATTGGCGGCCGCCGCACGCATCAGGGCGGCCCGGTCCTCGACCACTTCCGGGATGACACCCTCGTGCGGCAGCACCGGGCCGTCCAGGCCCAGCGCCCCGATCAGTCCGCGCTGCAGCACCTCGCCGGAGCGCTGCTCGTAGACGTACAGCGCGGGCTCGGCGTCCTGCCTCAGTACGCCCTCGGCGCGCCAGCGGCGCAGGGTGTCGGCGGCCTGGCGGTGGCGGGTGGTGGGGTCCGCGGCGTGCGGCAGGATCAGCCGGACGATGTTGTACGGGTCGGCGGTCTCCAAGTGGCGCACGCCATCCGGCCGCACCACCACGTCGTACGGCGGGGACGTCACAGCGGTCAGGCTGCTGACCCGGTCGCGGTCGTATCGCAGTCCGCGGAACGGAAGGAGGCGGAGGCCGTCGGTACTGGTCATTGAAGAATGCTATGCCGCCGGGCCGATGAGGGAAGATCGGGGGACGGCCCGTGCGTGGCTGGAAATATCGGTAGGCGCGAGGGGGAGAAACGGTGTATCGGGCGGCGCGGTGAGCGCGCGTCCGGTACCCGGCGGATCCCTTCGAACGGCGTGTGGGAGCGAGGAGCGAGACGGCATGAACGAGCAGGTTCGCAGGCGGCCCGACGGGTGCCGGCGCCCGCTGAGCGAGGCGTACGACACGGCGCTGCTGGATCTGGACGGCGTCGTCTACGCCGGCGGGCAGGCCATCGCCCATGCCGTGGAGTCGCTGACGAGTGCGCGGGACGGCGGGATGCACCTCGCCTATGTGACCAATAACGCCGCACGGACTCCGCAGGCCGTTGCCGATCAGTTGTCCGGTTTCGGGCTGCCGACCGGTCCGGAGGATGTGATCACGTCGGCCCAGGCGGTGGCGCGGCTGATCTCCGAGCAGGTGCCGGCGGGCGCGCGGGTGCTGGCCGTCGGTGGTGAGGGACTGTGGGTGGCGCTGCGCGAGCGCGGGCTTGAGCCCGTCCGCTCCGCGGATGACGACCCGGCGGCGGTGGTGCAGGGCTTTGACCCCACGCTGGACTGGGAGCGGCTGGCGGAGGCCGCGTATGCGGTGCAGCGCGGGGTGCCGTGGTTCGCGTCCAACACCGATCTGACGATCCCCAAGGAGCGGGGAATCGCCCCCGGCAACGGTGCGTTGGTGGAGGTGGTCCGGACCGCCGCGGGCGGCTCGCCGCAGGTGGCGGGCAAGCCGCAGCCGCCGATGCACCGGGAGACGGTGCTGCGCACCGGTGCACGGCGGCCGTTGGTGATCGGCGACCGGCTCGACACCGACATCGAGGGCGCCACCAACGGCGAGGTCGACTCGCTGCTGGTGCTCACCGGCGTCACCACCCCCGCCGAGCTGCTGGCCGCCCCGCCGCAGCACCGTCCCGCGTACGTGGACGAGGATCTGCGCGGGCTGCTGGCGCCGCAGCCGGAGGTGGCCGCGGACGACGGCGGGTTCCGGTGCGGCGGCTGGCGGGCCGAGGTGGCCGACGGCGCGCTCGCCGTGACGGGCGAGGGGACGCCGCTGGACGGGCTGCGGGCGCTGTGCGCGGCGGCCTGGACGGCTGCCGGGGACGGTAGTTGCGGGGCGGATGCGGGGAAGGCGCTGGGGCGGATCGGGAGGTGAGGTGGGGCGGATCGGGCGGGTGAGGTGGGGCGGGATCGGGAGGGTGAGGTGGGGCCGGGCCTTGTGGTCCGGTTCTTTCGGCCCGGTTCTTTCGGTCCGGCGCATTCGGTCCGGCGCATTCGGCCCGGGCCCCTGGCGGGTTCGTCAGTCCTCGCCGTCAGTTCTTGCCCTCAGTCCTTGCCCTGAGTTCTCGCTCTCAGTTGTCGTCGTCGTCGTCGTCGCCGCCGCCGTCGCCGTGGCGGTCAGCTCCGCGATCAGCTCCTCCTCGGTGGCGCCGCGGCGCCAGTAGCCGGTGAATTTCACCGCCCTGCGGTCGATGCCGCGCTCGCGGACGAGGTGCCTGCGCACCGCCTTGACCGTCCCGGCCTCGCCGGCGACCCAGGCGTACGGGCTGCCCTCCGGCAGTTCGGCGGCGCGCAGCGCGTCGAGCACCGGCTCGCCGCGCGCGGCGCTCGCCTCGTCCCGGACGAGCCAGCGGATGTCGGCATCGGCAAAGGTCGAAAGCCGCTGCCGGTCGTCCTCGTGCGCGATCTCGATCCAGACCTCGGCCCGGGTGCCGGGGGAGAGCCAGGACAGGATGCCGGCGATCGCGGGCAGCGCCGTCTCGTCGCCGGTGAGCAGAATCCAGTCGGTGCCTGCCGGTGGCCGGAAGTCGACGCCGCCGTTGTCCTCGACGGCCGGGGCGAGGACGGTCAGCCGGTCTCCGGGCCGGGCCCGGGCGGCCCAGCGGGAGGCGGGGCCGCCCGCCGTGGCGGCGGTGTCCGGCCCGGCGCCGTGCAGCGCGAAGTCGACATCGAACTCCCATGGCTCATAGCGCTGTTCGCGGATCGTGTACGAGCGCATCACCGCACGCTCGGCCGGATCCTGTGCCCGCCAGGCGGTGTACCAGCCGTCGCCGGTGTCGTCGAAGACCGGCCGGTCCTGGTGGGGCTGCGGGAGGAAGAGCTTGAAGCGCTGGTCGCGACCACCGGAGGCCAGTTCCGCGAGCCGCTCGCCGCCGAAGGTGATCCGCACCATGGAGGGGCTCAGCCGTTGGGACCGGACGACGTGCACATCGAAGAAGCGGAACGGTGCGGTGGAGGGGGCGACGGTCGTGGTCATGCGGGAACCTCCCGGGACGGTGGTGGGGGCGGGTGAGGCCGCGGCGGGCGGCTACGGCTCGCGGGCGCCGATCGCCGCGGCCGTACGTCAGTTGGCCTTCTTGGCGCCCTCGATCGCCTTGGCGAGCGATTCGATGAGCGGCGCGGCGCCCGCGTAGGAGAAGCGCGGCTCGCTCGACCAGGGGGTGATCTGGCCGGCCTTGACGGCGGGCAGCTTGGACCAGGAGGGCTTGGCGGCCAGGTCCTTGGGCTGGAGGGTGGCCGTCCGGTTGTCCAGCAGGAGGACGTCGGCCTGGTACTTGTCGGCGTTCTCCCAGCTCAGGCTCTCGAAGTAGCCGCCCTTGTCCAGGTGGTCGGGGACGATCAGCTCCACGCCGAGGGACTTGTAGTACATGAGGTCGGCGTTGATGCCGGGGTTGGAGGCGTAGAAGAGGTCGGGGCTGCCGGAGCAGGCGAGCACCTTGACCGGGTGGGACTTGGCGGCCTTGCGCAGCGCTGCGGAGGCCTTCTCGAAGCGGGCCTTGGCGTCGGTGACCTTCGTGGCCTTCAGATCGGCGCCGAGCGAGGCGGCCAGGTCGGCATAGCGCTCGATGATCTTGACGAGCGGGACGCGGGAGGAGGTGAGGGCGACGGACTCGGCAAGCTTGGTGATCTTGTCCTTGCTGTCGTCCGGTACGAACCACAGCGCGCCCGGCTCGTACATGTTGGTGACCAGCAGATCGGGGCGCAGCGCCGCGTACTTCTCGACGTTGAACTGGTTGTAGGCGTTGCCGATGACGGTGACCTTGTCGACGTCCAGGTCGCCCGCCTGCGGGTCGGGCTTGCCGTTCTTGAGCTTGGTGGGGCCGAAGACGCCGACGATCTGGTCGTCGATCCCGAAGTCGTGCAGCGCGGCCGCGCTGCCGGTGAAGGCAACGATGCGCTGGGGGGTGTTCTTCAGGGAGACCTTCTGCTTACGGTCGTCGGTGAACGACCACGGGCCTGTCGTGGTGCCGCTGTTGGTGCCGCCCGAGTCCTTGTCTCCGCCGCATGCGGCGAGCAGGGCGCCGATGCCGAGGGCACCGCCCGCGGCCAGGATGCCGCGACGGGACGGGGTGACGCTACGGGAGGTGCGCATGATGGCTGTGCTTCTCTCTGGGAGGGGCGGCTGGTCAACGTGAGGGTAGGCTAACCTAACTATCGTGTTGGTTGACAGTCCTCCCGAAGCAACAGCGGCCCCGGCCCCCGTGGCCCCCCGGAGACGGCATCTCCTGCGCTCCGCAGGGCTGGTGGCCTCCCTGGCCGTCCTCGCCGTGATCGCCGTCCTCGGTATCGCCGTCGGCGCGAAACAGATCCCCCTCGACCAGGTGTGGCACGGGGTGTTCCACTACTCCGGCTCCGACACCGACGTGGTCATCCGCGATGTCCGTTTTCCCCGCACCCTGCTCGGCCTGATCATCGGTGCCGCGCTCGGCCTGGCCGGCACGGTCATGCAGGCGCTGACCCGGAATCCCCTGGCCGACCCCGGAGTTCTCGGCATCAACGCCGGTGCCTCGGCCGCGGTCGTCTCCGCCATCAGCTTCTTCGGCGTCACCTCGCTGACCGGCTATGTGTGGTTCGCGTTCGCCGGCGCCGCGGTGGTCTCCGTCGCGGTGTACGTCCTCGGCGGCACCCGCAGCGCCACACCGGTGCGGCTCGCCCTCGCCGGCACCGCGCTCACCGCCGTCCTCGTCGGCTACATCAACGCCGTCAATCTGATGGACACCGCGGCCCTGGACAAGATGCGCTTCTGGACGGTGGGTTCGCTGGCCTCGGCCACCCTGCCGACGGTCAGCCAGATCGCGCCATTTCTCGCCGTGGGAGGTGTCCTCGCGCTGCTGCTCGCCCGGCCGCTGAATGCCCTCGCGCTCGGCGACGACCAGGCGCGGGCGCTGGGCGCCCGGCTGACCCGCACCCGGGTACTGGCGATGCTCGCGGTCACCCTGCTGTGCGGCGGGGCGACCGCCGCCTGTGGCCCGATCGTCTATGTGGGCCTGATGGTTCCGCATGTCGTACGGGCCATCACCGGGCCCGATATGCGCTGGATCCTGCCGTACTCCGCGGTGCTCTCGCCGGTCCTGCTGCTCGGCGCCGATGTGCTCGGCAGGGTGGTGGCCCGGCCCGGTGAGCTGCAGGTCGGCATCGTCACGGCCGTCGTCGGCGGCCCGGTCTTCATCTATCTCGTACGGCGTCGGAGGATGGCCCAGCTGTGAGTGCGACTGTGCGGCCCGGGAAGGGCACCGAGGAGAACATCGAGGAGAGCGCTGAGCACGGTGCCGGGCGGAGTGCTGAGCACAGCGCCGGCAGGAGTGCTGAGCAGAGCGCCGGGCAGAGCACCGAGGCGGTGGCGGGGGCCGGTGCCGCACGCGGCCGGGCGGGGCGGGCCCGGCGGGTCACGGTGGTGCGGACCAGGGGCGGGCTCTCGGCGCGCCTGGACGTGCCCGCCGTGGTGGCCGGGCTGGTGCTGCTGGCCGTCGCGCTGGCGGCCGCCGTCGCCCTGATCGGCTCCGGCGACTACCCGATGACCCCGGCCGAGGTGATCGCCACCCTGACCGGCGGCGGTGACGCGGGCCAGGAGTTCATCGTGCAGGATCTGCGGCTGCCACGGGTGCTGGTGGGGCTGTTGGTCGGTGCCGCGTTCGGGATCGCCGGGGCGGTCTTCCAGACCGTTTCGCGCAATCCGCTGGGCAGCCCGGACGTCCTCGGTTTCGCCCAGGGATCGTCCGTCGGCGCACTGGTCGCCATCGTCTACTTCCAGGCC
This sequence comes from Streptomyces sp. NPDC015125, assembly GCF_043080045.1. NCBI lineage: Bacteria > Bacillati > Actinomycetota > Actinomycetes > Kitasatosporales > Streptomycetaceae > Streptomyces > Streptomyces sp. NPDC015125. The sequence continues at coordinate 14,444 of NZ_JBIBVF010000026.1, forward strand.
GGGACCTTCGCGGTCGCCGCCGGAGCGGTCGTCGGCGGCGTGATCACCGGCATCGCCATCTTCCTGCTCGCCTGGAAGCGCGGCATCCACGGCTACCGCTTCGTGCTCGTCGGCATCGGAGCCAGCGCGATGCTCTACGCGATGGTGCTCTACCTCCTGACCAAGGCGAACATCGTCGACGCGACCCGGGCCACCACCTGGATGACCGGTTCCCTCAACGGCCGCGACTGGGACCAGCTGTGGCCGCTGGCCGCCGTCTGCGTCGTCCTCGTCCCGCTGCTGCTGTTCCACGGGCGTCCGCTGCGCATGCTGGAGATGGGCGATGACGCCGCGAGCGCCCTGGGCGTACGGGTCGAGCGGACCCGTATCGTCGTGCTGCTGGCGGCGGTCGTGCTCGTCGCCGCCGCCACCGCGGCGGCCGGGCCGATCTCCTTCGTGGCGCTGACCGCGCCCCAGTTGGCCCGGCGGATGTCCCTCCCGCGCTTCCTCAAGGGCGCGGGGAGAGGCGCACCCCTGCCCGGCCCGAATCTGCTGCTGTCCGCCCTCATGGGGTCCGTGCTGCTGGTCGCCGCGGACTGGGCCGCCCAGCGGCTCTTCGGCGCCGACCAGCTGCCGGTGGGCGTGCTGACCGGTGTCCTCGGTGGTGGCTATCTGTTGTGGCTGCTGGCCACGGAGCGCAAGGCGGGACGGATTTGAGACGGCGGGCGCGACGGACGGACGGGCCGGGGCGGCGAGCGGACGGGCCGGGCGGTGGTGCGCGCGCGGCGTGGCTGCGCCGGGCGGCGCCGCGAGCGCCGGGCGGTGACGGTGCGATGCGCGCCGGACGATGACGGTGCGATGCGCCGGGCAACAGCAGAGAAACGACAACCTCAGGAGTTCCGAAGTGAGCCGTCTTACGGCTGAGAAGGTCACCCTCGCCTACGACCAGCGGGTCATCGCCGAAAACCTCTCGGTGGCCATCCCCGACCACTCCTTCACGGTCATCGTCGGCCCGAATGCCTGCGGTAAGTCCACGCTGCTGCGCGCGCTCTCGCGGATGCTCAAGCCGGCCACGGGATCGGTGCTGTTGGACGGCTCCGCGATTTCCTCCCTGCCGGCCAAGAAGGTCGCCAGGATGCTCGGGCTGCTGCCGCAGTCCTCGATCGCCCCGGACGGGATCACCGTGGCGGACCTGGTGGCGCGGGGCCGCTATCCGCACCAGGGGCTGTTGCGGCAGTGGTCGGCCGACGACGAGCGGATCGTCCAGGAGTCGATGGCGGCCACCGGGGTCGGCGAGCTGGCCGACCGCTATGTCGACGAGCTGTCCGGCGGGCAGCGGCAGCGGGTGTGGATCGCGATGGCGCTCGCCCAGCAGACGCCGTTGTTCCTGCTCGACGAGCCGACGACGTATCTGGACATCCAGCACCAGATCGAGGTCCTGGACCTGTGCGCGGAGCTGCACGAGGAGCAGGGGCGGACGCTGGTCGCGGTGCTGCACGACCTCAACCACGCGGCCCGTTACGCGACCCATCTGATCGCCATGAAGGACGGCGCGGTCCTCGCCGAGGGCGCACCGGGCGACATCGTCACGGCGGAGCTGGTGGAACGGGTCTTCGGACTCAGCTGCCAGATCATCGAGGACCCGGAGACCGGCACCCCGCTGGTCGTCCCGGCCGCGCGCAAGCCCCGTGACGGCGGGAACGGAGCGGGCCGGGGCCCGGCGCGGAAGCCGCGCACGGGCCAGGGCGGGGGCCGGGCCGACGGCGACGCGGGCGAGGGGCGGGAAACCGAGAGGCGGGAAGCCGAGGGGAAGGAAGTCGAGGGGAAGGAGGCCGCCGGGAACCGGGCCGCCGGGAACACGAAGGGCGAGAAGGCGACTACAGCAGCGTCCTGAGGCGCAGCAGGTCGCGCAGGCCGGCCTCCAGTTTGACGCGACCGCTGCCCCAGGCCTTGGCGAAATTCAGCTTTCCGTCCACCAGGGCGAGCAGATCGTCGCCGGCCATGGACAGGCGGATCTCGGCCTTGTGCGGAGGCGGGCCGGGGACACTGGTCACCTCCTGGATGGAGCCCTCGGACAGCCGCCCGAGGAAGGTCACATCGAGGTCCGTGATGCGGCAGCTGAGCGAACGGTCGAACGCGGCCGCGCGCCGGACGTTGCCATCCGCCGAGGACAGATTCTGGGCCAGCCGGTCGAGAGCGGCGCGGCACTGGTCGAGGGTTGCCATCGTGAGCGACGATACGCCAGGTCGGGGACGGCTCGTTCGTCCTTGTCAGCCTTCGCCAAGGTAGCGTCGGGGGCATGGAAGAGCCGATGTCCGGCCCGGAGCCGGAGGCACCCGGGAGAGCCGCGCCAGCGCAGCCCGTGCGGCCAGCGCAGCCCGTGCGGTCAGGGGAGTATGCGCCGCGGGAGTCCGTGCCGTCCGGGCATGAGGGCCACGGGGCCGCGACCGCTGCGGGAGCCGTGGCGGATGCGGGAGCCGTGGACGCTGCCGAAGCCGTGGAAGCTGCCGGAGCCGCGTCGGCCGGCCATGCCGCGTCGGCCGGCCATGCCGAGCCGGACGGCGGACCGGCTGAGCGGGACGCCGGTGTCCGGCCGGATGCGGTGACCGAGCCGGGCGGCCCGGCCGAGCCGCAGCCGATCGGCGTGGGGACGACCCCGACCGGAGAGGACGCGGTCGACACCGTGCTGCGCCGCCTCGCCGATGCCGACCACCTCCCGGCAAGCGGACACCTGCGGGTGTACGAGGATGTGCATCGTGGGCTGCGCGATGTGCTGGCCGCCCTCGACCAGAACCCCGGGCCGCCCACACCTTCCTCGACTTTCTCGACGCCGCACGACAACAGGAGCTGAACCACAGGTGGCAGGAGTGGCACGACGCCGACTCGACGCGGAGCTGGTGCGCCGCAAGCTGGCCCGTTCCCGCGAGCACGCGAGCCAGCTGATCGCCGCGGGCCGGGTGACCGTCGGCGGGACGACCGCAACCAAGCCGGCCACTCAGGTGGAGACCAGCGCGGCCGTGGTCGTACGCGAGGACGAGGCCGATCCGGACTATGTCTCGCGCGGCGGGCACAAGCTCGCCGGAGCCCTCGGCGCCTTCGTGCCCCTGGGCCTGAAGATCGAGGGCCGGCGGGCGCTGGACGCGGGCGCCTCGACCGGTGGCTTCACCGATGTCCTGCTGCGGTCCGGTGCCGGTCATGTCGTGGCCGTCGACGTCGGATACGGACAGCTCGCCTGGTCGCTGCAGAGCGATGAGCGGGTCACCGTGAAGGACCGCACCAACGTCCGCGAGCTGACCCTCGAACAGATCGACTCCCAGCCCGTCGATCTCATCGTCGGCGATCTCTCGTTCATTCCGCTGGGACTCGTCCTGCCCGCGCTGGCCCGTTGTGCGGCGCCCGACGCGGACCTGGTGCTGATGGTCAAGCCGCAGTTCGAGGTCGGCAAGGAGCGGCTGGGCAGCGGCGGGGTGGTGCGCAGCGCGGAGCTGCGCGCCGAGGCGGTGCGGGCGGTCGCGCGTCGTGCCGCCGAACTGGAATTTGGCGTACTTGGCGTAACTGCGAGCCCGCTGCCCGGGCCTTCGGGAAATGTCGAGTACTTTCTGTGGCTCCGCGCCGGGGCGCCTGCACTCGACCCGGCGGACGTCGACCGTGCAGTGGCGGAGGGGCCTCGTTGACCACTACCCAGGCAGTTGAAGGCAGCGCAGCACACGGGAACACCGGAGCCGGGCGGACGGTTTTCCTGCTCGCCCACACCGGCCGCCCCGCGGCCATCCGCAGCGCCGAACTCGTGGTACAGGGGCTGCTGCGCTGCGGCATCGGAGTGCGGGTGCTGGCGGAGGAGGCCGCGGATCTGCCGCTGCCGCCGTCGGTCGAGCGCGTCGAGTCGGAGCAGTGCGCGGCCGAGGGCTGCGAACTGCTGGTGGTCCTGGGCGGGGACGGCACGCTGCTGCGTGGTGCGGACTTCTCCAGGACGTCCGGTGTCCCGATGCTCGGCGTGAACCTCGGCCGGGTCGGCTTCCTCGCGGAGGCCGAACGCGATGACCTCGACAAGGTCGTCGACCGGGTCGTCACCCGCGCGTACGAGGTCGAGGAGCGGATGACGCTCGATGTCCTCGTACGCAACAACGGCAGTGTCGTCTACACCGATTGGGCCCTGAACGAGGCATCGGTGGAGAAGGCCGCCAGGGAGCGGATGCTGGAGGTCGTGACCGAGGTCGACGGCCGGCCCGTCTCGCGCTTCGGCGGCGACGGGGTGGTCTGTGCGACGCCGACCGGTTCCACCGCGTATGCCTTCTCGGCCGGCGGCCCGGTGGTCTGGCCCGAGGTCGAGGCTCTGCTGATGGTCCCGATCAGCGCCCATGCCCTGTTCGCCAAGCCGCTGGTCACCTCGCCGCGCTCCGTCCTGGCGGTCGAGGTACAGCCCAAGACCCCGCACGGCGTGCTGTGGTGCGACGGCCGCCGCAGCACCGAACTCCCGGCCGGCGCCCGCGTCGAGGTCCGCCGCGGCGCGGTGCCCGTACGCCTGGCCCGTCTGCATCATGCCTCCTTCACGGATCGTCTGGTCGCCAAATTCGCCCTCCCGGTGGCGGGGTGGCGGGGAGCACCGCACTAGGAACCGTCCGGCAGACGAGGTGACGGGGGATGAGGTGACGGGGGCTGAGGAGACGGGGGACGGAGGAAACGGGGGACGGAGGGACGAGGGGCGGACCGTCCTGCCTGAGCCCCGGGCGGGGTTTCCAGGAGCTGTCGGCACCTCACCTGAGAAACACGGACCCGCGCGGCGGGGATCGCCCTCGTGCCGCCCCTCGTCGGGGACGTGGAGGGTGCGCCGCCCCCTGCCGTGACCGGCACCCTTCCCACCCCCGCCCGATCCGCTCACCCGGTCCGTCACGGCATCCGGTCACACCTCCGTATCCGGGCCGTGGTGACCTCCGGTCCTATGATCGGCCGAAGGGGAAGGCGGAGCGGACGGGGAAAGGGGAGGGGATGGAGAAGGAGAAGGAGAAGGGGGAGGGGCTGGAGGCGGGGGAGGGGCCGGACCGGAGCATCCGCACCGTGGAGGACGTACTCAAGCTCCTGGACGGCCTGTTCGCGCCGGAGGCTGACCGCTGGACGGTCGAAGGGGCCTCGTGGTGGGACAACTTCTACTCGGACCGCTCCAGGCCGGTGCCGTTCTTCGTGGCGAAGCCCGACGAGAACCTGGTCTCCTACCTCGAACGCGGACTGATCGGTCCAGGGCGCGCCCTGGACCTCGGGTGCGGCCCGGGCCGCAACGCCCTGCACCTCGCCTCCGCGGGCTTCGCGGTGGATGCCGTAGACCTCTCGCCGGCGGCCATCGCCTGGGCCAAGGACCGTGCCCACGAAGTGGGGGCCGACGTCCGGTTCCTGTGCGGCGACGCATTCACCCTTGCGGACACCGCACTGACCGGCCCGTACGACCTGATCTACGACTCCGGCTGCTTCCACCATCTGCCGCCGCACCGCCGCATCAGCTACCTCGCCCTCCTCGACCGGGCGCTGGCACCCGGCGGGCATCTCGCCCTCACCTGTTTCGCGGCGGGCGGGATGGGCTCCGAACTCGGTGATACCGACTTCTACCGCCAGTCCGGCCTCCACGGCGGCCTCGCCTACACCTCGGAGTCCCTGCGCCGGATCTTCTCCGGTCTGTCGGAGGTGGAACTGCGTCGCATGCACGACGAGGGACCGGAGTCCCCGTGCTTCGGCGAACCTTTCCTGTGGACAGCCCTGTTGCGCCGCACGGTCCAGTCGTAACCGGCCCCCGGCGCCCGGCCCCCGGCCCCTGGCGGTCCCTCATGAGGCGCATGCGGGCACCGTCCCGGCGAGTGCGGTCACCGTTCCGGCGAGTGCGGTCACCGTCCCGGCGAGTGCGGTCACCGTTCCGGTGAATGCGGGACGCCGGCCACGCAGCGCCGCCGTGCGTCGCTCCACTCGACATGAGCGCACCTTTCGTGCCGTTCTGTGACCGGCCTGACGGCAGAGCGTGACCGCACACCCTGAGGATTTCCTCCGTTTGCGAGGGGGTTTTCCGCAGGGCCGGTGGCAGGAGTGAGGGGAGGCCGTCGCGGGGCGGCCCCGGACCTCGTAAGGTCGTATCCGTGTTGGAGGAGATGCGGATCCGGTCCCTGGGTGTCATTGACGACGCCGTTGTCGAGCTGTCCCCCGGCTTCACGGCGGTGACCGGCGAGACGGGCGCGGGCAAGACCATGGTCGTCACCAGCCTCGGGCTGCTGCTCGGCGGGCGCGCCGACCCCGCGCTGGTGCGGATCGGCGCCAAGTCGGCGGTCGTGGAGGGCAGGATCGGCGTCGGCCCCCGTTCTCCCGCTGCCGTACGGGCCGAGGAGGCCGGCGCGGAGCTGGACGACGGCGCGCTGCTGATCAGCCGCACGCTCTCCGCCGAGGGCCGTTCGCGCGCCCATGTGGGCGGCCGCTCCGTACCGGTCGGTCTGCTGGCGGAGTTGGCCGACGACCTGGTGGCCGTGCACGGCCAGACCGACCAGCAGGGTCTGCTGCGGCCGGCCCGTCAACGCCAGGCGCTGGACCGCTACGCCGGGGACACGGTCGCCGTTCCGCTCGCCAAGTACACCGCCGCCCACCGCCGGCTGCGCGGCGTCGCCGCCGAGCTGGACGAGCTGACGACGCAGGCCCGTGAACGTGCGCAGGAGGCCGATCTGCTGCGTTACGGTCTCGACGAGATCGCGGAGGCCGAGCCGCAGCCCGGGGAGGACACCGACCTCGCCGCCGAGGCCGAGCGGCTCGGTCACGCCGAGGCCCTGGCCTCCGCGGCGACCGCCGCGCACGCTGCACTGGCCGGCAATCCCGAGGACCCCGAAGGCGTCGACGCCACGACCCTGGTCGCCGGCGCGCACCGTGCGCTGGAGGCCGTACGCAGTCACGACCAGGAGCTTTCCGCGCTCGCCGAGCGGCTCGGTGAGATCGGCATTCTGATGGCGGACGTGGCGGGCGAGTTGGCCAGTTACGCGGACGGCCTGGACGCCGACCCGTTGCGGCTCGCCGCGGTCGAGGAGCGTCGCGCCGCCCTGAACCATCTGACCCGCAAGTACGGCCAGGACATCGCGGCGGTGCTGGCCTGGTCCGAGGAGAGTGCCGCCCGGCTCGCCGAGCTGGACGGCGACGACGACCGGATCGGTGAGCTGGCCGCCGAGCGGTACGCATTGCGCGCCGAACTGGGCGAACTGGCACAAATGTTGACCGATGCCCGCACGGCGTCGGCGAAGCGCTTCGCCGATGCGGTCACCGCCGAACTCGCCGAACTCGCGATGCCGCACGCCCGGGTGACCGTCGAGATCCGCCAGACCGAGGTCGCCGAGGACGCCGACGGCATCGAGGTGGGCGGCCGCACCGTGGCCTACGGACCGGCCGGTGCCGACGAGGTCGAACTCCTGCTGGCGCCGCACCCGGGCGCACCGCCCCGGCCGATCGCCAAGGGGGCGTCCGGCGGTGAGCTCTCCCGGGTGATGCTCGCCGTCGAGGTGGTCTTCGCCGGCTCCGCCCCCGTACCGACCTACCTCTTCGACGAGGTCGACGCGGGGGTCGGCGGCAAGGCGGCCGTCGAGGTCGGCAGGCGGCTGGCCCGGCTCGCGAAGTCGGCGCAGGTCGTCGTCGTCACGCACCTCCCGCAGGTCGCGGCCTTCGCGGACCGCCAGCTGCTCGTGGCGAAGACGAACGACGGGTCGGTCACCAGGAGCGGCGTCACGGTCCTGGAGGGCGAGGAGCGGGTCCGTGAGCTCTCCCGGATGCTGGCCGGCCAGGAGGACTCCGAAACGGCCCGCGCGCACGCCGAGGAGCTGCTGGAGACGGCGCGCACGGGGAGCTAGGCCCCGGCCGTGGGCCGACGCCGGACGAGCGCCGACGCCGGCCCGCAAAGTGGCATCGCCCGAGTGGCATCGCTCACGGCGCGTCCGCCGCGATGCCGACCGCCCGCTCTCTCCGCGCCGGCGTTTGCGCTGGTGGGACACCCTCTGCAGAGGGCCGGGCGCTCGTGATCTTCGCGGCGTACCTCCCTTCGGTCATGACTACACTCGCCCACCATGTGCGAGCCCAGACGGTATGCAAAACGGCACAAGATACGCGGCGGCCGGCCGTGCGCCGATGCTTCCGCCGGGCGCGCGGGGGCTTCGCGGAGCCCGCTCGCCACCGTCACGCCTGCCCCGTACCGGACCTCCGCTGTCCGTAGCCGCACCCCATCGGCGCCGGCCTCCGGCACCCCGGGGGCCGTGTGAGACGCCGCGCGAACCGGGCCCGGCACCGGCGGTCCCGCGACCCGCGCGGTCACTGGCTGCTGCTGATCCTGATCCTCCCGGTGATGTTCGGGGCCCTGCTCTTCGAGGGCTGGACCACCCACGAGGTCGATGCCGCGAAGACGCGCAAGGACTGCACCAGCCCCGTGCCCAGGTCCGTCGACAAGGGCGGCCCGGTGCTCCGGTTCCACGACGGCAAGGCGGTCTCGTCCGCGGTGCCGGCCCGTACGGTGGCGCTCACCTACGACGGCGGGCCCGATCCCGTCTGGACACCCCGGCTGCTCGACCTGCTGCGCGAGCACCACGCCCACGCCACGTTCTTCCTCCGCGGCGCGCAGGCGGCCCAGCACCCGGACCTGGTGCGGCGGATCCGGGCCGAAGGACATGAGATCGGCTCGAACACCTACACCGGCGCCGCCATGGGCGCCTCCTCGCCGCTGCGCGCCTCGCTGGAGCAGTCGCTCACGCAGAAGGTGCTGGCGGGCAGCGCGGGCATCCACACCAAGCTGCTGCGGCTGCCGCAGACCACTGCGGTGGACACCATGTGCGGCGCCGAATGGAAGGCCGCACAGAAGGCCGGCGCGGAGGGGTACACCCTGGTCGCCGCCGACCGGTGGTTCCGCAATCCGTCGCAGGGCGTGATCCGGCAGTTCGGCCAGAACGATCTCGCCTACCTGGGGAGCAAGGAGCTGCTCGACAACCCGAAGGTGGCCAGGTTCACCACCGTGACGGCGGGAGTCCGCCAGCCCTCGCCCGACGAGCCGGTCTCCGGTGTCGAGCGCTGGTCGGGTACGGCCCTGATCTGGGCCAAGGCCCTGGGGCACGCTTTCATCAGCGGGATGGCCTGGGTGCTCGCCCTTGCGGGCGGACTGGGACTGCTGCGGCTGGCGATGCTGGTGTTCTTCGCCCGTACCCACGTCCGGCGGCTGACCCGTATCCGTCCCGGATCGACCTGGCTGCGCGAGGTCACCGACCCGGTGACGGTGCTGGTCCCCGCGTACAACGAAGCGGCGGGCATCGAGTCCACCGTCCGTTCGCTGCTCGCCTCGACCCACCGGCAGCTGCAGGTCATCGTGATCGACGACGGTTCGTCGGACGGCACGGCGGACCTCGCCGCCCGGATCGGCGATCCCCGGGTGAGGGTGATCCGGCAGTCCAACGCGGGCAAGGCGGCAGCCCTGAACACCGGCCTGGCCCATGCGCGGTACGACATCGTGGTCATGGTCGACGCCGACACCGTCTTCGAACGGGACGCCATCCACCACCTCATCCAGCCGCTCGCCCACCCGGCGGTGGGTGCGGTCAGCGGCAATACCAAGGTCGGCAACCGTCGTCGTCTGCTGGGCCGGTGGCAGCACCTGGAGTACGTCTTCGGGTTCAACCTCGACCGGCGGATGTTCGAGGTGCTGGAGTGCATGCCGACCGTGCCCGGTGCCATCGGGGCCTTCCGCCGGGATGCGCTGATGGGCGTCGGCGGCGTCAGCGGGGACACCCTCGCCGAGGACACCGACCTGACGATGGCCCTGTGGCAGGCGGGGTGGCGGGTGGTGTACGAGGAGTCCGCCGTGGCCTGGACCGAGGTGCCCACCTCGCTGAGCCAGCTGTGGCGGCAGCGCTACCGCTGGTGCTACGGCACGATCCAGGCCATGTGGAAGCACCGCGGGGCCGTCGTGCAAGTGGGCCCGGCCGGGCGCTCCGGCCGCCGCGGACTGAGCTATCTCGTCCTGTTCCAGGTCGCGCTGCCCCTGTTCGCGCCGGTCGTCGACATCTTCGCGCTGTACGGGCTGGTCTTCCTCGGCCCCTGGCTGTCGGCCGGCGTCTGGTGCGGCTTCCTGCTCGTGCAACTGATCTGTGCCGGCTATGCGCTGCGACTGGACGGGGAGAAGCTGCGGTCGCTGTGGGCGCTGCCGTTCCAGCTCCTGGTCTACCGGCAGCTGATGTACCTCGTCGTCATCCAGTCCGTGGTGGCCTTCCTGCTCGGCACCCGCCTGAAGTGGCACCGGATGCACCGCTCGGGGACCGCCGCGCAGCAGATCGGGCAGCCGGTGACGTACCGGAGCCTGTCGTCGAGGTGATTCCGGCCCCTACGCGCCCGGGCTCCCGCACAGACTTGGTGCACGCAAATGCCCTGGAACGGACAAAGTGCATGCTCTCTCCCCTAAGTGTCATTCCGGTGGGATGGATGTGCGGAATATTTGGTGAAGGGCACGTGAGCATGCAGACTGTCCGCCCATGAGTGACTGGCTGGACGGGGTCCCTGACGCCCACCGCTACGGTGGTGCGGGGGAGCCGGTGCACGAGCCGGTGCATCCCGTCGCAGGGCAGATTCGGCAGCACGCGCCGTCTCCGCAGCAGTCGATCATCGAGCCACGGCTGCCCGGCCCGTACGGCGGGCGCGGTGGGCCCGTGCGCAGGAGCACCCGGCCCGCGGCCACCCGCCCCACCTGGCGTCGCCGGGTCCTGCGGCTCTCGGGCCTCCTGTTCGCCGTGACCCTGCTCGCCTCCGTCGGCACCTACACGTGGGCCGACACCAAGCTCGCGCGCGACGTCGACCTCGGCGGGCTCGCCGGCCGGCCGGCACCGGGCAAGGGCGCCAACTATCTGATCGTGGGCTCCGACAGCCGCCAGGGCCTGTCCGGAAAGCAGCTGAAGGACCTGCACACCGGCGGCTCGGCGGCCGCGGGCCGCCGCACCGACTCGATGATCCTGCTGCACACCGGCGCCCACGGCACCACGATGATGAGCCTGCCGCGCGACTCCTGGGTGACCATCCCGCCGTACACCCGCCCCGAAACCGGCAAGCATTACGCCGCGTCGAAGGACAAGCTCAACGCGGCGTTCTCGCGGGGCGGCCCCGAGCTGCTCGTACGGACCATCGAGCGCAACACGGGCCTGCGCATCGGGCACTACACGGAGATCGGCTTCGCGGGTTTCGTCGGCATCGTGGACGCGGTCGGCGGGGTGCCGATGTGCCTGGACAAGGCCGTCAAGGACGAAAAGTCCGGCGAAAACCTCACCAAGGGCTGCCATACGCTCGACGGCCGTGCCGCGCTCGCATTCGTCCGCCAGCGTCACCAGGAGGCTCAGGGTGACCTCGGCCGCAGCCGGAACCAGCAGAAATTCCTGGCCGCGCTCTCCCACCAGGCGGCCACCCCCGGCACCCTGTTCAACCCGTCCAAGATCTACCCCACCATGAACGCGGGCCTCGACACACTCATCGTCGACAAGAACATGAGCCTGTGGAACCTCACCTCGCTCTTCGAAGCGATGAAGAGCGTCTCGGCCGGCAACGGCGCCCGCATCCGCGTCCCCGTCGCCGGCCTCGGCTTCAAGACCCCCAAGGGCAGCGCCGTGAAGTGGGACGTACCGCGGGCGAAGAAGCTCTTCGCGGAACTGCACCACGATCAGCCGGTGACGGCCGGGGCGAAGGGCCAGGCCGGCCGTCCCGGCAGGTGGGTGCGGGGCGGCGCGCTCTAGGGTGACGGGAGGTGAGCGCGGCAGGGTGCCGGGCGAGGGGAGTGACATGGTGGCGGGGGCAGGCAACAGGGTGCTGGGGCGGATCACGGCACTTCTGGGGGCGGCAGGGACGACCAGGGCCGCGTATACGGCGCTCCGGAAGCGGCCGCCGGGTGGCGCCGTCCGGTGGGAGCGGAAGAACTACGCGGGCCGGATCGTCAACCTGCACGCCGGGCTCGCCACGGCCACCGGTACCGCGCTCGCCGCCGCCACCGCACCGGGGCTGCCCGCCCGGACCCGGACCGCCACGGCGCTGGCCGTACTGGCCGCCGGGGGCTGCGGGGCGTACGACGACGTGTTCGGTGCCGATGACCCCCGCCGCGGATTCCGGGCGCACCTCTCGGCACTCCGGGACAAGGAAGTCACCAGCGGAGCCGTGAAGCTGTTCGGGATCGGCGCCGCGGGGCTCGCGGCGGGGGCTCTCCTCAAGGAGCGCCCGGCCGACAAGCTCCTGGCCGGTGTGGTGATCGCGGGCTCGGCCCACCTGGTGAACCTTCTGGATGTCCGGCCGGGCCGGGCGGCCGGCGCCGTCCTGGCCATCGGAGCACCCGGGCTGCTGCGCCGCGGTCCGGCGGGCCCGCTGTCCGCAGCGCCCATGGGGGCCGCGGCGGCCGTCATCGGCGATGACCTCGGGGAGCGCACGATGATGGGGGACTCCGGGGCGCACGCCCTCGGCGCAGCGCTCGGCCTGGCCATCGTCACCGGCAACGGTCGCCGGGGACTGGCCGCACACGCCGTGGGACTGGTCGCCGCCGCGGCCGCGGGGGACCGCGTCAGCCGGGCGGCCGCGGCGGTCTGAGGCCGCTGGGGCCGGGGGGGGGGGGGGGGGGGGGGGGGGCCCCCCCCCCCCCCCCCCCCCCCCCCCCCCCCCCACCCGCCGGCGGGGGGGGCGGCGGGGGCCCGGGCCCCCGCCCCGGCCGGGGGGGCCCGGGCCCGGGGGGGGCCGGGGGGGGGGGGGGGCGGGGGGGGCGGGGGGGGGGGGGGGCGCCCGCCCCGCCCCCCGCCCCCCCCGATGCGGACAAACACCCGTGTGCTCCGGCTGACGGCGTAAGCGCCCCCTACCGTGGCGCAGGCGCACTCCAGGAAGTGGACTCACTCGAACGAGCCGTTAATCCGCGCGGGCGGTTTGTCGCCCATGTGGGTGATCTGGTGGGTGCCGGGGTGAGACTTCCCACCGGAACGGCGGGCCGACGGTGCCGAATTGACATCGCAGGGCTGGCATCCTGGGCGCGGTGCGCAGTCGCGGGCGTGCCCACCCCGTCCTGTCGGGCGTGCTCGCCTCGTTCGTGTCGGGTGTGCTCGCCCCGTCCTACCCGTCCGCCGGGCAGGCGGGCGGCGGCTCGTCCGCGTCGCGGCACCCCGCAGCAAACGGACCGACTCGCCGGTACGGCCCGTCCCGCCCCCGACCCAGGAGCCCGACCACGTGATCAGCACCCCGACCTCGGTGCACGGGTTGTCGCCGCTGCGCACGGTCCAGGTGCTGGGGCACGGCAGCGCCGGCAGCGCCGCGCACGTCCGCTCGCTGGCCGAAGGGCTCGTCGCGCGCGGGGTGCGGGTGACCGTTTGCGCCACGACGGAAACCGAGGAGGCCTACGACTTCACCGGTGCGGGTGCGCGGTTCGCACATGTCCCTCCGCGCACGGATCCGGCGAGCGTGGCCTCGCTGCGCAGCGCCTGCTGGGATGCGGACCTCGTGCATGCGCACGGTCTGCGGGCCGGGCTGCGCGCCTCGATGGCGTTGCGCGGACTGCGCGGCCCCCGGGGCGGGCGGCGGGTTCCCCTGGTCATCACCTGGCACACCAAGGCGCACCTCGAGGGCGCGCGGGCCGGGCTGGTGCATCTGATGGAGCGGCGGGTGGCGCGGGCGGCGGCCGTCGTTCTCGGAGCGTGCTCCGACCTCGTGGACCGGGCGCGCGAGCGGGGCGCGCGTGATGCCCGGCTCGCCCCGGTCGCGATTCCCCGCCCCCGGTCAGGCGGCGCTCCTGCCGAGCTCGGGAACCACGACCGGACGTGCCGCAAGGAGCGGGCCGAACTGGGCGCGGTGGACCGCCCGTTGCTGCTCGCGGTCGGCCGTCTTGATGCGAGCCAGGGGCATGACCTCCTGCTGGACGCGGCGCACGCCTGGTGCGCGCTCGACCCGCAACCGCTGGTCGCCATCGCGGGGGAGGGCGAGCAGCGGGCGGCACTGCAGCGGCGGATCGACGCCGAGCAGTTGCCCGTCCAGTTGCTCGGGCGCCGCGACGATGTGCCCGAACTCCTCGCCGCCGCCGACCTGGTGGTGCTGCCCAGCAGGTGGGAGGCCCGCTCGCTGATCGCCCAGGAGGCGCTGCGCGCCGGGGTGCCGCTGGTCGCCACCGACACCGGAGGCACCCGCGAACTGGTCGGCCGCGCCGCGGAACTGGTGCGTTACGGCGATGCCGCTGCCCTGGCCCGTACGGTGCTCACGCTCCTTGCCGATCCGGTACGGCGGGATGCCCTCGCCGCGGCGGGCCGCGACCAGGCCGCCGGCTGGCCCAGCGAGAACGACACCGTTACCCAGGTCCTCAGCGTCTACGACGAATTGACCCAGCCGGTTCGGCCGGCGTAGTCGTAGCGGTCGAGGCGTCGAGGCGTCGAGGCGTCGAGGCGTCGAGGCATGGCGGCAGCCGGGCGCGGCCGGGCGCGCGTCCGGGCCCGCCGTCCGTTACGGCTTGTCCGTATGGCGCCTGGCACGCAGAGCCAGGCGCAGGCCCAGGACCGTCTGCGGATCGTCCAGGTCCGTGCCCAGCAGCTGAGCGATACGTGCCAGCCGGTCGTACAGCGTCTGCCGGTTCACCGTCAGGTCGCGGGCGGTCTCCGCCTTGCGGCCCGCGCTGGCCAGATAGGCCTCCAGCGTCGGCAGCAGCGGCTGACGGGCACCACGGTCATGGGCGAGCAGCGGCCCGATGGCGCGCTCCACGAAGTCGGTGAGCACCCCCTGCTCGCCGTGTTCGCGCATCCGCCACAGCAGCAGCTCGATGTCCAGGCGGCGCGCGTCGTACCAGGGCGCTTCCGGCAGCCCCTGGGCGGCGGCCGCGGCCTCCGTGGCATGCCGCAGGCCGGGGCCCGCGGCCGCCCAGTCGCCCGGTGTACCGACCACGACCACCGGCCGGTGTGCGGCCGGCCGGTCCAGGCCCGTGCGGACGACTCCGGCGCGCAGGGCGTCGGCGATCCGGTCGGCGAGCGCCTCGCGGTCCTGGCCCGCGCGCTGTGCGACAAGCATCGGGACCCGGCCCTCCACGGGGCGTACGCCGAGGAGCACGGCCACCCCGGGGGCGGCGAGCTCCTCGCGCAGAGCCTGGGCGAGCAGCGCCCAGCTGCCGGGGGAGGGAAGGCCGGCGGGCAGCCGCATCACCACCGGGAGCACGGGGTCCGTGCCGGGGCGGAAGCCCAGCAGGCGGGCCTGGCCGGGCGCCTCGGCGGCGGAGATCCGGCCCTCCGCCAGGTCGGCCAGGAAGTCGCCGCGGCCGCGGGCGGCGAGCACCTCCTCCTGACGGGACTGGAGCATCACGACGGCGAGGAGGTCGGCCGCGCGCTCGGCGGCGATCCGGTGCACCGGCGCCAAGGGGGCGTTGACGGGCAGCAGGACGAGGCGGGCGCGGACCGCGTCGGGGCCATGGCCGCCGCCGGGAACGTCGATGCGTACGCCGGTGTCGCGCAGGCCCTCCCAGGCCAGCAGCGGGTCGGCGTCCGCCGGGCCGTCGTCGGCGTCCGGGCCCGCCGCGTACAGCGGGCTGCCGTCGGGGGCCTCCAGGCAGAGCGGGTTGCCGGTGAAGACGGCCAGCAGCCGCAGCACCTCGGGAGCGCCGCCGCCCCGCAGCAGCACATCCGTGCAGCGCCGCAGGATCTCGTCGGCGTGCCGCAGCAGCGCGTAGTGGCTGTTGATGATCTCGGTGTGGATGGCTTCGGTGACCGTGACGTACGGGACCTCGCGGTGCAGCTGGATCAGCGGCAGTCCGCAGTCCCGTGCGGCGTCGACCAGTGCGGCCGGCAGGGAGGCGAAACGGGAGCCCAGCTCCACGACGAGAGCGGCGATCTCGCGGTCCGCGAGCTTACGGATGAAGGCGCGCTGTTCGGACGGCCGGGCACCCAGCCCGAGCCCGGTGGTCAGCAGCAGCTCGCCGCCCTTGAGCAGCGAGGCGATATGCGGGACCTCGCCCGCGTGCACCCAGCGCACCGGGCGGTCCAGCCGGTCCTCGCCGGCCAGGACCTCCGGCAGACCGCGTCGCAGCGCGGGCAGCTCCAGTGCCCTGCGTACCGTGATCTCGGCTTCGATCTTCGCTTCCGGCCCCATGACCTGGAACGGTACCCGTATTCCGCGGTGCGGAGCTGCGTGGTCCGGGCGGCGGTGCCGCACCACCCGGGTGCGGAACTGCGTGCCCGGGCAGCAGCGCCGCCCCGCACGGGGGCAGGGCAGGGGCGCGGCCGCAGATCAGGCCCGCCCCGCCCCCACCGCCCTCATGCCGACTCCCGCACCACCAGCCGCGCCCCAGTGATCACCGGCGCGAGTTCCGCCGGACCGGCCCCCGGCGCATGCTCCCCTCCCGGCGCCCTGTCCGTCCCGTCCGCTCTGTCCGCCCCGCCTGCCCTGTCTGCCCGGTCCACCCCGTCCGCCGCCGCCCCCTCGGACCTGCGCGGATCCAGCACTCGCAGCAGCAACCGGGCCATCAGCCGCCCCATCTCCTCCACGTCCTGCCGCACCGTGGTCAGCGGTGGATCCGCCCAGGCCGCCGGCTCCAGATCGTCGTAGCCGACCACCGCCACATCGTCCGGGACCCGCCGCCCACGGGCCCGGAGTGTGCGCAGCGCGCCGTTCGCCATCAGGTCGGAGCAGACGAAGACGGCGTCCAGGTCCGGTACGGCATCGAGGAGCTCGGCCATGGCCCGCTCGCCGCCCTGCGCCGTGAAGCCGCCGTCCGCGATCAGCCGCGGGTCCGGCTCCGGTGTACCGAGCGCATCGCGGTAGCCGTCGAGACGGTCCACCGCGGACGTCTGGTCGAGCGGCCCGGTGATCACGGCGATCCGGCGGCAACCACGGCCGAGGAGATGGTGTACGGCCTGGCGGGCACCGCCGCGGTTGTCGGTGTCGACGTACAACGGCCGCGGCGCGCGGTCGGCGCCCGCCCAGCCGGGCCGGCCGCCGTAGACGGTGGGCAGTCCGGCGCGCTCGGCCATGGCCGGCAGGGGGTCGTCGCGGTGCAGCGAGAACATCAGCGCGCCGTCGACATGCCCGGCCGACAGATAGCGGCCGATGCGGTCGTAGTCGGCGCGCTGCTCGACGAACATCAACAGGAGCTGGGTGTCGGCCGCGGCCAGTTCGCGGCTGATGCCCCGCAGTTGGCGTCCGAAGAACGGATCGCTGAAGACCCTGGCCTCGGGCTCCGCGATGACCACGGCGACCGCTCCCGTGCGGCGGGTGACCAGGGAGCGGGCCGCGCTGTTCGGTACGTAGCCCAGCGCGGTCACCGCCTCGCGGACCCGTTCCCGGACCGCGGCCCGTACACCCGCACCGCCGTTGACCACGCGGGAAACCGTGGCGCGGGAGACCCCGGCGAGCGCGGCGACCGCCTCCAGCGTCGGGCGCGGCCCCGGACCGTTCGGCTCAGCCACCTGCCACTCCCTTCCACTCCCCTCCACTCCTTCCACTCTTTCAACTCCTTTTTTCCCACGGTGACTTGACGGTGTCCCGTCGAGTCGGCAGGGTTCACTGCGCACGATATGAGAGCGCTCTCACGCTGGATGGCCCCAAGGAACTCCCCACCCCCCACTGCCGGAAAGAGTGTCATGAGCATGAGATATCGGCCCGGGAAGTCCGGTGTACAAGCGAGGGCAAAGCGACAGAAGCGGGCAGAAGCTCCGCTCTTCGCCGTGCGCACCGCACTCGTCACCACCGCCACCGCCACCGCCCCCACCGCCACGACCACCGCCTGTGCCTTCCCCCTCCCGACGGCCCCCACCGAGGAGACGGCCCCCGCCCCGCAAGGAGCCGCCTCGTGATCACGCGCCGCAGCCTGCTCGGCGGCCTCGCCGCCGGGGCCGCCACCGCCTCCGGAATCGCCCTGGCGGGCAGCGCCATCGGCGCCCCCGCCCCCGCCCGCGGGTCCGCCCGCACCGGCCGGGCCGCCGCGGGGATGCCCCTGCACCTCGTCAACAACTCCGGTGCCTACGCCAACTCCTCCGTCTGGATCTATATCGTCGGCAACGACGGCACCCAGCAGGTGCACGTCACTCCGGACGGCGAACTCAAGCCCGTCGCGGTCGCCGACAACGGCTCGGACGGTTTCACCGACTACGCCATCCCGCTCGCCGCGAGCGGCACCACGACCCTCCAGCTGCCGTACCTGTCCGGCCGGATCTACACCGCGCTGGGCGCCAAGCTGAAGTTCAAGGCGGTCCAGGACGGCAACGGCAAGGCCGCGCTCGCCTACCCGGCGGGCTGGGTCTCCGGCGACCCCAACTACGACGTGCTGCACGACTGCGCCGAGTTCACCTACAACTCCGGCGGGATGTTCTGCAACACCACCATGGTCGACATGTTCAGCGTCCCGCTCGCGATCAAGCTCACCGGGGCCAAGGAGCAGACCACGGGCACGCTCAAGGAAGGCGCCCGCGCCAAGATCTTCTCCGACGTCAAGGCCGCAGACGGCTTCGACCGCCTGGTCATCGACGACAAGCGGGTGATCGCCCCCGGCCACGGCCTGGACGGCGGGCTGTTCGCCAAGGACTACTTCGCCCCGGCCGTCGACGAGGCCTGGTCCGCCTATGAGGGCAAGGACCTGTCCGTGACCACCAACGCGGGCACCTTCACCGGCCGGGTCAGCGGCGGAAAGCTCACCTTCACCGTCCCCCAAGGCATGAAGAGCCAGGGTGGGAGTGCCCCCAGCGGTAGCGGGGGGAGTGCCCCCACCAAGACGGTCTCCTTCGACAAGCCGTCCACCCGCGATGTCCTGTTCTGCGACGGCACCCTCGCGGCCCCGAACGACGGGACCCTCGGCCCGGTCGCCGCCATCCTGGGCGCCGCGCTCAACCGCTCCACCCTCGCCTCGGAGGCACACCAGCCCACCACCGACCCGGCCGCCTTCTACCGGCAGCAACGGACCCATCACTACGCCAAGGCCATGCACGCCGCGACGCAGGACGGCAAGGCGTACGGCTTCGCCTTCGACGACGTCGGCGGCTTCGCCTCCTACATCGAGGACGGCGTCCCGAAGGAGATCACCCTCACCCTGACCCCCTTCTGACAAAGAAAGGTGCCGTCCGAAAGCCGGACGGCACCACGGAACGCCGGGAGGTTGGCGCCCCGAAGGAGGCGCTAACCTCCGTAGGCCCCGCTGGCGGTCAACCGCAGTGCCGTGTCGATCAGCGGAACATGGCTGAACGCCTGCGGGAAGTTGCCCACCTGCCGCTGTGCCTTGGGGTCCCACTCCTCCGCGAGCAGCCCCAGGTCGTTGCGGAGCGAGAGCAGCTTCTCGAAGAGCTTGCGGGCCTCGTCCACCCGGCCGATCATCGCGAGGTCGTCGGCGAGCCAGAACGAACACGCCAGGAAGGCGCCCTCCTCACCCTCCAGACCGTCCACCCCGAGATCGTCCGCACCGGACGTCGGGTAGCGCAGCACGAAGCCGTCCTCGGTGGACAGCTCCCGCTGGATCGCCTCGATGGTGCCGATGACGCGCTTGTCGTCCGGCGGCAGGAAGCCCATCTGCGGGATCAGCAGCAGCGAGGCGTCCAGCTCCTGCGAGCCGTAGGACTGGGTGAAGGTGTTGCGCTCCTTGTCGTACCCGTTCTCGCAGACGTCCCGGTGGATCGTCTCGCGCAGGTCCTTCCAGCGCTCCAGCGGCCCGTCGACGTCCCCGGCCTCGATCAGCTTGACCGTGCGGTCGACCGCGACCCAGGTCATGACCTTGGAGTGCACGAAGTGCCGGCGCGGGCCGCGGACCTCCCAGATCCCCTCGTCCGGCTCGTCCCAGTGCTTCTCCACCCACTGGATCAGCTTGAGCTGGAGCAGCGAGGCGTAGTCGTTGCGCGCCAGGCCCGTCATGTGCGCCAGGTGCAGCGCCTCGGTGACCTCGCCGTACACATCGAGCTGGAGCTGTCCGGCGGCACCGTTGCCGACCCGCACCGGACGGGAATTCTCGTAGCCGGGAAGCCAAGTGAGGTCGTTCTCGCCCAGTTCGCGCTCACCGGCGATGCCGTACATGATCTGCAGGTTCTCCGGATCGCCGGCCACCGCCCGCAGCAGCCACTCCCGCCAGGCCCGCGCCTCTTCGCGGTAGCCGGTGCGCAGCAGGGAGGACAGGGTGATCGCGGCGTCCCGCAGCCAGGTGAAGCGGTAGTCCCAGTTGCGCACGCCGCCGATGCACTCCGGCAGCGAGGTGGTCGGCGCCGCCACGATCCCGCCGGTCGGCGCGTACGTCAGCGCCTTGAGCGTGATCAGCGAGCGCACCACCGCATCGCGGTAGGGGCCGTGGTACGTGCAGTGCTCGACCCACTCGCGCCAGAACTCCTCGGTCGCCTCCAGCGACGCCTCGGGCTCCGCCACGGCCGGCGGCGGCTTGTGGGACGGCTCCCAGCTGATCGTGAACGCGATCCGCTCACCCGGCGAGACGGTGAAGTCGGAGTACGTCGTCAGGTCCTTGCCGTACGTCTCCGCCGCGGTGTCCAGCCACACCGAATCGGGGCCCGCGACCGCGACCGTACGGTCGTCGACCTTGTGCACCCAGGGCACGACCCAGCCGTAGGAGAACCGCATCCGCAGCTCGGAGCGCATCGGGACGCGGCCGCTGACGCCCTCCACGATGCGGATCAGCTGCGGCGCGCCATCGCGCGGGGGCATGAAGTCGATCACCCGGACGGTACCGCGCGGGGTGTCCCACTCCGATTCCAGGACGAGCGAATCGCCCCGATAGCGCCGGCGGTCGGCCGGTGCGGGCCGCCCCCCGGGGCCGTTGACCGGCCCCATCCGCCAGAATCCGTGCTCCTCCGTGCCCAGCAGCCCTGCAAAGACCGCCGGGGAGTCGAAGCGGGGCAGGCACAGCCAGTCGACCGTGCCGTCCCTGCACACTAGAGCGGCGGTTTGCATATCGCCGATAAGTGCGTAGTCCTCGATGCGCCCGGCCACGTGCATCTCCCGTCGAACTGGAGTCACGCCCCCCATGGGACGTTGTGATCTGTCCGTCCTGCCCATGAAACGTCGCCGAGCAGCGGGACCGGAAATTCGGGCTGGGGGCACCGCCCAGCGGTAGCTGGGGGAGGGTGGTGCCTTCCCGGACGGCTCGTTGCGAGTGTCCGAGCAGGATACGACGCACGTGGGTGATCCGCGCGCCCCTCGCGACGAGTGAAGCGGTCCAAATGGGTGGCCTCCGTCACGTGACAGCGTCATCCGGAACCGCCACCGCCAGGTTCCCATGTGTGGCCGGACACGACCATGCCCGGTCGCTGATAGCCTGGTACCCCGTGGACCGGTGGGACGCAGATAGATGTCACGGCAGAAGTCACGGCACCCCCGAACCGCAGCGACGGCACCTGAATCCCAGGCCCCACGCCGCTTCGCACCTCTCCACCTCGCGACCACGGGAGTTCCCTCTTGGCCATGCCGCCCAAATCCACGACGACCAAGCACCTCTTCGTCACCGGGGGCGTCGCCTCCTCGCTGGGCAAGGGGCTGACCGCCTCCAGCCTGGGTGCTCTCCTCAAGGCGCGGGGCCTGCGGGTCACGATGCAGAAGCTCGACCCGTACCTGAACGTCGACCCGGGAACGATGAACCCGTTCCAGCACGGTGAGGTCTTCGTCACCAACGACGGCGCCGAGACCGACCTGGACATCGGTCACTACGAGCGCTTCCTGGACGTCGACCTCGACGGCTCCGCGAACGTCACCACCGGCCAGGTCTACAACACCGTGATCGCCAAGGAGCGGCGCGGCGAGTACCTCGGTGACACCGTGCAGGTCATCCCGCACATCACCAACGAGATCAAGCACCGCATCCGGCGGATGGCGACCGAGGACGTCGACGTCGTCATCACCGAGGTCGGCGGCACCGTCGGCGACATCGAGTCGCTGCCGTTCCTGGAGACGGTCCGCCAGGTCCGCCACGAGGTCGGCCGGGACAACGTCTTCGTCGTGCACATCTCGCTGCTCCCCTACATCGGCCCCTCCGGTGAGCTGAAGACCAAGCCGACCCAGCACTCGGTCGCGGCGCTGCGCAACATCGGTATCCAGCCCGACGCGATCGTGCTGCGTGCCGACCGCGAGGTCCCGACCGCGATCAAGCGCAAGATCTCGCTGATGTGCGACGTCGACGAGGCCGCGGTCATCGCCTGCCCGGACGCGCCGTCGATCTACGACATCCCCAAGGTCGTGCACGCCGAGGGCCTGGACGCCTTCATCGTGCGCAAGCTGGACCTGCCGTTCCGCGATGTCGACTGGACCCAGTGGGCGGATCTGCTCGACCGCGTCCACAACCCCGACCACGAGGTCAAGGTCGCGCTGGTCGGCAAGTACATCGACCTGCCGGACGCCTACCTCTCGGTCACCGAGGCGCTGCGGGCCGGCGGCTTCGCGAACAAGACCCGCGTGAAGCTGAAGTGGGTCACCTCCGACGACTGCAAGACCCAGGCCGGCGCCGCCGAGCAGCTCGCCGACTGCGACGCCGTCTGCATCCCCGGCGGCTTCGGCGACCGCGGTGTGGACGGCAAGGTCGGCGCGATCACCTACGCCCGGGAGAACAAGCTCCCGCTGCTCGGCCTGTGCCTGGGCCTGCAGTGCGTGGTCATCGAGGCGGCCCGCAACCTGGCCGGCATCGAGGGCGCGAACTCCACCGAGTTCGACCCGGCCGCGGCCGACCCGGTGATCTCCACCATGGCCGAGCAGATGGACATCGTCGCAGGTGAGGGCGATATGGGCGGCACGATGCGGCTGGGTATGTACCCGGCCAAGCTCGCCGAGGGCTCCATCGTCCGCGAGGTCTACGACGACCAGCCGTACGTCGAGGAGCGCCACCGCCACCGCTACGAGGTCAACAACGCCTACCGCGGCGAGCTGGAGAAGAAGGCCGGGCTGCAGTTCTCCGGCACCTCCCCGGACAACAAGCTCGTCGAGTACGTCGAGTACCCGCGCGAGATGCACCCCTACCTCGTCGCCACCCAGGCGCACCCGGAGCTGCGCTCCCGCCCGACCCGCCCGCACCCGCTCTTCGCCGGACTGGTGAAGGCCGCGGTCGCGCGCAAGACGGGCACCGCGAAGTAAGGGACACCGCGGCGGATACGGTTGCCGGGGTACGGCCTCTTCGAGGTCGTGCCCCGGTTTCTGCGTTGGTACAGGCGACACACAGGAGGACGTGCCATGGCGATCAAGGACACCCCGGAGGAGTGGACGGTCACCGCGACCACGACGCCGTTCACCGGGAACAAGACCAGCGTGCGCACCGACGAGGTCGTGATGCCGGACGGCTCCACCGTCACCCGTGACTACCAGGTCCACCCCGGCTCGGTTGCCGTCCTCGCCCTCGACGACGAGGGCCGGGTGCTGGTGCTGCGCCAGTACCGCCACCCCGTACGCCAGAGGCTGTGGGAGATCCCCGCCGGGCTGCTCGACGTCCCCGGTGAGAACCCGTTGCACGCCGCGCAGCGCGAGCTGTACGAGGAGGCGCACGTCAAGGCCGCGGACTGGCGGGTGCTGACCGATGTCTACACCACGCCCGGCGGCTGCGACGAGGCCGTACGGATCTTCCTCGCCCGTGGTCTGTCCGAGGCCGAGGGGGAGCGGTTCGAGGTCTCCGAGGAGGAGGCCGACATGGAGCTGGCACGGGTGCCGCAGGCCGAGCTGGTCGGTCGGGTACTCGCCGGTGATCTGCACAACAACTGCCTCGTCGTGGGGGCGCTGGCGCTGACCGCCGCCCAGGGCGGCGAGGGCCTGGACGCGCTGCGGCCGGCCGATGCCCCGTGGCCGGCCCGCCCCTTCGAGGCCTGAGCCGCCGAAGTCCGCCGCCGTCCCGCCACGAGCCGGTCGGATGATCTACCGATCCGATCGGGTGACGCAACCGCCCTGCTCTGCAGGGGAGGTGACGGCCCGTGAACTACGCTCGGCAGCGTTCCGTCCCGGCGGCGGACACGTACGCGCAGGTGGACGGGAGCGTGACCGGTGACGGATCAGGCGGTGGGCGGGGGGCACCTCCCGCCGGAGATGGCGGACGGGCCGGCCACGGCGGCACCCGGACAGCGGGCGCCGGGAACCCGCAGGGACGGTGCCACCGCCCGCCCCGCCGCCCGTGCGGCCGCCACCGCCCCCGCCGCCGGCGGGTTCGCCGGACGCCGCCGCGAGCTCAAGGCGCTGCACGCCGATATCGCCCGGGCCGGCCTGGACACCCTCTCCGGCCGCAAGGGCGCCCGCAGCCGGGTGCTGCTGATCGCCGGCCGCCCCGGCTCCGGACGTACGGCCCTGGCCGAGGAGCTGCTGCGCGAGCTGGCGGACGGCCACCCCGACGGGGTGCTGCGGGCCACGCTGACCGGGCCGGGCGGCGATCCGGCCGGTACCGGCCGCACCGCGCGGGAGCTGCTGGCCGCACTCGGCCTCGACGCTCCGCCGGGCGCCGCCGAGGACGAGCTCACCGAGCAGCTGCGCGCGGCCCTCGCCGGGCGTCGTGCACTGCTCTTCCTGGACGACGCACCGGGCGCGGAACAGGTCGAACCGCTGCTCCCGGACGCCCCCGACTGCCTGGTCGTGGTGGTCTCGCAGGGGCCGCTGACCGGCATTCCGGACGTCCGGCCGTGTGCCCTGGGCGGCCTGGACAGCGCGGCCGGTGTCGAGATGCTCAGCCGGTACGCCGGTCCGACCCGGATCACCGTCGACCCGCGCACCGCCGACAGCGTCGCCGAGGAGTGCGGCGGCCAGCCCGCCGCGCTGGTGCTGGCCGGTGCCTGGCTCGCCGCCCGCCCCATGTCCTCGGTCGCCGATCTGTACCAGGCGCTGCACGCCGTCCCGCTGCCCGAGGACCTGCCCACCGGCGCCCGCCCGCTGTTCCGCGCCTTCCGACTCGTCCATGACGCCCTGCCGCCGCCCGCCGCCCGCATACTGCGGCTGATCACGCTGGCGCCGGCCGGTCTGGTGGACGCCCATATCGCCTCCGCCCTGGCCGGCTGCTCGGTGGCGGCGGCCGCCACGACGCTGGGCGACTTCACCGCGCTGGGCCTGCTGCGGCCGGTCGGCGCCGAGGACGACGGAGCCGCCGGCGTCGGCGCCGGCACCGGCGCCGGCGCGCCCGACCCGGCCCTGCGCCCGCAGTTCCGGCTGCCCGGCTGCCTCGCCCCGCTGGCGCGCGAACTGCTCCGGGAACACGAGCGTCCGGCCGATGTCCAACTGGCCCGCGCCCGGATGCTGGAGCGGACCGTGCGGCTGCTCCAGTCCTGCCGGGCGATGGCCGAGCCGGCCGATTCCCCCGCGCGGCAGAAGGTCGACGGGCTGCCGCGCTCGCTGCGCTTCTCCTCGAAGGCCGCTGCCGCGCACTGGCTGCACAGCCGCCGTGGTGCGCTCCTCGACGCCGCCGGCATCGCCGTCGCGGACGGCGAACTCGACACCCTGGACCGCCGGTTGATGGCCGCGCTGACCCGCACGCTGCTCGCGTACCAGGGCCCCGAGGCCGCCGCGCCGGACCTCTATGCGCTGCACGGACTCGTGCTCCAGGTCGCCGAGCGGCGCGAGCTGCCGCGGGAGAAGTCCGCCGCCCTGCTGAACCTCGCGGACCTGGACGGGCAGGCGGGCCGCACCGCTCAGGCGCTCACCCGCTACCGGGGTGCGCTGGAGGCCGCCCGCTCGGTGCAGGACCCGGTGGCGACCGGCCGGGCGCTGGAGTCGCTGGGTGGTACGTACCTCACGCTGGGCGACTGGCAGCGGGCCGCCGACTGGTACGGCCGGGCGCTGGAGCTGCGGCTGGCCCGCGGCGAGAGCGGGGACGCGGCACGGCTGCAGGGCCGGATCGGCGGGGCGCACACCTACGCGGGCCGGTGGGGCGAGGCGCTCAAGGCGTGGCGGGCGGCGGTCGGGACGTACCGCAGGACCGGCGATGTGGCCGGCCAGGCGCGGGCGACGGGTGAGGTGGCCCGGGTGCAGGAGTACGCGGGGCGGCCCGAGGAGGCGCTGCGGACCTGTCTCGAAGCCCTCGGCATCGCCCGGAAAGCGGGCGACGGACGACTGGAGGCGGCACTGCAACTACGGATTGCGGACACCCTCGAGCGGCTCGGAGATCCGGCCGCGGCACGGCTCCATCGGGCCGTGGGGGAGCGACTCCTCGAAGATCACTCCGAGTGACCTGCGAAATCGGTGGTGCTTCTCGCAAGAATTAATGCTTTGCAAGGCTAGACAACGAGAGCTCCTTCAATAGACTGGCCGGGCCGCGTTCAGCGCGGTCAGTTCCGTCATGCACCGCATGAGGGGATAATTCCTTCTGCACCCTCTCTTTCAAGGACCGTGATCGACGTGAAGGTCGGCATCCCCCGCGAGGTCAAGAACAACGAGTTCCGCGTGGCTATCACGCCCGCCGGAGTCAACGAACTCGTCCGCCACGGCCACCAGGTCTTCATCGAGAAGGACGCCGGCGCCGGCTCCTCCATCACGAATGAGGAGTACGTCTCCGCCGGTGCCTCCATCCTGGACACCGCCGATGAGGTCTGGGGCACCGCTGACCTGCTGCTGAAGGTCAAGGAGCCGATCGCGGAGGAGTACCACCGCCTCCGCAAGGACCAGACGCTCTTCACCTACCTGCACCTGGCCGCCTCGCGGGAGTGCACCGACGCGCTGCTGGAGTCCGGCACCACCGCGATCGCCTACGAGACCGTCGAGACGGCCGGCCGCCAGCTGCCGCTGCTCGCCCCGATGTCCGAGGTCGCGGGCCGGATCGCCCCGCAGGTCGGCGCCTACCACCTGATGCGCCAGGCCGGCGGCCGCGGTGTGCTGCCCGGCGGCGTCCCCGGTGTCCACGCGGGCAAGGCCGTCATCATCGGCGGTGGCGTCTCCGGCTGGAACGCGCTGCAGATCGCCGTGGGCCTCGGCTTCCACGTCACCCTGCTCGACAAGGACATCAACAAGCTCCGCGAGGCCGACAAGATCTTCGGCACCAAGGTGCAGACGATCGTCTCCAACGCCTACGAGCTGGAGAAGGCCGTCGTCGAGGCCGACCTCGTCGTCGGTGCCGTCCTGATCCCCGGCGCCAAGGCGCCGAAGCTGGTCACCAACGAGCTCGTCGCCAAGATGAAGCCCGGAAGTGTTCTTGTCGACATCGCGATCGACCAGGGCGGCTGCTTCGAGGACTCCCGTCCCACCACGCACGCCGAGCCGACCTTCGCGGTCCACAACTCGGTCTTCTACTGCGTCGCCAACATGCCCGGCGCGGTCCCGAACACCTCCACCCACGCGCTCACCAACGCCACGCTGCCCTACATCGTGGAGCTGGCGAACCGCGGCTGGGTCGAGGCGCTGCGCCGTGACCCGGCGCTGGCCAAGGGCCTGAACACGCACGACGGCAAGGTGGTCTACGGTCCCGTCGCCGAGGCGCACGGCCTGGAGCACGTCGAACTGCGCACCCTCCTCGGCTGAGACGTCAACGACGCGCGTCAACGCTGTATATCCGGCCGGGCCTTGTCGACAAGGCCCGGCCGGTTGCATGCGTGGCGTGCGGAACGCCTTGTTCCGGAACGTCGGCCCCCAACTCGCCGCGAACGTGACCCTTTAGCCGTTTCGCGCACCCCTGAAACTTCGGTCCGACGTCACTTGCGCCCTTGACATCGGGGGTCCGGTTACCGACACATCGTGCCGGGTCCGGTGGATTGTGTTGCTGCGGACGCCCGACACGCCATAGAGTCGCCAACCGTCGGCATGGTGCCACGCTGACCTATCGATAAAGTTTCCTGGTCACATCCAAGGAGGTAAGACGACTTGTGAATGAGTCGACATTTTCTCCCGGAGGTGGTCAACCAGGAGCGGTTGCACGGGGCCACGGTCCCTCGGGGCGCGAGGCTGTCGGCTCCGTTGCGGTCCACACCTTCGCAGCCCAGCAGAGCATTTCCACGACAGCCCACCAGAGCATGGACGGCCATCACGTGAACGCCATGGCCGGCGACCGGGGCAGTGGAGAACCCGCCCGTCTCGCCGACTACGACGACCTGCCCCAGGGGCACTTCTACGATCCGGACGCGGAGTACGAGCCCGACCCCGAATATGCCGCGACGCTCGCGCCGGACGCCGCGCGCCAGCGCCGGGAACGCGTCGGCCCGACCGGACGCCCGCTTCCCTATTTCCCCATCCCGGGACCGCTGTCCGACCACGGCCCCGCCAAAATCATCGCCATGTGCAACCAGAAGGGCGGGGTCGGCAAGACCACCTCGACCATCAACCTGGGTGCCGCACTTGCCGAATACGGACGACGGGTGCTGCTCGTCGACTTCGACCCGCAGGGTGCCCTGTCGGTCGGACTCGGCGTCAACCCGATGGAGCTCGATCTGACGGTCTACAACCTGCTCATGGAGCGGGGCATGGCGGCCGACGAGGTGCTCCTGAAGACCGCGGTTCCCAACATGGACCTGCTGCCCAGCAATATCGATTTGTCAGCTGCCGAGGTGCAGTTGGTCAGCGAGGTCGCGCGCGAGTCGACCCTGCAGCGCGCCCTGAAGCCGCTGCTGGCCGACTACGACTACATCGTCATCGACTGCCAGCCCTCCCTCGGTCTGCTCACCGTCAACGCCCTGACGGCGGCTCACAAGGTCATCGTGCCGCTGGAGTGCGAGTTCTTCGCGCTGCGCGGTGTCGCGCTGCTCACCGAGACGATCGAAAAGGTCCAGGAACGGCTCAACCCCGAGCTGGAGCTGGACGGCATCCTGGCGACGATGTACGACTCCCGCACGGTGCACAGCCGCGAGGTCCTGGCGCGTGTCGTCGAGGCCTTCGACGATCACGTCTACCACACCGTCATCGGCCGTACGGTCCGCTTCCCCGAGACCACCGTCGCGGGCGAGCCGATCACCACCTACGCCTCCAACTCCGTCGGCGCCGCCGCCTATCGCCAGCTCGCCAGGGAGGTGCTCGCCCGGTGTCACGCCGAGTGAGTCTTCCGGGAGCCGACGAACTGTTCCGCACCACCGGGGGAGGGGGGCTGCAGCCCTCCAGCCCCCGCCGCTCGGCGAACGGCTCCACGGCCGGCGGCGAGGCGCCCCGGGTACCCGCACCGGCCGGCGAGCCCGATACGGCGGAGGAGGGGCCGGAGACGGCCACCGCGGTACGGCAGCGACGGTCCGGGGCCGGAGGTTGGGACGCCCCGGCGGCGACGGCCGGTGACGGCGGACCGGCCACCCCGCCCCGGGTGCCCGCCGTCGGCCCCCCGGCCGAGCACAGCGGCCGGGAGGGCGACGCCGACGCCGCCAAGGGCCACCGGGCCCAGGCGGGCCAGGGCGGCCAGGCAGGTTCCGACGCGGCCGCCGCGGCGGCGCAGGCCGGAGGACAGGGCCGCCGGCGCGGTGGCTCCCGCGGTGCCAACCGTCGCCCCAGCGGCCGGGAGCGGCACGACGAGAAGATCACCGTCTATGTCTCCGCCGAGGAGCTCATGGACCTCGAACATGCGCGGCTGGTGCTGCGCGGCGAGCACGGCCTCGCCGTCGACCGCGGCCGGATCGTCCGCGAGGCGGTCGCCGTCGTCCTCGCCGACCTGGAGTCGCGCGGCGACGCCAGCATTCTGGTGCGGCGGCTGCGGGGGCGCTGACGCCCTCGCCCCGGCTCACGCGGGGGCGCGGCCGGTTCGGCACCACCGGGTGCCTGCGCCGTGGCCGCTCGCCGTTGTGGCGGAGTCTTCCTGTGGCGGTTGCCACGGTGCCGATACGGTGCTGAAACGTCACGCCGCGCGGGACCGGCCGCGTCCGGGTCGGCCCTGGCGAGGGTGCCGCGAGATAGCCTGCCCCCTCGGCGGGTTGTCCCGCCCGTGACCAGCCCGTCGCCCCCGGCACGGGGCCACAGCACCATGGACCGCGATGCCGACGACCAACGACGACGCCCCCGCGCCCCGCGCCCGTAGACCTCTCGGGCGCGGGGCCGCTGCGGGGCCGGTGGCACCGGATGCGCCCGCGGCGCCGGAGGAGCCCGCGGTACCGGCAGATGCCCCCGCGGCCGTCCCCGGTGTCTCTCCCGGCGGGACTTCCCCCGGGGCCGGCGACGGCACGTTCACCCTCCGGCTGGCGAACTTCGAGGGCCCCTTCGATCTCCTGCTGCAGTTGATCTCCAAGCACAAGCTGGACGTCACCGAGGTCGCGCTGTCGAAGGTGACCGACGAGTTCATGGCGCACATCCGGGCCATGGGGCCGGACTGGGATCTGGACCAGACCACGGAGTTCCTGGTCGTCGCGGCGACGCTGCTGGATCTGAAGGCGGCCCGGCTGCTGCCCGTGGCCGAAGTGGAGGACGAGGCCGATCTCGCGCTCCTGGAGGCGCGCGACCTGCTGTTCGCCCGGCTGCTGCAGTACCGCGCCTACAAGCGGATCGCGGACATCTTCAGCGGCCGGCTGGCGGACGAGGCCCGGCGCCACCCCCGTACGGTCGGGCTGGAGCCGTACCTCGCCGAGCTGTTGCCCGAGGTGGTCATCAGCACCGGAGCGGAGGGATTCGCCAAGCTCGCGGTGAAGGCGATGCAGCCCAAGGCCCGGCCGCAGGTCTATGTCGACCACATCCATGCGCCGCTGGTGAGCGTGCGGGAGCAGGCCGAGGTGGTGATGGCGCGGCTGCGGGAGGCGGGCGAGGCCGGCTTCCAGGAGCTGTGCGCGGACGCACCGGACACCCTCACCGTCGTGGCGCGCTTCCTGGCCCTGCTGGAGCTCTACCGGGAGCGGGTGGTGGCCCTGGAGCAGGAGGAGGCCCTGGGGGCGCTCACGGTCCGGTGGACGGGCGCGGAGGGGGCCGCGCCGGTGGTCACGGACGAGTTCGACCAGGAACCGGGGGAGCGCGCCGCCGAGGCGGAGCAGGGAGAGCACACAGCGAAGGAGCGGGCATGAGCGGCGTGGCCGGCAACGGGGCGTACGACATCACGGAGGCGGCGTCCGGTCCGGGCGGGGGCGCGGGGGAGCGGCCCGACGCACCGGCCGGGGCGCTGGGCGTCGACGGGCTGGCGCTGAAGCCCGCACTGGAGGCGGTCCTCATGGTCGTCGACGAGCCCGCGACCGAGGAACACCTGGCCAGGGTGTTGCAGCGGCCCCGCCGGGCGGTCGCGCTGGCGCTGCGCGAGCTGTCCGACGACTACGCCCGCCAGGGGCGCGGTTTCGACCTGCGCCTGGTGGCCGGGGGCTGGCGGTTCTACTCCCGTGCCGAGTACGCGGACGCGGTGGAGAGCTTCGTCCTGGACGGGCAGCAGGCCCGGCTCACGCAGGCCGCATTGGAGACTCTGGCCGTGGTCGCGTACCGTCAGCCGGTCAGCCGTTCCCGGGTCTCGGCCGTACGGGGCGTGAACTGTGACGGTGTGATGCGCACGCTTCTCCAGCGCGGCCTGGTGGAGGAGGCGGGGACGGAACCTGAAACAGGTGCGATCCTGTACAGGACGACGAATTACTTTCTGGAGCGGATGGGCCTGCGCGGCCTGGACGAGCTCCCTGAGCTCGCACCGTTCCTCCCGGAGGCGGAGGCGGTGGAGGGCGACTCCCCGGAAGGTATCCCGTCGTTCGACGTAGACGACAGCGGCGACTCTCAGACGGATCATTGATGCGAAGCAGCGGCAGGAACAACAGGGACAGCGGCCGGGGCGACCACCGCGGCGCCGGTGGGGGCACCCCGCGGCAGAAGGCCGGGGGGAAGAAGGACGACAAGCAGCGCTCGGGCCGTCCCCGTCCCGAGGAGCGCCGCTACGACGTGGGCGGATCCGGTGGTCCCGGGGGCTCCTCGGACCGCAAGGACGAGCGCGGCGGCGGCGCGAAGAGCGGTGGCGCCAAGAGCAGTGGCGCGAAGAGCGGCGGCAGCCGCGGCGCGGCGGCCCGTGGCGGCGCCAAGGGCGGCCCGCGTACCGGCGCTGCGTCCAAGGGGTCCCGTCCCGGTGCCAAGGGCGGCCCGCAGCGCGGCCGCGGCCAGGCGCCGGCACGGCCCCGTGAGTACGACGCCCAGGTGGAGGAGCGCAACCGCGCCCGCCACGACAAGCCCCAGGTCAAGACGCCCAAGACGTTCGGCGACCAGGAGGGCGAGCGTCTGCAGAAGGTGCTGGCCAGGGCCGGTATGGGCTCGCGGCGGGCCTGCGAGGAACTGATCGACCAGGCGCGGGTCGAGGTCAACGGCCAGATCGTCACGGAGCAGGGCGTCCGGGTCGACCCGGAGAAGGACGAGATCAAGGTCGACGGCCTGACGGTCGCCACCCAGTCGTACCTCTTCTTCGCGCTGAACAAGCCGGCCGGTGTGGTCTCCACCATGGAGGACCCGGACGGCCGCCAGTGCCTGGGCGACTACGTCACCAACCGTGAGACGCGGCTGTTCCACGTCGGCCGGCTGGACACCGAGACGGAGGGCATCATCCTGCTCACCAACCACGGCGAGCTGGCCCACCGTCTGACGCACCCGCGCTACGGCGTCAAGAAGACCTACCTGGCCGCGATCCAGGGCCCCCTCCCGCGCGACCTGGGCAAGCAGCTCAAGGACGGCATCCAGCTGGAGGACGGCTACGCCCGCGCCGACCACTTCCGGGTCGTGGAGAACACCGGCAAGAACTACCTCGTCGAGGTCACGCTCCACGAAGGCCGTAAGCACATCGTGCGCCGCATGCTGTCGGAGGCCGGCTTCCCGGTCGACAAGCTCGTCCGCACGAGCTTCGGCCCGATCGCCCTGGGCGACCAGAAGTCGGGCTGGCTGCGCCGGATGACCAACACCGAGGTCGGCATGCTGATGCGCGAGGTCGAGCTCTAGTCGCAGCACCGGGCCCGCAGGGACCTCCGGCGGACCCGGCGGACCCGGCGGACCCGTACGGCAGGGAAATGCCTTGCGGCGGCGCCGCACCACCCCTTAGTGTCACTGTGACATTAAGGGGTGGTTTTTTTGATGGTGTCCACGGGGTCCGCCGCTACCGGCTCACTGATCGGGCTCGCGCTCGGTGACGCGCTCGGTTTTCCCACCGAGTTCAACGACGTGCCGTCGATCCTGGCCAAGTGCGGCCCGTGGCGGCAGATGGCGCTGCCCGAGCCCGCCTTCGTCACCGACGACACCCAGATGACGCTGGCGCTGGGCCGCGGGCTGCGCACCGCCATGGGGCGCGGCGACCTCACCCCGGGCGGCCTCCTGGGTCCCGTGCGTGAGGAGTACGTCGCCTGGTGGCGCTCGCCCGACAACAACCGGGCACCGGGCGGGACGTGTCTGAGGGCCTGTGAGCTGCTCAGCGACGGGGACCTGCCGTGGGCCGGGGCCGCCCAGATGGGGTCGAAGGGCTGCGGCGCCAATATGCGGGTCGCGCCGATCGGGCTGGCACCGGGGCTGAGCCCCCACCAGCGCTCCGGCGCCGCGCAGCTGCAGTCCGCGCTGACCCATGGGCACCCCACCGCGCTGGCCGCCGGCGATCTGACCGCCTACGCCGTACGCGCCCTCGCCGACGGCACGCCGCCCGCCGAGCTGACCGGCCGGCTGCGGGCGTACGCCGAGGACCACCGCACCGTCTACCGGGAGGACTGGCTCGGCGACCTGTGGCGGCGGAGCCAGGACCCCTCCGCGACGGCCTTCGCCGCCCGCGGCTGGGACGAGTGCCTCGGTGTCCTGGACCGGCTGGACGCGGCGCTCGGCGCCCCGGACCCGGAGGCCGACCCCTGCCTGGCCACCGGCGCAGGCTGGATCGCCGAACAGGCGCTGGCCACCGGCCTGCTGTGCTTCCTGCTCTTCCCCGACGAGCCGCTCACCGCGCTGCGCCGGGCCGCCTGCACCTCCGGCGACTCCGACTCGATCGCCTGCCTCACCGGCGCCTTCGCGGGTGCCTACCTGGGCGCCGGCGCCTGGCCCGAGGAGTGGGCCTCCCGTATCGAGTACCGCGACGAACTGCTGGCACTGGGGGAGGCCTGGGATGCCTGAGAACCCGGCAGCCGGCGAAACGGCCGGCGAATCGACCGGCGAAACGGTCGGCCGCACGGGAGGCCGTCGTCCGTGCGGCCGGGCTGCCCGCCGTCGACCCGGGCGCCGGGCCTCAGCCGAGCGCTGACGCCCGCCGGGCCCGGAACAGGAAGTCGGCCACCCGGCCCCGGTCCGGCTCGGCCGGCAACGGCGAGCCGGACACGGCGGCCTCGGCCTCCTCGGCCAGCCTCGCCATCCGGCGCTCCACCGTGTCCCAGGCCACCTCACCGCGCCGGACCGCCAGCAGCTCCTCCCGGTCCCGGCCGACGTCCAGCGTGAGCCTGCCGGTACGGAGCAGATCGCGGGAGGAGGCCAGCAGCCGCAGCAGATGCATGGCGTGCTTCCAGCGGGGCGCGCCGTGCTGCCGTACGTCGGCCCGCAGTTGCTTGAGCTGACCGCCGGCGTAGCCCGTGAAGGTGCGGTGGGCCTGCCGGGACAGGAAGGCGTCGCGCAGCGCGAGCAGCTCCCGGCCGGTGGCGTCGACCCGCTCGACCAACGGGGAGTGCAGGCACTCCAGGATGGTGGGGTTGGCACGCAGGGCCAGATGGCAGAACCGCTCCAGCTCCCAGGAGAATTCCTCCTCGCGCGGCCCCTCCACATGGGTCGGCGGCTTCTCGAAGCCCCAGAAGAGCGGGGTGGGTGCGAGATACACCCCGCGCCGGTCGGTGTCACTGGTCTCCGTGGCCAGACCGAAGGCGCGCGAGCCCATCACACATGCGTAGACGGTGTGCTCGGCGACCAGGGTGTGACCTTCGGCGGCTTCGGACATGGCGGCGATTGTCGCTGGTGGGATGGTGAATGTCACCAGGTTTTGGAAGCGGAATGTCGAACTCCGGCAGCTTGCTCACCGTCGGTGGGCGGCCGGTCGCGACGCGCAGGGACCACCGCCCGTGCGCCGTCGGCCGTCCCGCCGGCCGGCCGCCGCGTACGGATTGTCGGTGCGGCTGGTTACGCTGATCAGTGCGCGCACAGGTGCGTGACGCGGCACAGAACGCAAGGGGAGCAGTGACGTGGCGGTACGAGCGGTCCGCGGGGCCGTCCAGCTGGAGCGGGACGACGCGGAGCATATGCAGCAGCAGGTCGGCGAGCTGCTCACCGCCCTTCTCGAACGCAACGACCTGCGCGCGGACGACCTGATCAGCGTGTGGTTCACCGCCACCCCCGATCTGCACAGCGACTTCCCGGCCGCCGCCGCGCGCGCCCTGGGCATCACGGACGTCCCGCTGATCTGCGCCCAGGAGCTGGATGTCACCGGCGCCATGGAGCGCGTGGTGCGGGTGCTCGCCCACGTCGAGACCGGTCTGTCCAAGGCCGGGATCGCCCATGTCTACCTCGGCGCGGCCGGGGCACTGCGAAAGGACATCGCGCAGTGAGGAGCGCACTCGTCATCGGAACGGGCCTGATCGGCACCTCCGCCGCGCTGGCGCTGAGCGCGCGCGGCGTCCAGGTCTTCCTGGAGGACCACGACCAGGCCCAGGCACTGACGGCCGCCGCGCTCGGCGCGGGCACCGCCGAGGCGCCCCCGGGCCCGGTCGATCTGGCCATCGTGGCCGTGCCACCGGCCCATGTCGCGGCGTCGCTGGCCGATGCCATCCGGCGCGGGGTGGCCCGCGCCTACCTCGACGTCGCCAGCGTCAAGGGCGGCCCGCGCCGCGAGCTGGAGGCGATGGGCTGCGAGCTGTCCGGCTACCTCGGCACCCATCCGATGGCCGGCAAGGAGCGCTCCGGCCCGCTGGCCGCCACCGCCGACCTCTTCGAGGGCCGGCCCTGGGTGCTCACCCCGACCCGCGACGGCGACATCGAGGTGCTCAATCTCGCACTGGAGCTGGTCGCCCTGTGCCGGGCCGTCCCGGTGGTGATGGACGCGGATGCGCACGACCGCGCCGTCGCCCTGGTCTCGCACACCCCGCAACTGGTCTCCAGCCTCGTGGCCGCCCGGCTCAAGGGTGCCGACGAGACCGCCGTACGGCTCTGCGGCCAGGGCATCCGCGATGTGACGCGGATCGCGGCCTCCGATCCGGGGATGTGGATCGACATCCTCTCCGCCAATCCGGGCCCGGTCGCCGATGTGCTGGGTGAGATCGCCGCCGACCTGGACGAGACCGTGCGCTCCCTGCGCGCCCTGGAGTCCGCCGACGACGCGAAGCGCGGCGGTGGCGCCGGTGGCATCGAGGACGTGCTCCGCCGCGGCAACGCCGGGCGGGAGCGGGTGCCCGGCAAGCACGGCGCCGCCCCGGCCGTCTACGAGATCGTCGCCGTGCACATCGGCGACCAGCCCGGCGAGCTGGCCCGGATCTTCGCCGACGCCGGCCGGGCCGGGGTCAATATCGAGGACGTCCGCATCGAGCACGCCACCGGCCAGCAGGCCGGCTTCATCCAGCTCATGGTCGAACCGCAGGCCGTTCCGGGGCTGACCGCGGAGCTGCGGGAGCGGGGCTGGTCCATCCGGCAATGACACCGTGGACGGCACCGTGCGGGTGAGCCAGTAACCTTGTCCGAGGCCCTTATGGCCCTTGGACCCCCGCCCCGTGTACAAGAAAGGTGTTCGTCACCGTGGAAACCGCCGCTCGGACCGCCCCGGCAGCAGTGATTGTCGCCATCGACGGCCCCGCAGGCACGGGCAAGTCCAGCACGTCCAAGGCCGTCGCCGCCAAGCTGGGCCTCGGCTACCTCGACACCGGCGCCCAGTACCGCGCGATCACCTGGTGGATGCTGACCAACGGCATCGACGTCAACGACGCGATCGCGGTGGCCGACGCCTCCGCCAAGCCTGTGATCGTCTCCGGCACCGACCCGGCCGCCCCGACCATCACGGTCGACGGCCTGGACGCCGCGGGCCCGATCCGCACCCAGGAGGTCACCGCCGCGGTCAGCGCGGTCAGCGCCGTCGCCGAGGTGCGGACCCTGATCACCGATCTGCAGCGCAGCATCGCCGCCGAGGCGCCGAACGGCATCGTCGTCGAGGGCCGGGACATCGGCATCACCGTCCTGCCCGACGCCGACCTCAAGGTCTTCCTCACCGCCTCCCCCGAGGCGCGGGCGGCCCGCCGCAGCGGCGAGCTCAAGGGCAAGGAGGCCGGAGACCTGGCCGCCACCCGCGAGGCGCTGATCAAGCGGGACGCCGCCGACTCCGGCCGGAAGACCTCCCCGCTGGCCAAGGCGGACGACGCCGTCGAGGTCGACACCACCGAGCTGACGCTGGAGCAGGTCATCGAGTGCGTGGTCACCCTCATCGAGGGCGCCGGCGCCGAAAAGGCAGGGCGGGTCGCCCGGTGACCGACAGCGGCGGGGCCCCGAGCGAGGCGGGCGCCGCGGTCGGGCGGCGGATCGGCATCGGCCTGATGTACGGGCTGTGGCGGCCGCGGGTGCTGGGCGCGTGGCGGGTGCCGTCGGCCGGCCCGGTGATCTTTGCCGTCAACCACTCGCACGGCATCGACGGCCCGATGGTGATGGGCACCGCGCCGCGGCCGGTGCACTTTCTGATCAAGAAGGAAGCCTTCGTCGGCCCGCTGGACCCGTTCCTGCGGGGCATCGGGCAGCTGAAGGTGGACCGCGACACCGCCGACCGCAAGGCGATCACCGACGCCCTCGGGGTACTGACGCAGGGCGGAGCGCTGGGGATCTTCCCGGAAGGCACCCGCGGCGAGGGCGACTTCGCCTCCCTGCGGGCGGGCCTGGCGTACTTCGCGGTGCGCTCCGGCGCCCCGGTGGTGCCGGTGGCGGTGCTCGGCAGCGCGGAGCGGCACAGCCGGCTGACGTCGGCCGTGCCGCCGCTGCGCTCCCGCGTCGATGTCGTCTTCGGTGATGCCTTCGAGGCCCAGGAAGGGGCGCGAAGCACGGCCGAGGGCGGTGGTGGGCGACGGGCGGGCAACAGTGGCCGGCGTACCCGTAAGGCGCTCGACGAGGCGACCGTACGGATCCAGGAGCGGCTGGCCGCCCACCTGGCCGGGGCCAGGCGCCTGACCGGGCGCTGAACAGACTTGAGTAGTGGGCCGCGGACGAGTGGCCCACCGATCACGATGATGAACGAGGAACGGACTTCATGAACGACCAGATCCCTACCGGCGACGAGCACGGTGCGCTTGGCGACGCCGAGTACGCGGAGTTCATGGAGCTCGCCGCGGAGGAGGGCTTCGACCTCGAGGCGGTCGAGGGCGACATCGCCGCGGCCGGCCACGGCCCGCTGCCCGTCCTCGCCGTCATCGGCCGCCCCAATGTCGGCAAGTCGACCCTGGTGAACCGCATCATCGGCCGCCGGGAAGCGGTCGTCGAGGACAAGCCGGGCGTCACCCGCGACCGCGTCACCTACGAGGCCGACTGGAACGGCCGCCGTTTCAAGGTCGTCGACACCGGCGGCTGGGAGCAGGACGTCCTCGGCATCGACGCCTCCGTGGCGCTGCAGGCCGAGTTCGCCATCGAGGCCGCCGACGCGGTCGTCTTCGTCGTCGACGCGAAGGTCGGCGCGACCGACACCGACGAGGCCGTCGTCAAGCTGCTGCGCCGGGCCGGCAAGCCCGTGGTCCTGGTCGCCAACAAGGTCGACGGCCCGTCGGGCGAGGCCGACGCCGCCATGCTGTGGTCGCTGGGCCTGGGCGAGCCCCACCCGATCTCCGCGCTGCACGGCCGCGGCACCGGCGACATGCTCGACGCCGCGCTGGACGCGCTGCCCGAGGCACCCGCGCAGACCTTCGGCACCGCCCTCGGCGGCCCCCGCCGGATCGCGCTGATCGGCCGGCCGAACGTCGGCAAGTCGTCGCTGCTGAACAAGGTCGCCGGCGAGGAGCGGGTGGTCGTCAACGAGACCGCCGGCACCACCCGCGACCCGGTCGACGAGATGATCGAACTGGGCGGCAAGACCTGGAAGTTCGTGGACACCGCGGGTATCCGCCGCCGGGTGCACCTCCAGGAAGGCGCCGACTACTACGCCTCGCTGCGCACCGCGGCGGCCGTCGAGAAGGCCGAGGTCGCGGTCGTCCTGATCGACGCGTCCGAATCCATCAGCGTCCAGGACCAGCGCATCATCACGATGGCCGTGGAGGCCGGACGCGCCCTGGTCATCGCCTACAACAAGTGGGACACCCTCGACGAGGAGCGGCGCTTCTACCTGGAGCGGGAGATCGAGCGGGACCTCGTGCAGATCCCCTGGGCGATGCGGGTGAACGTCTCCGCGCGCACCGGCCGCCACATGGAGAAGCTGGTCCCGGCGATCGAGACCGCGCTGGCCGGCTGGGAGACCCGTGTCCCCACCGGGCGGCTGAACTCCTTCCTCGGTGAGATCGTCGCCTCCCACCCGCACCCGATCCGCGGCGGCAAGCAGCCCCGCATCCTCTTCGGCACCCAGGCGGGCACCAAGCCGCCGCGCTTCGTCCTGTTCGCCTCCGGCTTCCTGGAGGCCGGCTACCGCCGCTTCGTCGAGCGGCGGCTGCGCGAGGAGTTCGGCTTCGACGGCACGCCGATCCACATCTCCGTGCGGGTGCGCGAGAAGCGCAGCAGGAAGAAGTAGCGGCGGCTCGGGCCGCGCG
The DNA here is from genome assembly GCF_043080045.1 of Streptomyces sp. NPDC015125. Classification (NCBI taxonomy): domain Bacteria; kingdom Bacillati; phylum Actinomycetota; class Actinomycetes; order Kitasatosporales; family Streptomycetaceae; genus Streptomyces; species Streptomyces sp. NPDC015125. The sequence continues at coordinate 53,848 of NZ_JBIBVF010000026.1, forward strand.
GACCGCTCAGTGTCCGTGCGGCCTGGCGTCCCGCTGCGCCGGTGGCAGCGCCGCCGGGACATGGCCCCGCGGGTGGTACGGCTGCCGGCTCACGACCTCCCAGTGGCCCGCGGACGCCGCAGTACGGTTCCAGTCCACGGCACCGCGCAGCGACTCCGGAAGCTCCGGCTCGTCCGTACGGTCCCCGGGCAGGGCCCGGAAGGCGCGGCGGTACTCGGCGTACAGCGCGTCATAGATCGGCGTGGCCGAACCGTGGTCCGTGGGGTGCGTCGTCCGGTGTTCGTGGGACGGGCGCATGCCGGGGATCGGGTGGGCGTACGGGGCGCGGGAGGAGGGGTCGTATGCGTGCACGTCTGTGCCAACGACCTCGACGGCCGTGGGATGCGGCTTTCATGCGGAAATGGCCGATCGCGAGGGCGTGACCGTCCGGAATGGCGGTCCCGCCCCCGCGATCGGGTCGGGGGCTGTCAGGTGCCGGCCAGCGGCATCTCCGCGGCGACCAGGGCGCCCTTGGCCGCGGCGTTCTCCAGTGCCTCGCGCAACAGGTCCTCGCGGGGCTGGTGGCCGATGGAGCCCGCGGGCGCCGCGTACATCAGCACCGACTGCGCCTTGTTGGCCGCGGCGCGCCAGCCGTCGGAGACGGCCAGCGGCTGGTGGGCCTGCCACCAGGCGGCCTGCCGGCCGGCGCTGCCCGGCTGCAGGACGGCGTGCAGTTTGCCCACGGCCAGCAGCGCGGACCAGCCCGGGTTCGGGCCGGGGAGCTGGTTCATGTCCGCCACCGGGTGGAAGCCCTGCTCCAGGAGCAGCGGAAGGAAGGCGTCGTCCGGGCCGGCCGAGCCGGGGCGGGCGATCGGGCCGTCCGGCTCGACCACCAGGGCCGGGCGCAGGTCGCCCTCGACCAGCACCAGACCACAGGTGATCCCGAGGGTCGCCTGGCGCGGGGTGGTGGGGAGCGGGACGGCCGGTGCGGGAGTCTCGGGGGCGGCGTCCTCGCCGGTGATGGAGCGCACGGCTCCCTGGAGCTGCTCCTCCGACACCGGGACGACCTGCGAGGGAATGCAGGTGGCATGGGCGAACGCGAGCACCGCGGTCTCCTCGCCCACGAACAGGACGGTGCTGGTGCGCTCCTGCTCGCTGTCTCCGGGGGTCCGGCAGGAGGTGCAGTCGTAGTTGCCGGGGGCGTCGCCACCGGCCAGCAGGCGGTCGGCTTCTTCGTCGCCGATCTCGGCGCGAACGTCGTCGCTGACGTCGAGCATGCGCGGCACGGGTGGCTCCTCGATCTCTGTGCGTCTGCCGGGTGGTCTCCCGGCTCGTACAAGGACAACGGGTGACCTGCGGCAGGAGTCACGCGAGGGCGGGAACGGAATCGAACCAATCCCCGCACAGCGGAAAACCGTGGAAAGCCGCCCCAGAAGTGGTCACATAACGCCAACTCTTGCGCAGAACCTGGTGCAGTCGGCGGTGTTCCGTACACCGGACCGGGTGCGGGCGGGGGCCTGAGGGCGTGGCGCGCTGGTCAGCGGCCGACGGCTGCTTACCGTCACCGGCTATGTCGGACAACTCTTCGGCGCCTCGGCGCTTCGTGGGATCCGTCGGGCTGCTCACCGCGGCGGCCGCCGCCCTGGTGCTGTGCCTGCCCGGCGCCGCCGCCGCCGACGGGACCGGCGGCGGCCCCGGCGGCAAGGACACGCATGCCTGCGCCGCCGACCAGTGGCCATGGGGCTGCCTCGCGGAGTGCGAGAGCAGCGGGGACTGGCACGTCAACACCGGCAACACCTTCTACGGCGGGCTGCAGTTCTGGCAGCCCACCTGGGAGGCCTTCGGCGGCCTCGACTTCGCGGAGCGGGCCGACCTCGCCACCCGCAAGGAGCAGATCAAGATCGCGAAGCGGGTGCAGGCCGCCCAGGGGTGGGGCGCCTGGCCCGTGTGCGCCCGGCGTTACGGGCTGCTCGCCCCCGCGCGGACCCATGTCGTACGGAGCGGGGAGACGCTCGGCGAGATCGCCGAGAAGTACCGGGTGAAGGGCGGCTGGCGGGCGCTGTACAGCGCCAACCGCTCGACCATCGGACCGGACCCCGGCAGGCTGTTGGCCGGCACCGAGCTGCGGCTCCCCGAGGGGCCGAAGAAGCACTCCCGCCCGGCTCGCGACGACTGACGGGCGGACGGCGGGAGTCCGGTGGCGGGAGTCCGGCGGCGGGAGTCCGGCGGCCCGGGAGTGCGACGGGATCCCCTCCGCCTCCGCCTCCGCCTCCGCCTCCGCCGGGTGCCCGGGCCCGATCCACCGGAAGTCCCGGCGATCCGGCGGAGGCGGAGGGGATCCGGGGTCGGGAGGTTCCATGCCCTGGCTACCGATGACCTAACTTTTGCGGAACAACTTGGCGAAAGGGTCAACCAGGAACCCGTTTTCGCGGTCCTACGGTTCAGCAGGGGGATGCGTCGCGCCGTCGGGAGGGGGGCGCGACGCATCCCACGGGGAGACCGGAACGAAAGACCAGGGGACACGGGGACGGATGCACATCTCATTCCTGATTCACAATGCTTACGGCATCGGGGGGACGATCCGGACGACGTTCAACCTTGCGCGTACGCTCGCCGAGCAGCACGACGTCGAGATCGTGTCCGTACTGCGCCACCGCGACGACCCGGTCTTCGACCTCGGCCGGCGGGTCGCGTTGCGGCATCTCGTGGACCTCAGGGAGAACAGCCCCGCCTACGAGGGCGCGGACCCCGCACACGCCCGTCCCGCCAGGATATTTCCCGCCGCCGAGAACCGGTTCGGCCAGTACAGCGAGCTCACCGACGACCGGATAGCCCAGCATCTGCGCCGGATGGAGACGGACGTGGTGGTCGGCACCCGGCCCGGACTCAATGTGCACATCGCCAAGCAGGCACGCCGCGGCCCGGTCCGGATAGGCCAGGAGCACCTCACCCTGGACACCCACAGCCGGGCGCTCAAACTCGCGCTGCGCAGCGCCTATCCGCGCCTCGACGCGGTCACCACCGTCACCGAGGCCGATGCCCGTGCCTACCGCGGGACGCTGCGGCTGCCCGGGGTGCGGGTCGAGGCGGTGCCCAACAGCGTGCCGGCGCCCGCTCTTGCGCCCGCCGACGGCAGCGGCAAGTGGGTCGTCGCGGCCGGCCGGCTCGCCCGCGTCAAGCGCTATGACGTCCTCATCCGCGCCTTCGCCCACGTCGCCGCCCAGCGCCCCGACTGGCGCCTGCGGATATACGGCGGCGGTGCCGAGAAGGCCGCGCTGCGCGCCCTGATCGACGAACTCGGCCTGTACAACCACGTCTTCCTGATGGGCCCGGCCAACCCCCTGGAGCCCGAGTGGGCCAAGGGCTCGATCGCGGCGGTCTCCTCCAGTCTGGAGTCCTTCGGGATGACCATCGTCGAGGCCATGCGCTGCGGTCTGCCGGTCGTCGCCACCAACTGCCCGCACGGCCCCGGCGAGATCATCGACGACGGGGTGGACGGCAAGCTGGTCCCGGTCGGCAATCCGGAGGCGCTGGCCGGCTCGCTGCTCACGCTGATCAACGACGACGCCACCCGCAGGCGGATGGGCGGGGCCGCGCTGGCCTCGTCGGCCCGCTTCGACCCCGCCACGGTCGCCGGACGCTATGAGGAGCTCTTCGGCGAGCTGCTCGCCCGCAGGCGGGGCCACCGGCTGCACGGCAGCCTGCATCGCGCCCGGGGAGCCCTGCTCGGCGGCGCATACGCCACCAAGGATGCGGCCCGCGCCGCGATGAGAGGGGTGCGGACGGTATGACGGCGTCGAGCCAACTGACCGTGACCGGAGATGAGATGAAGGAGTCCTCTGCCATCGACCAGGAACCCATGGTTCCGGCGAGCGCGGGAACCCACGGCCCCGAACGGACGGGGGAGCGGGAGACGGAGGCGGAGCCGGTGGAACTGCGTGCCGACTGCATCGCGGACTCCGCGGGCGGCCTCACCTTCGACCTGAACGTCCCCCAGGACACCCCCACCGCTTGGAGTGCGGCGCTGGTGCTGCGGCTGCGCGGCGGCGACGGTGCGGACGACGAGGTTCGGCTGCCGCTCGGCCCGAACGGCGCCGGGTGCCTGCGCGCCGTGCTGCCCAGCACCGTCCCCCTCGCCGAGGGCCGCTGGAACGCCTACGCCGACCTCGGCGACGGCCGGGACCCGCGACGCCTGCTGCCGGGCCTCAACGACCTGCGGTCACTGGTCGACCGCAGGCCGCTGGCGGGCATCGGCCGGCTCGGTGTGCGCATCCCGTACGCGACCAAGTTCGGCAACCTCGCGCTGCGCAGCTGGCTGCGCGGACCGCACGCCGAAGCCGGTGACATCCTTGTCACGCCCGACGGCATGACGGTCTCCGGCCGGCTCTACGGCACCTTGCCGGGCTCCGGTGCCCGTGCCGAGGCACGGTCGCGCCGCGCCCCGGTCTCCCCGGACGCCGCACCGGCCACGGTCACCGTCCCGCTGACCGTGGAGGGCCCCGAGTTCACCTTCACGCTGCCCTACGAGGAACTGGTCGGCCGGTGGCAGCAGGGCAGCGAGCCCTGGGATCTGTGGCTGTGCCCCGCCGAGGGCGCCCGGCCGGTGCGCATCGCCCGTCTCCTGGACGATGTCGCCGACAAGAAGCAGGTCTTCAGCTACCCCGCGCTGCCGGTGCCGACCGCGGCGGAACCGTTGCGGATCGGCCCGTATTACACGCTCGACAACGACCTGGCCGTCCGGGTCGCGGGACCTGCCGAGAACTGAGGGAGCGGCGGCTGCGGTCCCGGTGACGCATCGAGGACCGCGGCTGTCCGCAAAGGCTGCAAGACTCGGGCCATGTTGGAGACCTCGGCACGTCTGCTCCGCCTGCTCTCGCTGCTGCAGGCGCACCGGGAGTGGTCCGGCGCGGAGCTCGCCGACCGGCTCGACGTCACCCCGCGCACGGTGCGCCGGGACATCGACCGGCTGCGCGAGCTGGGCTACCCCGTCCACTCCGCGCCGGGGACGGCCGGCGGCTACCGGCTCGGCGCCGGTGCCGAACTCCCGCCGCTGCTGCTGGACGACGAGGAGGCGGTGGCGGTCGCGGTCGGGCTGCGTACCGCCGCGGTGGGCGGTGTCGAGGGCATCGAGGAGTCCTCCGTGCGCGCGCTGGCCAAGCTGGAGCAGGTGCTGCCGCACCGGCTGCAGCGCCAGGTCGGCGCGCTGAATGCCTTCACGGTCCCGCTGTCCGGCGGCGGCGGCCCCCGGGTGGACCCGACCCTCCTCACCGAGCTCGCGCACGCCTGCCGGGACTGCCGGCGGTTCCGCTTCGACTACACCACCCACGACGGCACTCCCTCCCGCCGCCTCGTGGAGCCGCACCGTCTCGTCTGCGCCCGGCGTCACTGGTATCTGGTCGCCTGGGACGTGGACCGCGCGGACTGGCGCACCTACCGGGTCGACCGCCTCACCCCCACCCCGCCGCACGGGCCGCGCTTCACGCCCCGCCCACCGCCGGCCCGGGACCTCGCCGCGTACGTCTCCCGGGGCATCTCCACCGGGGTCTACGCACGTCAGGCCACCGTGCTGCTGCACGCCCCGCTGGAGCGGGCCGCGGAGCGCATCGGCCCGGCCGCCGGGACGCTCGAAGCCGTCGACGAGCAGTCCTGTCTGCTGCGTACGGGGGCGCACAGCCTGGAGTTGATGGTGCTCCACATCGTGCTGACGGGTTTCGACTTCGAGGTCCGCGAGCCGCCGGAGCTGCAGAGCCGCATCCGGGAGATCAGGGACCGGCTCTCCCGGGCACTGGCGGCGGCGCCGCCACCGGCTGCTTCCCCACCTCCGGATGGTGCAGATCGAAGGCGGGGGACTCGGAACGGATCTTCGGAAGCGTCGTGAAGTTGTGCCGCGGCGGCGGCGAGGAGGTCGCCCACTCCAGGGAGCGGCCGAAGCCCCAGGGGTCGTCCGTGGTGATCCGGGAGCCGTGGCGGGTGGTCTTCCAGACGTTGTAGAGGAACGGCAGCGTGGACAGGCCGAGCAGGAAGGAGCCGATGGTGGAGAGGGTGTTCAGGGCCGTGAAGCCGTCGGCGGCCAGATAGTCGGCGTAGCGCCGCGGCATGCCTTCCACACCCAGCCAGTGCTGGACGAGAAAGGTGGTGTGGAAGCCGATGAACAATGTCCAGAAGTGGATCTTTCCCAGCCGCTCGTCGAGCATCTTGCCGGTGAATTTCGGCCACCAGAAGTAGAAGCCCGCATACGTGGCGAAGACGACCGTCCCGAAGACGACGTAGTGGAAGTGGCCGACGACGAAGTAGGAGTCGGTGACATGGAAGTCCATCGGCGGGGAGGCGAGGATGACGCCGGTCAGCCCGCCGAACAGAAAGCTCACCAGGAACCCGATCGACCACAGCATCGGCGTCTCGAAGGACACCGAGCCGCGCCACATGGTGCCGATCCAGTTGAAGAACTTCACCCCGGTCGGCGCCGCGATCAGGAACGACATGAGCGAGAAGAACGGCAGCAGCACCGCCCCCGTCACGAACATATGGTGCGCCCAGACCATCACCGACAGGGCCGTGATGGCCATCGTCGCGCCGACCAGCATGACGTAGCCGAAGATCGGCTTGCGGGAGAAGACCGGGATGATCTCCGTGATGATGCCGAAGAACGGCAGCGCGATGATGTAGACCTCGGGATGGCCGAAGAACCAGAACAGGTGCTGCCACAGCAGCGCACCGCCCCACTGCGCCTCGAACACCACCGACCCGAACTGCCGGTCCGCCTCCAGCACCAGCAGCGCCGCCGCCAGGACGGGGAACGCCATCAGCACCAGGATCGAGGTGAAGAGGATGTTCCAGGTGAACACCGGCATCCGGAACATCGTCATCCCGGGCGCCCGCAGCGCGATGATCGTGGTGATGAAGTTGACGGCACCGAGGATGGTGCCGAAGCCGGCCAGCGCCAGCCCCATGATCCACATATCGGCGCCGACGCCGGGGGAGCGGACCATCGAGTTCAGCGGGGCGTAGGCCGTCCACCCGAAGGCCGGGCCGCCGAACGGCGTGAGGAAGCTGCCCAGCACGATCAGGCCACCGAAGAGGAAGAGCCAGTACGAGAACATGTTCAGCCGCGGGAAGGCCACATCGGGCGAACCGATCTGCAACGGCATGATCTCGTTGGCGAAGCCGGCGAATGCGGGGGTGGCGAACAGCAGCAGCATGATCGTGCCGTGCATGGTCACCGCCTGGTTGAACTGCTCCGCGTCGATGATCTGCAGCCCCGGACGGGCCAGTTCGGCGCGCATCACCAGCGCCAGCAGACCGCCCACCAGGAAGAATCCGAACGCGGTGATCAGATAGAGGTGCCCGATCTTCTTGTGGTCGGTGGTCGTCAGCCAGTCGACCAGCACCGACCCGCGGCGCCGCGCCCTGGGGGGCCGGAGATCCGCCTGGCCGGTGTCCGTAACCATCCGCTGCACCTCGTTCGTCGAAGGTGTACTGGGCCCGGCACATGATGCTCGCGCGCGGGACGCAGAGCGAGGTGGCGCTCCGGTCCGTTCCGGTGGCATCAGGTGGGCCGGTGGTCGGGCCGGCGGACGGGGCCGGGGAGGGCGCGGGGGCGGCAAGCGGGGCGATGTGCGGGAAATGTGTGCGGAGTGTGTCTCGTTGGACAATTTCCCGGCGGCCGATAAAGGGCGTCGGATACCGGGAATCGGAAACTTGCGGGGATTATTTTCGGACGGCTTGCCGCGATGCGCCGAGTGAGCAATCCCGTTTCGCGTTTGATCAAGGCGGAATTCCGGCTGCTTAATTTTCCACCCGATTGCACCATCGCGCGGCGCGTACGGGTGACGGAAGTCCTGGCAAACGCACCAGTGTTCGCTGTGACACAAGTGTGACCAATGCCGGACCGGGAGGTCACCGAGGTGTGCGACGGCCGGGCCTTCCGCGGGCCGCCCCGGACGCCTACGGTGGCTGTCATGGCTGACGTACCGAATCTTCCGGACAACCCTCAGGACGACATCGAGGCGTATGTCGGCCTTGCCCGGCAGGACGCCGAAGAGCAGGCCGGAGAGCGCGGCTGGACGACAGTCCGGGCACTGCCCCCGGGCGCGATCATCACCATGGAGTACCTGGCCGGCCGGCTCAATTTCGAGGTCAAGGACGGCACGGTGCACCGCACCTGGCAGGGCTGAGCGCCGCACCTGCGACGAAGGCCCCGGCCGCTCCGTGGGGAGCGGCCGGGGCCTTCACTGCGGGGTGGGGGTGTGCGTACCGGCCCCGCTGCCTGCGCCGGGCTCAGCCGTTCGCGTTGCGGCCGCGCCCGGAGATCGGGCTGAGCGGCGTGGTGCGCGAACGGTCCGCGTGCGGGGGTCGCCGGCTGCCCGCCGGGGTGACCGGGGCGCGCTCCGAACGGATGGTGTACGGGCGCGACGGGTGGTGCGGCCAGCCGTCCGGGTTGTGGGCGGCGGACCGGCCGCCCGTACCGGCGGAGATCGTCTCGCGGACGAGCACCTCGCCATCGGGGGCGATGCGTTGCCGGGACACCCCGGGAGCCAGCGAGCCGACCGGCAGCGGGCCGCGCAGCGAATCGGGGCGCAGCCGCAGCCACAGCCGCAGCAGGATGCCCATGAGGCGGTCCTCGAACCAGGTGATCCCGGGCTCCAGCCAGGGCATCGCCAGCAGTACCAGCAGCCCCGCGGCCCAGCCGAGCAGCACATCGCTGACCCAGTGGGTGCCGAGGTAGACGGTGGTCATGCCGACACCCAGCGCGCCCAGCGCGGCGATCACCGACAGCGAGCGGCGGCGCAGCGAGGTGGTCGCCAGGTAGGCCAGCACACCCCAGGTGACCACGGCGTTCGCGGTGTGACCCGAGGGGAATATGTCGCCCCCGAGTCCCATCTCGTTGGCGCCGACCACGGTCGCGTAGTGCGGGCCGAGCCGCCCCATGCCGAGCTTGGCGGCGCCCACGGTGATGTTCAGCAGCAGCAGCGAGGCGCCGAGCACCAGCAGCGGGTGGAGGTTGCGCTGGCGCCAGCAGCGCCAGCCCAGCCACGCCGCCACCGCCACCGCGGTCGGTCCGCGCTGCCCCAGTACAACGAAGTAGTCGAGGAAGGCATGGATCTCAGGCCACTGCTTGTAGGGCCTGAAGAACATGACTTGCCAGTCGAACGTGACCAGCCATGAAGTGGCCAGCACCCCGGCCACGATCGCGAGGTACACCGCCAGCGTTCCCCAGAACAGCCACAGGCGGGTCCGGGTCATGCGGGGCGGTCGGACGCGATCGGTCGGGCGCTGCTCCTCCATCTGGTCGAGCTTGTCATCGGTACGCACTCAATCGACGTTACCGCGTGTGATGTAGGTGCTTGGTCAAACTGTGCGCTTTGTAATGACGATGTGATGTGGAATGTGTCTCAATCGAGGCTTCGGAGCTGGGATTTGGCGGGGAATTCCCGGCGATTCTCAATCGCATCCCGGGGCCCGCGTGTCGTCACCATGAGCGCCTTATCTGCTTTTCCCGGCAGAGTTTATCCGCCCGTCGCCCGGGGCGCGCGAAGTTCCCCCGGAAGAGGGGTCACGGAAGGTGTTCGTTCGATCGCGGGGAGTCTCCGGGGCTCACGGCGGGCCCGAACCGTTCAGCCAGCACGCCCCGTATGCCGCGGAGCCGGCCGCCACCAGGCCGACGACCAGCCAGGACCGGACCGGGTGCCGGTGCGCGAGCCCGGCCGCCAGCGGCAGCAGCAGCGGGTAGGCCGGCAGCATCAGCCGCGGCTTGGACCCGAAGTAGCCCTTGGCGGTCAGCGCGAGCAGCAGCACCGCTCCGCCGTAGACCGCCAGGGGCAGCGGCTGGCCCTGCCGTACACCGCACAGATACAGCCAGATCACCAGCCCGACCCCGAGGAGCAGCCCGATTCCGGCCGCGAACGAGGGCCCCGACAACCGGTCCCCGATGAAGGCGCCGAAGGCGATGCCCCCGTCGAAGCCGTTGCCCCAGCCCTCCTGGACGTCCAGATAACCGGTGAACGAGCCCTGGCGCCCCGCCACCCACAGGAAGTAGCCGCACCAGCCGAGCGGGGCGAGCAGCACACCGGGCAGCAGGCCCGGCTGCGCCCGCAGCGCCGCGCGCCCCCGTATGCCGCCGGCCCGCTGCCGCCACAGCGTCACCGCCGCGGTGACCCACACCGCCGCGACCACCGCCGCACCCACCGGCCGGGTCAGCCCGGCCAGCGAGGCCAGCACCCCCGCCCAGACCCAGCGCCCGGTCAGCACGGCATACAGGGCCCAGGCCGCGAGCGCGGTGAACAGCGACTCCGAGTACGCCATCGACTGCACGATCCCGACCGGCAGCGCGGCCCACAGCGCCGCCAGGGCGACCCCGGCCCGTTGCCCGTGCAGCCGCTCGCCGGTCGCGTACAGCGCCCAGGCGGCGGCCATCGAAGCCAGCCAGGACACCGCAAGTCCCGCGTCGGCGGGCGACAGCGGGGCAAGGGCCGACAGCCCCCGCTCCAGACACGGCAGCAGCGGGAAGAACGCCAGGTCGGAGTGCACAGCGCCGTGCGGCAGCTGCACGGTGTAGCCATAGCCCTGCTCGGCGACCCGGGTGTACCAGAGCGCATCCCAGCGGGCGGTCAGCAGCGTGTGCCAGTCCTTGCCGTTGGCCGTGGACCAGACCCCGAGGACGACGAGACCCAGCAGCCGGATCGCTGCGAAGGCCGCCAGCGCGGGCGCGGCCCGGCGCAGCGCGGCCCGTGCGGCGGGCACGTCGCACAGAGGCCGGCCGGGAACGGCCGCGGAGGCAAGATCGTTCATCCGGAAGATTATCCAGGTGGCCGAAGAACGATTGCCGACGGCGGGGTGGGGAACGCACGGCGCTGCGATGAGCGTCTCATCGTGAGGTGAGCCACGCGGCACCCACCGGGACTCGCGTAGTCTGACGTCTCTACTCGCTTGTGCCGCCGGTTCCACCGGGGCGTTTTCGCGCCCTGATCCATGGCCGCGAGAGCATGACTGGAGGTGCTGCATGTCCGGGACGACCGCGTCCGGCAGTGGACGGACGGCTGGTGTTCCCCGGCTCACAGGCGGCGGCGCGAACCGCTGGACCGTGCTGATCGTGCTCTGCGTCAGTTTGCTCTTCGTCGCACTGGACACCACGATCCTGTACGTCGCCGTGCCCTCCGTCACCGAGGACCTGCGACCGGGCCCGGTGGAACTCCTCTGGATCGTCGACGTCTACCCGCTGATGGCGGCCTCGCTGCTGATCCTCTTCGGCACCCTCGGCGACCGTGTCGGCCGCCGCCGCATCCTCCTTCTCGGCTACGGCCTCTTCGGCCTGGCCTCGGCCGCCGCCGCGCTCGCGCCCAACCCGCAGATCCTGATGGTGGCCCGCGCCCTGCTCGGTATCGGCGGCGCCATGATCATGCCGGCCACGCTGTCGATCCTGCGGCAGGTCTTCCCCGACCGGCGCGAGCGCGCGGTGGCCATCGGCGTGTGGAGCGCGGTGGCCGCGGTCGGCGCCGCGGTCGGTCCGGTCCTCGGCGGCTTCCTCGTCGAGAACTTCTGGTGGGGCTCGGTCTTCCTCATCAACATCCCGATGATGGCCGCGATGCTGCTGATAGGCCGGTGGCTGCTGCCGGAGTCGCGCGGGGAGCGCAACGGCCCCTGGGATGTGATCGGCGCGATCGTCGCGGCGCTCGGTGTGCTGGGCATCGTCCTCGGCGTCAAGCGGATCGGCAGCGGCGAGGCCGTGGTGGGGCTGACCACGCTCCTGCCCATCGTCCTCGGCGTGCTGCTGCTGGTGCTGTTCGTACGCCGCCAGCGCCGGCGGAAGCACCCGCTGATCGATATGCGGCTGTTCGCCAGGCCCGCTTTCGGCACCTCCGTCTGCTGCATCGTGCTGGCCATGCTGGCCCTGGTGGGCCTGCAGTTGATCGCCGTCCAGTACCTCCAGCTCGTCCTCGGACTGAGCCCGCTGCAGACCGGTCTGCGGATGCTGCCGCTGGTCTTCGCCGCGATGGCCGCCGGCCTGACCGGGTCGAAGATGCTGCAGGCCCTCGGCCCGCGCGCGATGGTGTCCCTCGGCTTCGTGCTGACCGCCGTCGCGGTGCTCTGTCTGACCGCGATGAGCAGTCAGGACCGCCCCTGGCTGCTGTCCACCGGCTTCGTCCTGCTCGGCTTCGGCTTCCAGTCCACGCTGTTCGGGGCGTACGAGTCGATGCTCAGCGAGGCGCCCGCCGAACAGTCGGGCGGGGCCGCCGCGATCGGGGAGACCTCCTACCAACTCGGCGCGGGTATCGGTGTCGCCCTGCTCGGCAGCGTCATGAACGCTGCCTACGCCCCCGGCCTGTCGCATGTGGAGGGCGTTCCCGGCCGGGCCTCCGCCTCGGCCGCGCACTCCCTCGGCGAGGCCTACAAGGTGGCCGCCGGTCTGGGCGAGGGCGCCAAGGCGGCGCTGCGTGAGGCGGCCCGGGAGTCCTTCGTCCGCGGGCTGCACGTCACCCTCGTCGCCAGCGCCGTGCTGCTGCTGGTCGGTGCGGGGATCGCGCTGCGGCTGCCGCGCCGGGCGGCGGACTCCACGGAGCGGGCGGAAGCGGACGGGGAGCCTGCTCCCGGCGACGGCACGGCCGGTGCCGGCCGCGGCAGTGGCGAGCCCGCCCCGGCGAGTTCCGGCCGCTGACCGGCGCCCCTCTCTTCCTGCGGGGCCCTGCCCCGTGCCTGTGGGTCCCTGCCCCGTCGTGTGGGTCACCCGCCCCGCCGCGCGGCGGGGACCCTTGCCGCGCGGCACCGCGGGCCGTACCGTCGGAAGCGAATAACTACCGCTGCTAGTTTTTCGCGCGCCGAACCCGTCGGAGGCCCCGCCATGCCCGCAAAGCCGCCCGCAGAGTCTGCAGAGTCCGCAGTGTCCTCGGCGGCTCCACCGTTCGACCCCGGCGACCCGCTGGGCCTCGACGATCTGCTGACCGACGAGGACCGTGCCGTCCGGGACACCGTCCGGGGATGGGCCGCCGACCGCGTCCTGCCGCAGATCGCCGACTGGTACGAGCGCGGCGAACTGCCCGGCATCCGTGAACTCGCCCGCGAGCTCGGCTCCCTCGGCGCCCTCGGGATGTCCCTGACCGGCTACGGCTGTGCGGGCGCCTCCGCCGTCCAATACGGCCTGACCTGCCTGGAGCTGGAGGCCGCCGACTCCGGTATCCGCTCCCTGGTCTCCGTCCAGGGCTCGCTCGCCATGTACGCGATCCGGCGTTTCGGCTCCGAGGAGCAGAAGCAGCAGTGGCTGCCCCCGATGGCGGCCGGCGAGATCATCGGCTGCTTCGGGCTGACCGAGCCGGACATCGGCTCCGACCCCGCCGCGATGCGGACGCACGCCAAGCGCGAGGGCGGGAGCGGCGGAGACTGGGTGCTCAACGGGCGCAAGATGTGGATCACCAATGGCTCGGTGGCCGGCGTCGCGGTGGTCTGGGCCCGTACCGACGACGGCATCCGCGGCTTCCTGGTCCCCACGGACACCCCGGGGTTCTCGGCCCCCGAGATCAAGCACAAGTGGTCCCTGCGGGCCTCGGTGACCAGCGAACTCGTCATGGACGACGTACGGCTGCCGGCCGGTGCGGTGCTCCCCGGCGCCACCGGGCTGCGCGGTCCGCTCGGCTGTCTCAGCCATGCCCGCTACGGCATCATCTGGGGCTCCATGGGGGCCGCCCGCACCAGCTTCGAGGCGGCGCTGGACTACGCGAAGACGCGGGAGCAGTTCGGCAAGCCCATCGGCGGCTTCCAGCTCACCCAGGCCAAGCTCGCCGACATGGCCGTCGAACTGCACAAGGGGATCCTGCTGGCCCATCATCTGGGGCGGCGGATGGATGCGGGGCGGCTGCGCCCCGAGCAGATCAGCTTCGGGAAGCTGAACAACGTACGGGAGGCGATCGAGATCTGCCGTACGGCCCGGACGATCCTCGGTGCCAACGGGATCTCGCTGGAGTACCCCGTCATGCGGCATGCGACCAACCTGGAATCGGTGCTCACCTACGAGGGCACCGTCGAGATGCACCAGCTGGTGCTCGGCAAGGCGCTCACCGGTCTGGACGCCTTCCGGTGAGCGGCCTCGCCCGTTGACGCCGGTCGCTGCGTGATCCGGGGGCCCGCACAACGGCGGCTGCCGCCGCGAGCCCCCGGACCCCCGGCCGGAAACACGCGGGTCGCGCTCAACTCTGGTTGAAGAAGCCGCCGTTGCGGTGGGCGCGGGCCTCGCCGCTGACGACCTGGTAGTCGGCGGGGGTCAGCAGGAACACCCGGGTGGCGACCCGCTCGATCGAACCGCGCAGACCGAACGTCAGGCCGGCCGCGAAGTCCACCACCCGCTTGGCGTCGGAGGGCTCCATGGCCGTCAGGTTGACGATCACCGGGACGCCGTCCCGGAAGAGTTCGCCGATGCCGCGGGCGTCCCGGAAGCTCTCCGGGGTGACCGTGGCGATGCGGGTGCCCTGGTCCTGGGCGGCCTCGTCGGCCACCCGGACCCGGGGGTCGGTGACCCAGGGGCTGTTGCCCGAGTCGCCGGCATCGGGTCCCTCGGCGTAGTCGTCGTCGTAGTAGCGCTCGTCATCACTGTCGTCGACGAGGCCAAGCCAGGCGCTCGCCTTGCGCACCGATCCCATTGACGCCTCCTCTCACCCGCGGTGTCTGTGTGTGTACCCCTATCGTCGTCCATCAGGCCGACAGTGTGCCAAGTGGATAGCCGCCGCACGGGGGGTTCGTGACACATCTGGTGCAAAGAGGGTGGCGCGTCATCACCTTATGCGCCCCGTAAGGAAACTGACAGTATGAAGAACCTCACGGTCGGTACCTGACCCTCCGTTGACGGGAAGCGGTCAGCGGAAGGCGGACCGGACCGGCGGGTAGGTTCATGCGCGGGACCAGCACACATGCCTCGTCGTGCGAAGGCCCCGGGTCAGCGGATCTCCGGCGGATTGATCCGCGATGCGGCCAGGGCCGAGGCCCCGGTGCCCCACTTCTTGAGGATCCGGTCGTAGGTGCCGTCCTTCTTCAGCCGGTTCACCGCGGCCCGGACGGCGGGTGTCAGCGGGGTGCCTTTCCTGAACGCGAAGCCGACGTCCAGCCGCTTGAACTCGTTGAGGAACCGCAGGCCCGGCTGCTGCCGTACGGCGTAGTGCAGCCCGTTGACGGTGCTCATCACCACATCGGTGCGGCCCTGCTGGAGCGAGATCCACAGTGCGCCCTGCTCGGCATAGGTCTTGACGTCGTAGGGCTTCTTGCCCGCCCGTGTGCACCGGTGCCGGTGCTCCTCCAGCGTCGCCTCGAAGGTGGTGCCGGCGCCGGTGGCGACCGTCAGCCCGCACAGCTGCTGCAGCGAGCCGACCTTCTTCAGCGGGCTGTCCTTGCGGACCGCGAAGCCCTGGCCGTCGTTGATGTACGTCACGAAGTCGATGGTCTTGCGGCGCTCGTCGGTCACGCCGAAGTTGCCGGTGCCCACGTCGTATTTGCCGCTGCCGAGGGCCGGCAGGATCGCCTCGAAGCTCGCCACCTCGCGGTCGATCTTCAGGCCGAGGACCTTGCCCACCGCGTCCGCGAAGTCGATGTCCTGGCCTGCCAGGGTCTTGCCGTCGGCCAGATAGGTCGCGCCGGGCAGGGTGCCGACGCTGGTGGCGAGGGAGAGGCTGCCCCGTGCGCGGACGTCCGGGGGGAGCAGTTTCGCCGCGGCCGGGTCCTTCCGTACGGCCGAGACCACGTCCGTGGTGGGGATCGTGTCGTCGGCGGCCGACGGACCCGCGGCCCCGGCCCCGGCCGCGCCGGGCGGGCCGCCCGCACCGCAGGCGGTGAGCGACAGGGCAGCGGCGGCCAGGACCGCGGCGGTGCGCAGTGCGGCGGTGCGCAGTGTGGTAGTGCGCAGTGGGGTGGTGCGGGGCGTGGCCAGGCTCATGGGTGCGGGCTCTCCAGGTGCTTTTCGAACGGCAGCGGGCCGATCGACTCCGGGGCGGCGGACAGATCGAACAGGGGGCGGTAACCCGCCGCGAGATAGAGGCCCTTGGCCTCCGGCTGGCGGGGGCCGGTCGTCAGGAAGATGCGGGTGTAGCCCCGGTCGGCGGCATCCCGCTCCAGGGCGTCCAGGACCCGCCGGGCCAGCCCGCGCCTGCGGTGCGCGGAGTGCGTCCAGATCCGTTTGAACTCGGCGGTGTGTGCGTCATAGCGGCGGTAGGCGCCCCCGGCGACCGGGCTGCCGTCCGCCAGGAGCAGCAGGAACGCGCCACCGGGCGGGGCGAACTCCTCGGCCGGGTACTCCAGGCTCAGATCGACGGGTTTCTCGTACCGGGTGCGGTATTCGTGGGTCAGCTCGTCCAGCAGGGGACGGGCCAGCGGATCGTGGACGGTGGTGTGCCGGACCGTCGGGCGGGTGGTCGGTGGCGGACCGGGGGCGGCGCTCACCGGGCCGCCGCCGTGCCGGGCCGTGGCACCGGGGTCGCGGCGGCGGACCGCGCGTCCGGGACGTGGTCGATCGGAGTCGTGACGCCGAAGCGCATACTGCGCCCTTCTTCGAGCATGCCGAAGGAACAACCGGACGGGGACAGGACAGGGGAACAGACAGGGGGCAGACAGGGGACAGGCGGCGGACAGGCGGCGGACAGGGCAGGGGAGGTGACAGGGGCTGCGGCGAAGGGGACTGCTGCGAAAGGGAATTGCGGGTGTGCGAGGGGAGGGGTGCGCCGGGCGGCGGCGCGAGGTGTGAAGGCGCGCGGTTGACGGAAGAGAAAGAACCGCGGAACGGCCCGGCCTTAGCGGCGACGGGCTTCAGGGCAGGGCGTCAGCTCAACAGGACGACGACCACACACGACCGAAGTCGATGTGGTCGCGGGTGACCAGCCGCTGCCAGAGATACATGCGAGTAAGTGGAACAGGCATCCGTTTCCGCGTCAACCATGAAGTGATCCACGGCTCACAGTCCGGACGGCCTTGACAGCGAGGCGTGTTCACCCCATAGCCTCAAGGGCCGGTCGTGCTGAGGGGCACGGCCCGTTTCCGCCTGTGTGAAGGCGCTCCACTCCCGTGCTCGCGCTCGGCATCCACGGAGCCTTCGCATGCCTTCTCGCACCCTTGCCACCCACTCCGGATCCACCACGGCTCCCCCCGATGGCCCGGACCGCCCCGACCCCCGGATCGTGCCGCGCCGCCGCACCGGCCAGTGGGTCGCGGCCGCCGCCGTCCTGGTCCTGCTGGCGCTGGCCCTCCGGTCCGTCGTACGCAACGACGCCTTCCAGTGGGCCGTCGTCGCCGACTACTTCCTGACCCCCGCCGTACTGCGCGGCCTGGGCCTCACCCTCTGGCTGACCGCAGCCGTCATGGCACTGGGCTTTGTGCTGGGCACCCTGCTCGCGACGATGCGGCTGTCCGCCAACCCCGTGCTGCGCGGCGTCAGTTGGGGATACGTCTGGCTCTTCCGGTCGATGCCGGTCCTGGTGCAACTGCTGTTCTGGTTCAACATCGGGGCGCTGTACCCGACGATCCTCGGCATCAAGACCGTCCAGCTCCTCGGCCCGCTCACCGTCGCCCTGATCGGCCTGACCCTGCACGAGGCCGCCTACGCCGCCGAGGTGGTCCGCGGCGGCATCCTCTCCGTCGACAAGGGGCAGTTGGAGGCGGCGCAGTCGCTGGGGCTCGGCGCCTGGCGGCGGCTGCGCCGCATCGTGCTGCCGCAGGCGATGCGCTCCATCGTGCCGCCGGCCGGCAACATGCTGATCGGCACCCTCAAGGGCACCTCCATCGTCAGCGTCCTCGCCGTCCAGGACCTGCTCTACTCCGTCCAGCTGGTCTACCACCGCACCTACCAGGTCATCCCGCTGCTGCTGGTCGCCACCCTCTGGTACATCGCGGTCACCTCCGTGCTCGGCGTCGGCCAGTACTACCTGGAGCGGCACTACGCCCGCGGTGCGGCCGGTGCCCGATGAGCCGGTCCGCGAACCCCTCCGTCCGGCCGTCCGTGGTGATCGTGGGAGCCGGGCCGCGCGGCACCGGGCTGATCGAGCGGATCGCCGCCAACGCCCCCGAGCTGTACGGCGACGCGGCCCTCGACCTGCATCTCGTCGATCCCCACCCGCCCGGCGGCGGCCGTATCTGGCGCGCCGACCAGTCGCCCCTGCTGTGGATGAACTCCACGGCCGAGGACGTCACCATGTTCACCGACGAGAGTGCCGAACTGGACGGGCCGGTGCGGCCGGGGCCCTCGCTCGCCGAGTGGGCCCGCGCGGTGCGCGACGGCGAGATCCCCGTCGCGCCCGGCCTGGCCGACGCCCTCGCGGCACTCGGGCCCCGCGACTTCGCCGGCCGGCGGCTGCAGAGCGCCTATCTGAGCTGGGTGTACGAGCGGTCGGTGGCCGCACTGCCGCCGTCCGTCGCCGTCCATGAGCACCGGCAGCGGGCGGTACGGGTCTCGGGCCCGCGCGACGGCCGGCAGCAGGTGCATCTGGCGGGCCGCCCCACACCGCTCCCGGCCGACCTCGTGGTGCTCACGCTAGGGCATCTGGAGTCCGAACTCGCGCCGGATGAACAGGAGTTGTCGGACTTCGCGGCCCGGCACGGTCTGACGTACCTGCCGCCGGCATTCACCGCGGACAGCGAGCCGAGTGCCCTCCGGCCCGGTGAACCGGTGCTCGTGCGCGGCTTCGGGCTGGCCTTCGTCGATCTGATGGTGCTGCTGACCGAGGGCCGCGGCGGCACCTACACGACCGGCGCCGACGGACAGCCGGTCTACCGGCCCTCGGGGCGTGAGCCCGTCCTGCACGTCGGGTCACGGCGCGGAGTGCCCTACCACTCCAAGATCGGTTACACGATGGACGGCGAACGGCCGCCGCTGCCCCGCTTCTTCGGGCCCGAGCAGGTCGACGCGCTGCTCGCCAGGACCGACGGGTTCGACTTCCGGCGGGACGTCCGGCCGCTGATCGACAAGGAACTGGGATTCGCCCACTACCACCGGCTGTTCACCGCCCATCCCGCCCGCACCCGGATGAACTGGCCGGACTTCGAGGAGAAGTACGCCGCCGCCGGCCCGGACGGCGCCGCCCTCCGGGCCCTGGTCGGCGCCGCGGTCCCGGACCCCGCCGACCGTCTCGACCTCGATGCCCTGGACCATCCGCTGGACGGCCTGCGCTACCCCGACGCCGAGGCGCTGCAAGACGGGCTGCGCCGCTGGATCGAGGCCGACCTGGCCCGCCGTCACGACCCCGCGCACAGCCCCGACCTGGCGGTTTTCCTTGCGCTGCTGTCGGTCTACGGCCAGCTGGTACGGATCGGCGACCACGGCCCCTGGTGGCACGGGTTCTTCAGCTATCTCGCCTCCGGCCCGCCCGGACCCCGGCTACGGCAGCTGCTCGCCCTCTCCCGGGCCGGGGTGGTGCGCTTCCTCGGCGCCGGCACCACCGTCACCGCCGATGCGCGGCGCGGGGTGTTCCGCGCCGAGAGCGCCAGTGTGCCGGGGGAGTCGGTCGAGGCCCGGGCACTGGTGGAGGCGCGGCTGCCGGAGGCGACCGTCGAGCGCACCCGGGACGCCCTGCTGCGTGCCCTGTACGCCGACGGCGCGGCCACGACTCCCACCGGGCTGCTGGCGGTGGACCCCGTCGACGGCCGGATCCTGGACCGGACCGGCCTCCCCCGAGTTCTCGCCTCCTCCCCCACTCCCGGCTTCGCTCGACCGGGGGGACCCCCATGCACAGGGGGGGACCCCCGTCACCCGCGCCGCTTCGCCCTCGGCCCGCACACCGACGCCCGCTCCGGCGGCGCCTTCGCCCGGCCCCGTACCAACGCACCCGCCTTCCGGCAGAACGACGCCACCGCACGGGCGCTGCTCACCTTCCTGCGGGACCGGGCCGCCCTGCCCCCGGCCGCGCCCCGGCCCGCCGTCGCCCTCGTCCGCCCCGCTCCCACCCCCGAGGACTCCCATGCCGCTGACCAGTGACCCACCCGTCGAACAGGCCGTACCCCAGCCGGCCGTACCCCAGCCGGCCGCTCCCCAGCAGGCCGGACCAGCGCCGGCGGACGACCCGGCGGCCCTGAAGGTCGTGCCCGTACGCCATCCCTGGCGCTGGGCGGCGATCGTGGTGACGGCGGTGCTGATCGCCCAGTTCGTGCACGGTCTGGTCACCAACCCCGCCTGGGAATGGGAGGTGTTCGCCCAGTTCTTCACCGCACGGACCGTGCTCAAGGCGGTCTGGGTCACCCTGCAGCTCACCGTCTACGGCACCGCCCTCGGCTTTGCGCTGGGCATCGTGCTGGCCTTCATGCGGCTGTCCGCGAGCACCTTCCTGCGCTGGGTCGCCTTCGGCTACATCTGGGCCTTCCGCTCCATCCCGCTGATCGTCCAGCTGCTGTTCTGGTTCAACCTCTCCTATCTCTACAAGCGCCTGGACTTCGGTATCCCCTTCGGTCCCGGCTTCGTCCACGTCGACACCATGGGACTGGTCGGGGCGATGGGCGCGGCGGTGCTCGGGCTGGCGCTGCACCAGGCCGCGTACGCCGCCGAGATCGTGCGCGGCGGGGTGCTGGCCGTGGACGGCGGGCAGTTGGAGGCGGCCGCCGCGCTCGGCATCCCCCGGCTGCGGCAGCTGCGCCGGATCGTGCTGCCGCAGGCGGCCCGCTCGATCCTGCCGAACGCCACCAACGAGGTCATCTCCCTCTTCAAGGGCACCTCGATCGTCTCGGTCATGGCGATCGGCGAACTCTTCTACCAGGTCCAGGTCATCTATGGACGCAACGGCCGGGTCGTGCCCCTGCTGATGGTCGCCACCGCCTGGTACGTCCTGTTGACCACGGTGCTCTCCGTCCTCCAGCACTACGTCGAACGCCACTTCGCCAAGGGAGCCACCCGATGAGCGTGCAGAGCGCCATGGTCGACATCCGCGCGGTCCACAAGAGCTTCGGCCCGCTCCAGGTGCTGAGCGGGGTGGACCTCCAGGTCCGGGCCGGCGAGGTCACCGTCATCCTCGGCCCGTCCGGTTCCGGGAAGTCCACCCTGCTGCGCACCATCAACCACCTGGAGAAGGTCGACAGCGGCTCGGTGAGTGTGAACGGCGCGCTGGTGGGCTACCGGCGCGATGACAGGGCGGCGGCCCGGAGGGCCTTCGGCAAGGGTGCGGGGCGACGGGCGGGCAGGCTCTACGAGCTGCGCGAACGCGAGATCCTCAAGCAGCGCACGGAGATCGGCTTCGTCTTCCAGAACTTCCACCTCTTCCCGCATCTGACCGTGCTGGAGAACATCACCGAGGCACCCGTCGCCGCGCTGGGCCGCCCGAAGAAGGAGGCCGCCGAGTCCGCACGGGCGCTGCTCGCCCGGGTCGGGCTCGCCGGCAAGGCGGACGCCTACCCCAGGACGCTCTCCGGCGGCCAGCAGCAGCGCGTCGCCATCGCCCGTGCGCTCGCCCTGGAGCCCAAGCTGCTGCTCTTCGACGAGCCGACCTCCGCGCTCGATCCGGAGCTGGTCGGCGAAGTCCTGGAGGTCATCAAGGACTTGGCGCACCAGGGCACCACGATGATCGTCGTCACCCATGAGATCGGCTTCGCCCGGGAGGTGGCCGACACCGTCGTCTTCATGGACGGCGGACGGATCGTCGAACAGGGCCCGCCCGGCGAGGTGCTCGACCGTCCGCGCCATGAGCGCACCACGTCCTTTCTCTCCAAGGTCCTTTGAGCATGAGGAGTCATCCGTTGACCCGCCGCCGTACCCTGACCGCAGCCCTGCTCGCCGCCGGCTCCGTAGCGCTCACCGCCTGCGGCGGCACCGCGGCGTCGGGCGACAACAGCGTGCCGGCCGCCGCCGGAGGCCGGGGACCGAAGATCAATATCGGCCCCGACCAGCACCGCATCCCTGGCGCCAAGGACCCGAAGAGCGCCGCACTGGTGCCCGCCCGGGTCCGGAAGGCCGGTGTCCTGCGGATCGGTGTGGGCGCCGAGTCCAGCCCGCCGCTGAGCTTCTACGCCACCGACGACCAGACCCTCATCGGCGTCGAGGAGGACATCGCCACCCTCGTCGCCGACACCCTCGGCCTCAAGCCCCGCTTCGACCCGCTGTCCTGGGAGAACCTCTTCGTGGGCCTGGACAGCGGCAAGCTCGACGCGGTCTTCGCCAATGTCACGGTCACCGAGGAGCGCAAGGAGAAGTACGACTTCGCCACCTACCGGCTCGACCAGCTGGCCATGGAGGCGAAGAAGGGCAGCGGCTGGAAGGTACGGGGCGCCAAGGACGTCGCGGGGAAGACCATCGCGGTGGGCACCGGCACCAACCAGGAGAAGATCCTGGTCGACTGGAGCAAGGAGAACGAGAAGGCCGGCCGCACACCGGTCGACATCAAGTACTTCCAGAAGCCCTCCGACACCTACCTCGCGCTCCAATCGGGCCGTATCGACGGCTTCTTCGGCCCGAATCCGACCGCGGCGTACCACGTGAACACGGCAGGGCAGACGGAGATCACCGGCACCTTCTCCGGTGGCGGCGACCGCGTCCAGGGCAAGATCGCCGCCACCACCAGGAAGGACAGCGGCCTGGTCAAGGCCTATGCCGCCGCACTGCAGAAGGTCATCGACAACGGCCGCTACGGCAAGGTGCTGGCGCGCTGGGGGCTGACCGGAGAGCACCTGAAGACCTCGCAGATCAATCCGCCCGGCCTGCCCAGGACCGCCAACTGACCGGCGCCCGGCGCAGAAAGGAAGCCCCGCCCATGTCCCCGCCCATGTCCCCGCCCCCACGCCCGCTGCAGCTGGCCGTCGCGCTGGACGCCCCGCAGCGGCCCGGTGCCCCGGCCCCCTACGACGCGGCGCACTTCGTGGCGCTCGCCCGGCTCGCCGAGCGCGGCGGCCTCGGCTTCGTCACCCTCGGCGACGGCTTCGCCCGTCCCGGACTCGACGCGCTCGCCGTACTGGCCCGCGTCGCGCCCGCCACCGAGCGGATCGGCCTGGTCCCCACCGTCACCACCACCCACACCGAGCCGTTCCATGTCTCCACGGCCGTGGCCACCCTGGACTGGGTCAGCCACGGCCGGGCCGGCTGGAGCGTCGAGGTGTCCACCACCGAGGCCGATGCCGCGCTCTTCGGCCGCCGCGGTGCGGCCCCGCCCGCCGAGGTCTGGCGCGAGGCCGGCGAAGTCGCCGATGCCGCCGCCCGGCTGTGGGACAGCTGGGAGGACGACGCCGAGATCCGCGACCGGGCGACCGGCCGGTTCGTCGACCGGGACAAGCTCCACCACGTCGACTTCACCGGCAGCTCCTTCTCCGTCCGCGGCCCCTCCATCGTGCCGCGGCCCCCGCAGGGCCGGCCGGTCGTCGTCGTGGAGCTGACCGCGGCGGGGGAGGACTTCGCGGCGCCGACGGATCCGGTCGTGGCGGAGGTGGCCGCCGCCCACGCCGATGTCGTGCTGGTCCGCGCGGAGGACCCGGGCACCGCCGGCGCCGCCCGCGCCGAACTGCGCGCCCGTGCCCGCGTACACGGCCGGGACCCCGACCGCCTGATCGTCCTCGCCTCGCTGCCGGTCGGGCTGGAGAGTCCGGCCGACGCCGCGGGGCTCGCCGAGCTGCTGTGCGACTGGCACGCCGACGGCGC
Source organism: Streptomyces sp. NPDC015125 (assembly GCF_043080045.1). NCBI lineage: Bacteria > Bacillati > Actinomycetota > Actinomycetes > Kitasatosporales > Streptomycetaceae > Streptomyces > Streptomyces sp. NPDC015125. Next base: position 77,390 of record NZ_JBIBVF010000026.1, read on the forward strand.
CGCCGACGGCTTCCAGCTGCGGCCCGCCGACCCGGCCCGCGACCTCGCGCTGCTCGTCGACGGCACCGTCCCCGTGCTCCGGCACCGTGGTCTGCTGCCCGGCTTCCACTCCGGTGCCACGCTGCGCGAGCACCTCGGCCTGCCGCGCCCCGCCAGCCGCTACGCCCCCGCCCGGGAGGCCTCCTGATGTCCCCGACCGAACCGCGCTCTGCGGCCCGCACACAGATCCATCTGGCCGCGCACTTCCCCGGCGTCAACAACACCACGGTCTGGGCGGACGCCCGGTCACAGAGCCAGATCGCCTTCTCCTCCTTCGCCCAGCTCGCCCGCACCGCCGAACGCGGACTGTTCGACTTCTTCTTCCTGGCCGAGGGGTTGCGGCTGCGCGAGCACAAGGGCCGCATCCACGACCTCGATGTGGTCGGCCGGCCCGAGTCGATCACCCTGCTCAACGCGCTGGCGGCGGTCACCGACCGGCTGGGCCTGGCCGCCACCGTCAACGCCACCTTCAACGAACCGTATGAACTCGCCCGCCGTCTCGCCTCCCTCGACCACCTCAGCGGCGGCCGGGCCGCCTGGAACGTCGTGACCACCTCCGACGCCTTCACCGGCGAGAACTTCCGCCGCGGCGGCTACCTCGACCGCGCCGACCGCTACACCCGCGCCGCCGAATTCGTCGCCACCGCACGGGAGTGGTGGGACTCCTGGACGGAGGACGGACCGCCGCGCCCGGTCGATCACCGTGGGGAACACTTCACCGTCCGCGGCGAGTTCACCGTGCCGCGCAGCCCGCAGGGCCACCCCGTCGTCATCCAGGCGGGGGACTCGCCCGAAGGCCGGGAGTTCGCCGCCTCCGCCGCCGACGTGATCTTCACCCGGCACAGCGGCCCGGAGGCGGGCCGCGCCTTCTACGCCGACGTCAAGGGCCGGCTCGCGGCGTACGGCCGGCAGCCCGGCGACCTCAAGATCATGCCGGGGGTCACCGTCGTCCTCGGTGACACCGCGGCCGAGGCCCGGGAGCATGCCGCCGAGATCCGCCGGCAGCAGGTCTCCCCGCAGAACGCGCTGCTGGCGGCGGAGCAGATCTGGGGCGTCGACCTGTCCTCGTACGACCCCGACGGGCCGCTCCCGGACCTCGACCCGGTCCCCGGCAGCGAGCTGGCGCAGGGCCGGGTCAAGATCGCCGACCCGAAGGCCGTGGCCGACAAGTGGCGGGCGCTGTCGCAGGCCAAGGGGCTGTCCCTGCGCGAGACGGTCATCGAGACCACCGGCCGGCAGTCCTTCATCGGCACCCCACAGGCCGTCGCGGCAGAGATGGAAACCTACGTGCGCACCGGCGCCGCCGACGGCTTCATCCTGGTGCCCCATCTGACCCCCGGTGGGCTGGACGAGTTCGTCGACCGGGTCGTCCCGCTGCTCCAGGAGCGCGGTGTCCACCGCACGGAATACTCCGGCAGGACGCTGCGCTCTCACCTCGGGCTGCCGGAGCCCGTACATGCCGAAGGGGAGGGCCGACGGTCATGAGTACCCCCGACCACACCCTCTGCCTCTTCCCGCCGCCCGGCACCACCCTGTCCGTCGCCTGGCCGGCCGGGGAGCGGAACCGCAACGTCCGCTGATCCGTCCCATCCCCGACCGAGGGGGTCAGCGCCGCCCCGGCAGCCGTCAACGAGGCTGCCGGGGCGGAGTGTTGCGGGCGGTGTGGCGGGCGGTGCGGCCATGAAGCACGTGTATCCGGCACAAGACAATCGTGTGACCCTCTTGCGCTGCGGGGGTGGTGCGCCCGAAACTCCGCTCAGCGCTTGTCAGGGGCACGCTGAAAATGAACGTGCGGATTCTTGCGTGCCCTTCGGCTGCGCCTCACGGGCTGCCCACCGGCGGCCCCCGATCCCCCTCGGAGGAATCAGTGAGGAACGAGCGCACCACCCCCCGCAGTGGCGTAGGAAGACGCACCCGGCTGATCGCCGTGGCGTCCGGACTGGTGGCCGTCGGTGCCATCGCCATCCCCACCGCCACTGCACAAAGCCCCGCCCCCGCAAGGACGTTCAGCGCCACCCAGCTCACCGCCGTCGGCCAGGCGGTACGCGGCGCGGATGTCGCGGGCACCGCCTGGCGGATCGACGGCAAGAGCCACACCCTGGTCGTCACCGCCGACCGTACGGTCTCCCCGGACGGGATCGCCAGGATCGAGCGGGCCGCGGGCGGCAACGCCGCTGCGGTCCGCATCGACCGCATCGCGGGCACCTTCCGCAAGTTCATCTCCGGCGGCGACGCCATCTACGCCCCCAGCTGGCGCTGCTCGCTGGGCTTCAACGTCCGCAGCGGCAGCACCTACTACGCTCTGACCGCCGGTCACTGCACCGACGGCAACCCGCCGTGGACCACCGGCTCCGGTGCCGGCATCGGCCCGACCGCGGGCAGCAGCTTCCCCGGCAACGACTACGGCATCATCAAGTACACCGGCTCGGTCTCCCACGAGGGCACGGTCGGCAGTCAGGACATCACCAGCGCCGGCACCCCCTCCGTCGGCCAGACGGTCACCCGCCGGGGCTCCACCACCGGCATCCACAGCGGCAAGGTGACCGCGCTGAACGCCACCGTCAACTACGGCGGCGGCGACATCGTCTCCGGACTGATCCAGACCACCGTCTGCGCCGAACCCGGCGACAGCGGCGGCCCGCTCTACTCCGGGACCAAGGCACTCGGGCTCACCTCCGGCGGCAGCGGCGACTGCACGTCCGGCGGCACCACGTTCTTCCAGCCGGTCACCGAGGCGCTGAGCGCCTACGGGGTGAGCGTCTACTGACGCCGGCCGGCTGACTTCCGTACGGACCGGTCTGCGCGCGCACCGGGACCCGTACGGCCGGGACCCGTACGGCCGGGACCCGTACGGAGGGGCAGTCGGCAACCGGCAACCGTAGCGATCGCCGGACCCGGCTCCGGCTCCGGCAGCACAAGGGCCCCCGTCCGCCGGTGGACGGGGGCTCGGCCGCGCCCGGTAGCGCCCGGTGGCGCCTGGTGTGGGCCTCCTCGCCCGCCTTCCCTGACCGGGCATACCATGGTAAACAGCGCGATTCGGATGGCGTGCGGCACATGTCAGGGAGCCGTGATGGTCGAAGAACTGGTGACGGCCGGGGTGGCACTGGCCTCCGTGGGTGCCGTGTATCTCGTGGCCGCGGCCCGGGTGGTCAAGCAGTACGAGCGGGGTGTGGTGCTCCGGCTGGGGCGGCTGGCCTCCGAGGTGCGCGGGCCGGGGTTCACCATGATCGTTCCGGGCATCGACCGGATGCGCAAGGTCAATATGCAGATCGTCACGATGCCGGTGCCGGCCCAGGAGGGCATCACCCGGGACAATGTGACCGTCCGGGTCGACGCGGTCGTCTATTTCAAGGTCGTGGACGCCGCCGACGCGGTCATCCGGGTCGAGGACTACCGCTTCGCGGTCTCGCAGATGGCACAGACCTCACTGCGGTCGATCATCGGCAAGAGTGAACTGGACGACCTGCTGTCGAACCGGGAGAAGCTCAATCAGGGCCTGGAGCTGATGATGGACAGCCCGGCCATCGGCTGGGGTGTGACCGTCGACCGGGTGGAGATCAAGGACGTCTCGCTGCCGGAGACCATGAAGCGGTCGATGGCCCGCCAGGCGGAGGCGACCCGGGACCGGCGGGCCCGGGTGATCAACGCCGATGCCGAGCTGCAGGCGTCCAAGAAGCTGGCCGAGGCGGCCGAGGCGATGTCCGACCAGCCCGCGGCGCTGCAACTGCGGCTGCTGCAGACCGTGGTGGCGGTCGCCGCCGAGAAGAATTCCACCCTTGTCCTGCCTTTCCCGGTCGAACTGCTGCGGTTCCTGGAGCGCTCCGGGCTGCAGGCCCAGGCGGAGACCGCGGCGGCCGAAGCGGAGCGGGGGGCCGCGCGGCGGCCGGCCGGTCCGGCGAAGCCCGGGGTCTCGCGTGCGGCCGTCGAGACCGGCGAGGAGGGCGCACTGCCCCCGGAGCTGGAGGACCTCCCGGACGCCGAGGACCTGCCGTAGCGGCGGAGTGGGTGCTTCGGGGTGCTTCGGTGTGCTTAGGCGGCCTTCTGGGTCTTTCGTTAAGGCCTATCCCTGATGTCCGCCTGATCGGCGTATGTGCCTGCTTATGCGGGCACTTGCGGCATTCTCTGCCGGGCGGGGGCCGGTTCCCGGCCGCCGTTTTCCGGCCAGCTATAGTCCTCACACGTTGCCGTCCGCCGAGCGCCTCGTGTGCCTGCTGATGTCCGCACTCGGGTCGAGGTGTGCGGACATCGGTGTGACCTTCGTGTGGCGAAATGGTGAACTCCCGTATGTGGGACCGGAACCCGGTCTTGTGCGCGAGTGAGGCGGATGGCAATACTCGGCTCCGCACGTTGGCATGGACGCGCCTTCCGGGGCCTGCTCCTCGGGCAGATCCGTTCCTGCCCCGATTCCTCACTCTCCGGGTCCGGGTAACTCCCCACAGTTTCCGGGCTCTTCCCCCCACGGAGGCTCTGACTTGAAGCACCGTCGCATACCCAACCGGCGCGTCATCGTCGCAGGTGCGGGAGCCCTTGCGCTTGCCGCCACCGCCACTGTCACCCTCGCCAACGCCAACGCGTCCACGGCCCCCGCGCGCACTCCCGCGCTCGCCAAGCTGACCTCCACCGCGGCGGCGACCCTCGCCTCTCACCTCAAGACGGACACGGCCGGTTCCTTCTACGACGTCAAGGCCAAGAAGCTGGTCGTCAATGTGGTGAACAAGGCCCAGGCCCAGGCCGTGCGGGCGAAGGGGGCGGAAGCCAGACTCGTCAAGCACACCTTCGCCCAGCTCGACTCGGCCCGGCAGACGCTGAAGTCGAAGGCGACCATCCCCGGCACGTCCTGGGGTATCGACCCGGAGAGCAACAAGGTCGTGGTCACCGCCGACCGCACGGTCAAGGGCACCAAGCTGGACCGGCTCGCCAAGGTCGCCAAGGCTCTCGGCGACAAGGTCGAGGTGCGCCACAGCAAGGGTGAGTTCAAACCCTTCATCGGCGGCGGCGACGCGATCTGGGGCAGCGGGGCCCGCTGCTCGCTCGGCTTCAACGTCGTCAAGGACGGCAAGCCGTACTTCCTGACGGCCGGCCACTGCGGCAACGAGATCAAGAGCTGGTCCGACAAGCAGGGCGGCTCGGCGATCGCGACCACCGAGGACTCCAAGTTCCCGGGCGACGACTTCTCCCTCGCCAAGTACACGGGCGACACCCCGCACCCCAGCGAGGTCGACCTCTACAACGGCAGCACGCAGAAGATCACCAAGGCCGCGGAGGCCACCGTCGGTGAGAAGGTGCAGCGCAGCGGCAGCACCACCCAGGTCCACGACGGCACCGTCAAGGCGCTGAACGCCAGCGTCAACTACCAGGAGGGCACGGTCGAGGGTCTGATCCAGACCGATGTCTGCGCCGAGCCCGGCGACAGCGGCGGCGCCCTCTTCGACGGCGACGCCGCGATCGGCCTCACCTCCGGCGGCAGCGGCGACTGCTCCCAGGGCGGCGAAACCTTCTTCCAGCCCGTCCCGGAGGCCCTGAAGGCCTACGGCGCGCAGATCGGCTGACCCCCGCGCGGCAGCACACCTCCCGGCGCACGGCACCGGCTCCCGGACGCGCTCGACGTCCGGGAGCGGGCGCCGGCCCATGGTGCCCGCCGCACGCGATGATCCCCGGGCACCGCCGTCCGGCGCCCGGGGATCCGAAGCAGCTCAGCTCGGTTCAGTCCGGCTCAGCTCGGTTCGGTTCGGTTCAGCTCGATTCAGTTCAGCTCAGAACGCGAAAACCGCGTTGCTGTCGCCGCTCATCGCGCAGGGGTTGGCGAAGGTGTAGCTGTACGAGACCCGCTTGCCCTGCCACACGCCGTCCGCGGTGACCACGAAGGGGTTCCACTCCTTGGTGCACAGGCGGTCCGAGGTGGCGCCGGTTATCGCGTTGAAGTCGCCGGCCACCGCCCGCAGTTGGGTGCAGGCGGCCATCGGGTTCGGGTGGCTGCCCCTGGCCCCGGGCATACAGCTGAGCGTCACGGCGCGCTGCACCGTGGCGGTCGCACGGCTTTCGCCCTGGCCCACCGTCAGCACCAGTTCCGTCGGGGCGTACAGACCACCGGTCCGGGCCGGCTGCGCCGGGGCGGCGGCCTGCGCGGTGGTGGCCAGCGTGCCCAGAACCAGCGCCGCGCCGAGCGCGACCGCCCCAGTGATGTACCGCATGACGAACACTCCCTTGCTCGAAGGTGCAGATACCGGACGGGAGTCTGGCCCAACCGCACCCCGAAAGCATCCTGAGTGCGCATATGGCGATCGCTTTGAGTCATTAGGCGAAAGCTGAGAGTAATGGCGCGAACGTAACCGGAGGCGGTGCGCGGCGCCCGGAGGGAAGGGGGTTCGGCCAGCGGGGATGTGGTGCCGGTCATGCCCCTGGCAACGGCCGCCGGGACCCGGAAGGAAGGAATCCGGCCGCCGACCGGCCGTTCGGGCGGGTTTCGATCTCCGGCGATTGGCCGAAGAGGGGGGCCCGAGGTGCCCTCCGTGCCGCCTGGGGTGCCCGCTGAGGTAAGAACCGGCCACCGGTCGCTCGGCTTACCGGCCCGGGGTCCGGCGTCCTCCGGGGCCCGCCCCCCGCGTGGCCGGCCGAGGTGCCGCCGCCGGGGCCTCGCTGTGCCCCTCCCTCGCGCTACCGGCCCGGGTGTGCCCCTCCCCGTGCTACCGGCCCGAGTGCACCCTGCCCCGGCCCGCTTTCCCGCCGTCCTCCTGCATGTTCTCTCGGGTGTCCTCCCGGAGGTCCTCCCGGGCGTGCGCCCCGTCGAGCTGCGACAGCCCGGCCGTCAGCGCCCGCAGGCACGGCACCACCAGTTCCCCGGGCCCCTGCGGGCCGTCCGGCGCTCCGTCCCCCGCCGCCCACTCCTCCACCGCGACCCGCGTCGCGGTATTCGCGGCGGCCGCGGCCAGCCTTACCTCCAGCGGTCCCGCGCCGGTCAGTCGTGCCAGGAGCGGCACCAGCGCCTCCTCGGCGTCGTGGTGGACCCGGTGCCAGACCGCGCGCAGCGCGGGATCGCCCGGCATCGCCCGCAGCAGCCCGCGGGTCCAGCGCAGCGCCTCCGCGGCCGGTTCGTCGGCGGGGGTCAACGACCGGCGGGCCGACCGCTCCAGCACCTCGCGTACGGGAGGTGCGCCCGGCCCGGCCGGTGCGGCGGCCAGCTCGTCGGTCCACTGCCGCACCCCGTCGGCGAGCAACGGCGCCACCGCGTCCTCCTTGGTGCGGAAGTAGCGGTAGAAGGTGCGCAGCGCGACCCCCGAGGCGCGCGCGATGTCGTCGGCGGTGACGGCGGTGCCGCGCTCGGCGAAGAGCGCCGCCGCGGTGCGGGCGATCTCCAGCTGGGTCTCGGCCTTGCGCCGTTCGGTGAGCGAGGGGCGGGGGAGTGGAGCGGGGCGGGGTGAGGTCGGCATGGCGTCAGCCTACGGAGTTCCGTGCCGCAGTGGCGCGTAGAGCCGAAGTGGCACGGCATGCCATGTGCGCGTACCGTGCCAAGATACTTCGAAGAACGGAGCTGGACCATGAACCGCTTTGACGGCCGCCGCACCCTGATCACCGGAGCCGGCTCGGGCATCGGCCAGGCCACCGTCCACCGGATCCTCGCCGAGGGCGGCCGGGTGGTGGCGGCGGACGTCGACGCGGCGGGTCTGCAGGTCACCGCCGACCGTGCGGCCGCCGAGGGCGCCGCCGGACGGCTGGAGACCACGGTGCTGGACATCGCCGACGAGGCGGCGGTCCGCAGCGCCGTCCCCGCCGCGGTGGCCGGCCTCGGCGGCCTGGACGTCCTGGTCAACGCGGCCGGCATCCTGCGCGCCTCGCACACCCACGAGACCGCCCTGGCCGATTTCCAGCAGGTCATCTCGATCAACCTGACCGGCACGTTCCTGATGATCCGTGAGTCGCTGCCCGCGCTCCTGGAAGGCCGGGCGCCGGTCGTGGTCAACTTCAGCTCCACCTCCGCCTCGTTCGCGCACCCGTACATGTCGGCATACGCGGCGAGCAAGGGCGGCATCCAGTCCATGACGCACGCCATCGCGAGCGAGTACGGCAAGCAGGGACTGCGCGCGGTCTGTGTGGCACCGGGCTCCATCGCCAGCGGCATGACCAGCGGCGGCGTCCCGGGACTGCCCGAGGACGCCGATATGAGCCTGTTCGACAAGCTCACCCCGGCCCTCGGCGAGGGCTTCGCCGGCCCGGAAACCGTCGCGGGGGTCATCGCGATGCTCGCCTCGCAGGACGGCGCGTTCATCACCGGCACGGAGATCCGGATCGACGGCGGAACACATATGTGAGCTGGCCGCCCTCCCCGTCGAGCAGCTCTAGCCGGCCCTCTTGGCCTGAACGTCTTCGGCTGTCATGGCCTTACCGCCGATTGCCCATGCGCCACTGGGCGTCTCGGTGATCACTACATGCGTCACCGGTCGCAGTGCCTCACCTTCGATGGCGATCAACGCCTCGGAGACATCTTCGACCATCTTCTGCTTCTCTTCGGGGGTGAATACCCCTGCGATCACCTTGATGTCGATGAATGGCATCGGATGCCTCCCACGTGATGGTGAGATCCGGCCGTCGTGCCGCTCCGGTTCCAGGGCCGGCCGAATGCGGTGTGGGCCTGGTGTCCACTGAGGGGAAGAGGGGAGCCGGCAATCCGCCTGGCTTCTCGTGGCCTGCCCGAGCGGTGCTCGTAGCCGGCTTCCGGCCCTCGTCCGACTGGCTCGGTTGACCGTCGAGCCGTGACGGCGATGCCAACCGCTGCTTGCGCTGGCACGCTTCTCCCAGTGTCGCAGATCGACTCCGGTGACGTGTGGGAGCGCGGAAGCAGCCACATGCACGGGCCGCTCAAGAGGCGGCCTGGCCGTGAGCGACTGACCGTCGCAGTTGATGTCGGACCCTTCTGGATTGGTGCCCGGCAGGATACGAACCCGCGACACCCGCTTTAGGAGGGTGCTCCGGTGACCACGGCGCTGACCTGAGCTGGGCCCCAGCCTGCAAGATCACCATGCCGACCGTCCGCCGCTGTCCGACCGTGCTCCTGCGATCTGGCACGGATCTGGCACGGCCCGGTACGGTCGGTGGCATGATCTCGGACCCCGGCAAGAGTCCAGACACACTCCGGGAGTTCAGGGCGGAGGGTGTGGAGGCCGTGCTCCGCGAAGCATGTGCAGAGGCCCGGATCGATGCGTCCGGGGCGGAGCTGCTGCGACTCGGATCGAACGCCGTCTACCGACTGTCGTCCGTCCCGGTGATCGTTCGCATCGCACGTGATTTGGATGCAGCAACGGAGATGGCGCGGGCTGTCCAGGTAGCCCGCTGGCTTGAGTCGCAGGACTACCCGGCAACGAGAGTGCTGCCCCGCGTGCGTCAGCCGCTGTCGGCCGGCGGCAGGGTCGTCACGTTCTGGGAGAGCGCCCAGGACCGCGAAGAGTACGCGACGGTGACCGAGCTGGCAGATCTGCTGCGGCGGCTGCACTGGCTTGAGGAGCCGGAGTCGTTGCGTCTGCCGTACTTCGATCCGTTCGCCAAGGTGTGGTCCTCGTTCGAGGCACTCGACGGTGTCTCGGCGGACGACGCGGCGTTCCTGGAGCAGCGGGCTCGGCGACTGGGCAAGGAGTACGACCGGCTGGACTTCGTGCTGCCGTACGGCCTGATCCACGGCGACGCCAACATCGGCAACGTGCTGCGGGACCGCAGCGGCCAAGCCATCATGATCGACCTGGACGGCTTCTGCCTGGCACCGCGGGAGTGGGATCTGATCCTCACGGCGATCTACTACGACCGTTTCGGCTGGCATGGCCGGAGTGATTACGAGGGCTTTGTTCACCACTACGGATTCGACATCATGAACTGGCCCGGCTACTCGGTGCTTGCCGATGTCCGTGAGCTGATGATGGTGCTGTGGATGGGCCAGCAGGTCGGCAGCAGTGAGAAGTCTGCCGCCGAGTTCAGCCGCCGGATGCATGCGCTCCGTACCGGGGGCAGCCGCCGGGACTGGAGCCCCTTCTGACCTGACGGCTAAGAAGCCGTCAGCGCTTGCCCGCTTGCGATCCACAAACGGTGTTCCGCGGCCTGCTCATGGAACTCGCGGACGGCCGCGGCAGGCCCTGACACCGCGAGGTGTTGGCGGAACTCGGCAAGGTAGGCGACGCATCGGGCGGACCTGAGCTGTTCCCCGAGATCAAGGGCGTCCAGGGCGACGTTGCAAGCTTCCTCGGCGTCGCCGGCATGGAGGTGGGCGTCGGCCAGGACCATGGTGGCGAAGAAATCGCTGCGGACGTGGCTGCCGCTCATGGCGTTTTCCGCGTGGGAGACGGCCTGACGAGCGCTGCGCACGTCGCGGAAACAGTGGGCGGCCTCCGCCGCCAGTTCGGCAGCGTCGAAGTAGGGCAGCCCGGACGAGCCGAAGAGTATGTGGAAGCCGTGTGGGCCTTGATAGCTCACCTGTCGGAGAAACTTCTTGCCTTGGGTCTTGTCGGGGATCTTGGTGACCTGTGCTTTCCATGCTCAGGAGCGGTGGGCCTGGGCGCCCGGTGGTCATCCTTGGCCGTTGTCGAGCGACCTCGGACGGCCCATAGACGGCCCAGGGAGCTACGTCATGTGCGTCTACTTATGGCGTTACGCAGTGCCTCGAACCAGCTCATCAAGAGCCACCGCAGTCGCCACAACCGCCCTCTTCGCCTTCCTCGTGGTCCCGGCACCGGACGCGTCGGCCTACGCGGAGGTCGGGAAGCAGCGGAGACAAGTGAGCTGTGGCCTCGCCGACCTCCACCACCATGCAGATGGCAGTAGCCGTTCCATCCGGCCGGATTTCCGCATGCTCGCCCCTGCCGTGTCACACCAGCACAACGCCCCATGAGCGGAGTGTGACAGAGCTTGCGCAGACAGAAAGGGCGACTGAGGCATCCACTCGCGAGAGCTGCGAAATCCACCGCACGGAGCCATCACCTTGGGAACGGGGCGATCGACCGCCAATCGGTGCCCTGACCTGCCGGGATGCCACAGAAGCGCCATATTGCGCTGCCCCGTTGCGCACCCGCATTCCCCATGAGGGTTTACCGGTCCTTCGGGCACGCAGCGGGCACGACGGCCCATCGTTGCGAGCTACCGGCGAGGCGGTCACTGAGGTCTGCTCGGCTGGTAGCCAGTGGTCCTGTGGCCGGTGCCGGTCAGCTGGGATCGCCGTGGTTGCTGTACTTCGCTGCTGTACAGCCGGAGCCCAACAGCCGTGCCAAAAGGCGCATCGGCCGGCTTCGATCGCAGCCCTAACCAACACGACTGTTGAGGGTAGAGAGCGGCGAGGCGATTTCGTGTGCTGTCACTGCACGCCCCTTGACGGCCCCAAGGGCGGCCCGAAGTCGCTTCGTCGCACCTGGTGTCACTGCCGAGTCTTAGGCTGCTGACAGTCATGGGACGCGGCGAACGGTGAGGGGCACGCAGTTGGAGTCATGGCTTACGCCACTCCTGGGGGGCATCGGTGTTGTGGCGGCTGCCGCAGCGGGACCGTTGGTCACAGGCATTGTGCAGAACCGTCGCGATGCTCGACTCATCGCCGACCTCGAACGTAACTGGGAGTTGCTAGACAAGCTGAGAGCTGGGCCTCCGGATCAGTGGACTCACGAGATTGCTCAGCTGGACGTCCTGGTCAGGAGCCAGCTTGGGGCAGTCGCGTCCAGGCAAACCCGATACGTGGCGCATCGACGGAACTGGGCGAGTTTGGGTGCCGTGTGCATGATCGTGGTGATCGCATTTCCGCTGCTCTGGTTGCTGGTTCTTCCAGGTGTCTGGTGGTCATGGTCCCTGTTCATCGTCTTGCTGGTCCTTGTGGTGTGCCTCTGCATCATCGGCCTACAGCAGACGTTCAACCCGCCAGATGAACCTGCCCCGGAACGCTCTGCGACTGGTGGTCAGAGCTGAGTCGGTGGGCCCCGATGGGTGAGTCAAACGCTGAGCAACCTTGAACTGTCGTGGCGGCAACGTCACCGTGGGTTCAAATCCCACAGCCTCCCCAGGTGAACGGCCCTTGACCGGGGAATCTGGTCGGGGGCCGGCCCCGTTCTGCGTCCCTGGCAGTGCCCGGGATTCCCCGTGGTTTACCGACCGGTGGGGCACGGACGGGGCACAGTCCGAGGGATATCACGGAAGGGCACCACTCACCGACAGAGTCACTGGCTGCCGAAGGACAGATCGACGCCGCTCTCCAGTTCTTCACGTGTCTTGGTTAGTTCCGCACGGTTCCCGATGCGGAGCCCATATTGAGTCGCTCCGCCAGGGACCCCGTGCACTTCCAGCGGCCAGGTACAGCTGTTGCCGACAACCTTGCCCGCAGTGCCAGCCTTGAGGCGGCCTTGTGCAAGCTGGTTACCCGACGGATCGAACACCCTGACAGGCGTCCCCGGCCGAAGGTCCGTGAAGGCATCGCTACCCACACAGCCTTCGTCCGCCTGGCTGCCGACCCAAGAACCGAACACCGTTACTGTGCCGGTGGCTTCGAAAGGAGGGCCGGACGGGCGGCTGTTGTCCCCAGCGCTGACCCACCAAAAGCACCCGACCGCTCCGGCTCCTAGGACTGCGCCCGCTACGACGCACACTGCATAGGTCCATGGTCGAGCAGCAGACCGGCTTCCTTCGACTGCTGTCTCCACGTTGGGCCCCCTCCACCGCCGATAAGTCTGCTTGGAGCATCGCAGGGTGGCGCCGATGATCTGGCCGTCTAGCTGAGCCGTGGTGAGATCGTGACCGCCGACGGTGGAGAAGGTGAGAGGAGCGCCCACGACGGGCTGAGCCACATCGCGGCAGCAGGTGGCTTCCTGAAACGAGGCGCCGCGCCCTTCCCTTGTACCGGCGAGGCCCCTACGTCCTGTCGGGAACCCGGGCCCCTAAGCCCCCCGCCCGACCTCAAGCCTGCCCCGTTTCGAACCGGCTGACCTTTCCGTCGTCCACCGTGAACTGCCAGCGGGTGCGCATCTCGCCCCAGGTGTCGTTGCGGTAGTCGGCCACGAGGGACAGGCCCTGATGCGACTCGGACTGTACGTCCATGTGCCCTCGGGTGGTGAAGATCTCCCGTTCGCACCACTCGCGCAGATCCCGGTCGGAGCCGTCGTCGGACATGGTGGCGTCGGGGGTGAGGGCGGCGAAGAACGCCTGCTCGTCATTGCCGTTGAGGGCCGTGACCAGGGCACGTACCGCGGGGTGGGACAGCCGGTTGGCGGAGATGGTCATGAGGGGGTCTCGCCCTTCTTGCGGAAGATCGACAGTGCCAGGGTGATCAAGGTGCCGCCCACCGCCCAGGCGGACAGCACCAGGAGCGGGCAGGTGACCGCGTTGCCGCGGAAGTAGGCAAGGGAGCGTGCGGCCCAGGTGCCCGCCCCCGGGGGGGAGGGCGGGGCCGAGGGCGCGCCAGAACGGGGGCAGCATCGGATAGGGGTAGGCGCCGCCGGCGCTCGGGTTGCCGAGGATGACGATCAGCAGGATCGCCAGGCCGATGCCGATGATGCCCAGCAGGGCCTGGCAGGCCAGGGTGGTGGCGCCCACCGCGAAGACGACCAGGGCGCCCAGCCCCCACAGCCCGAAGAAGGCGCCGGGCAGGGCGCTGAGGACGGGGCCGACGATGATCGCTCCGGCCAGTCCGGCGGCGAGCGCGTACAGGGCGAGCGCGGCCAGCCGGATGACTGCCCGGTGCCCGTTGGAGGGGCGCGCCCCGGCGCTGATCGCGAGGATCGCGGCGCACAGATAGCCGCCGACGCACCAGCCGATGACCAGGTAGAAGGACGACAGGCTGCGGCTGTCGCCAGGAGCCGCCGGGATCACATCCACCGTGCGTACGGTGCGGCGCTCGGCCTTCTCCGCCGAGCGGACGACCAGCTCGACCGCCTGGGCGAGGGAGGCGCCGCCGCCACTGGCCACCAGCAGCCGGTCGGTGCGGCCGCGCGGGGCGACGAGCAGTGCGCCATCGATCGTCCGGTCCGCGAGCTGCTGTCGCGCGGCCCGCTCGGAGGGCACCGCGCGCGGGTTCAGGGGGGAGCCAGGCAGCCGGTCCAGTTTGCTCACCAGTTGCGCGCTGACCTGCGCGGGGGCGACGACGGCGAGTGGCACACCGGTCGGCTTGGGGTGGTGGAAGGCGCCGGTGTACGAGGTGATGAAGGCGATCATCAGCCCCAGCACGCCGAGCACCAGCAGCGAGGCATGGGGCGTCACCGCGCTCCTCACCTCCCTGAGGAAGGTGGTGCGGGGGGCGTCGTCCGTCGTGGCCATGCGGTTGCTCCTCGCCACACTTCCGGCTGCCGGTCCGGGCTGATGGTGCTTTGGCGCTCTGACGCTTTGGTGCTTTGGTGCTTTGGTGATGTGGGTGCTTTGGGTGTTACTGATGCTTTTGCTCAGCCATCTTCCGGTGGGGGGTGGGGGCGTGCAGATCGGGTGGGGCTGATCGGCGGAGGGGGAGGACGGGGGACGGGGGACGGAGGGCGGAGGGCGGGAGGCGGCCCTCGGGGAGCATCTTCGTACTAATGTTCGATGGGCGGGTTATGGTGGAGGGGAGGAACGAGGGACACGAGGGATACAAGGTCAGCCGGGGGCGGGTGAGGTGCAGGAGGTGCGGATGTCCGGGTTCACGCATCTGCACACCGCTTCGGGGTTCTCCCTGCGCTATGGCGCCTCCCATCCGGAGCGGCTCGCCGAGCGCGCCGCCGAACGCGGGATGGATGCCCTCGCACTGACCGACCGGGACGGGCTCTCCGGGGCCGTACGGTTCGCCAAGGCCGCCGCCGAGGCCGGAATCCGCCCGGTGTTCGGCGCCGAACTCGCCGTGGCGGAGCGCGAGGCGGAGCGCGGGGCGGGCCCCGTCGGCGCCGCTACCACGCGCCGCCGCACCCCGGTGCGCGGCGGCGCCTTCCTCGACGAGTCCGCCGCCCGTGCCGTCTTCCTGGCCCGCGACGGAGCGGCCGGCTGGGCCGCTCTGTGCCGGCTGGTCTCCGCCGCCCACGCCGGCCGGGCCGAGCGGCCCGTCCTCCCGTGGCGCGCCCTGGAATCCGCCGCGGACGGACTGACCGTGCTGCTCGGGCCGGACTCCGAGGTAGGCCGGGCGCTGGCCGCGGGCCGCCCGGACCGCGCCGCCCGGCTCCTCGCTCCCTGGCGGGAGCTGTACGGCGAGGCGCTGTGCCTGGAGGTCGTCGACCACGGGCGGTCCGGCAGCGGCCCCGGCTCCCCGCGGCTGGCCGCCCGCACCCTCGGCTTCGCCGTCGACCAGGGCGTCCGCGCCGTCCTGACCAACGCGGTCCGCTATGCCGACCCCGGCCAGGGGCCAGTCGCCGACGTCCTGGACTCCGCCCGCCGCCTGGTGCCGGTGGACCGGCACCGGCCCGAGGCCCGGGACAGCGGCGAGCGCTGGCTCAAGGACGCCGCCACGATGCGCCACACCGCCGAGCGGATCGCCGAGGCGGCCGGATTCCGGCGCGGGCCGGCCCACCGGCTGCTCACCATGACCGAGGAGACCGCCGGCGCGTGCCTGGTCGATCCGCAGGACGACATCGGGCTCGGCCGGGTCCACTTCCCCGAGCCCCGGCTGGTCGGGGCCGGCCACCGCACCGCTGCCCGGGTGCTGCGCTCGCGCTGCGCCGCCGGGATGGTGCTGCGCGGCTACGACCGCGACCGCGAGCGGTGGGCGCGGCTGCACGACGAGCTGCGCACGATCGAACGGCTCGGCTACCCCTCGTACTTCCTGACGGTTGCCCAAGTGGTGGACGACATAAGGGAGATGGGCATCCGGGTCGCGGCCCGCGGGTCCGGCGCCGGGTCCCTGGTCAACCACCTCCTCGGCATCGCCCACGCCGACCCGGTCGAGCACGGGCTGCTGATGGAGCGCTTCTTGTCCGAGCGCCGGGCGGCGCTGCCGGATATCGATATCGACGTCGAGTCCGCCCGCCGGCTGGAGGCCTACCGCGCGATCTTCGACCGCTTCGGCGCGGAGCGGGTCGCCACGCTCTCGATGCCCGAGACCTACCGCGTACGGCACGCCGTACGGGATGTGGGCGCCGCCCTGGGCATGGACCCGGCGCAGGTGGACCGCCTTGCCAAGGCCTTCCCGCACATCCGCGCCCGCGACGCACGGGCGGCGCTGGCCGAGCTGCCGGAGCTGCGCGGGGTCCGGGAAGCCGGCGACGAGCGATTGTGGCAGCTGGTCGAGGCGCTGGACGCGCTGCCGCGCGGGATCGCCATGCACCCGTGCGGGGTGCTGCTCTCCGACGCCACGCTGCTGGACCGTACGCCCACCGTGCCCACCAGCGGCGAAGGCTTCGCCATGTCCCAGTTCGACAAGGAGGACGTGGAGGACCTCGGGCTGCTCAAGCTCGATGTGCTGGGCGTGCGGATGCAGTCCGCGATGGCCCATGCGGTCGCCGAGATCGGCCGGGCCACCGGGCGCCGGATCGACCTCGACGACCCCGCGCAGGTGCCGCCCGGCGACGACGCGACCTACGAACTGATCCGCTCGACCGAGACGCTCGGCTGCTTCCAGATCGAGTCGCCGGGCCAGCGCGACCTGGTCGGCAGGCTGCAGCCCGCCACCTTCCACGATCTGGTCGTCGACATCTCCCTCTTCCGGCCGGGGCCGGTCGCCGCCGATATGGTGCGGCCCTTCATCGAGGCCCGGCACGGCCGCAAGCCGGTCCGCTATCCGCACCCCGACCTGGCGGAACCGCTCCGCGAGACCTACGGGGTGGTGGTGTTCCACGAGCAGATCATCGAGCTGCTGCGGATCATGACGGGCTGCGCACGGGACGAGGCGGACGAGAAGCGGCGCGCCCTGTCGCACCCCGAGCTGCAGGGCCGGCTCCGCGCCTGGTTCGCCCGGTGCGCCGAGCGGCGCGGCTATCCGCCCGACGTCGTCGCGCGCACCTGGGAGATCGTCGAGGCCTTCGGCTCGTACGGCTTCTGCAAGGCGCATGCGGTGGCCTTCGCGGTGCCCACCTACCAGTCCGCCTGGCTCAAGGCGCACCACCCCGCGGCCTTTTACGCCGGGCTGCTCACCCACGACCCCGGGATGTATCCGAAGCGGCTGCTGCTCGCGGATGCGCGGCGGCGCGGGGTGCCGGTGCTGCCGCTGGATGTGAACCGGTCGGCGGTCGCTCACCGGATCGAACTGGTGTCCGGTTCCGGTGGTGGCGAACCCCGCTCCGGTGCGGTCTGGGGTCTGCGGCTCGCGCTCTGTGATGTGCACGGCATGAGCGAGGCCGAGGCGCGGCGGATCGCGGCCGGGCAGCCCTACCACTCCCTCCAGGACCTGTGGCAGCGGGCCAGGCCGAGCCGCCCGGTGGCCGAACGCCTCGCCCGGGTGGGCGCGTTGGACGCCTTCGGCGCGAACCGGCGGGATCTGCTGCTGTACCTCGCCGAGCTGCACCACCACGGGCGGCAGGCGTCCGGTGGTCAGTTGACGCTGCCGTCCGGGGCCCTGGACGGCGCGGGCGCGGAGCGGGCGGCGCCGGCCGATCAGGTCGAGCCGGCGGGGCTGCCCGACCTCGGCGACATCGAACGGCTCAGCGCCGAGCTGGGCGCCCTCGGTATGGACACCTCCCGCCATCTGATGGCCGACCACCGGGAGTTCCTCGCCGAGCTGGGCGCGCTGCCGGCCCGGCTGCTGCGCAGCGCCCGGCACGGCGAGACGGTGCTGGTCGCCGGGGCCAAGGCGGCCACCCAGACGCCGCCGATCCGCTCCGGCCGCCGGGTCATCTTCACCACGCTCGACGACAGCACGGGACTGGTCGACTGCGCCTTCTTCGACGATCCCCCAGGCCCTGGGGGCCTGGGAGGTACCCCCACCCCCCTTGCGGCGTGCGCGCACACGGTCTTCCACTCCTGGCTGCTGTTGGTGCGCGGTACGGTCCAGCGGCGCGGCCCACGCAGCCTCAGCGTGGTCGGCGCCGCCGCCTGGAACCTCGCCGAGCTGGCCGAACTCCGCCGTGAGGGCGGCCTGGAGGCGGTCGCCGCCCGCCTCGCGTCGGGGCCGGAGGAGGCGGACGAGCCGGCGGCCGGGGCGGACCACGGGCCGGCCGGGGCGGGCAAGGGGCCGGGGGAGGGGTCCGAGGCGGACCGGGAACCCGCGCCGCCCGCCGCCCCGGGCCGCACCATCCGGCTGGAGACCGGCTATGAGCTGCACCCGTGGGCCGACCTCCAGCCCGCGGGCGAACGCGCCGCCACCGGACGCAAGTTGTGGCACTCCAGCCCGGGGAGCGCGGGATGACCCCCGCGCCGAGGCCGCCCGCCGCACCGCCGAGGCCGCCCGCCGCACCGCCGGAGCCGCCCGCCGCGCCGCCGGAGCCGTCCGGCACCCCGCGGCGGCCGGGCATGCTCCACATACGCTTCCGGGCCGCCGACGACACCCCCGTGAGCGCCGGGGTGTTCGAGCAACTGCTGCGGCTCCTGGCGCAGTTCACTCCGGTGATCGAGGCGCTGCCACCGGACGCCGCGCTGGCGGATGTGCGCGGTGCGCTGCGCTACTTCGACCGGGACGCGGCGGGCATCGCCGAGCTGGTGCGGCTGCGCGCGCTGGCCTGGCACGGCGTACGGTGCACGATCGGGATCGGCGTCAACCCGCTGCTCGCCCGGATGGCGGCCCAGGCGGCGGCAGCCGGGGAGATCCGGGCCGTCCCCGGGGACACCGAGGCCGTCGCCGCCTTCCTCGACCGCCGGCCTGCCTCGGCGCTGCACGGCGTCGGCCCGGCGACCGCGCGCGCCCTGTGCGCGTACGGGCTCGACAGCGTCGGCCGGATCGCCGCCGCACCGCCCGCGACCCTGCAGCGGATCCTCGGCGCGAAGACCGGCCGCATGGTGTACGAGCGGGCCCGCGGCATCGACCCGACGCCGGTGACGCCCAACGCCGCGGCCCGCTCGATGGGTGCGGAACACCGCTTCGTCCACGACGAACTGGACCCGGCCAGGCGCCGCCGGGCACTGCTCTCGCTCGCCGACGACCTCGGTGCCCGGATGCGCGCGAGCGGGCAGGTGGCCCGCGCGCTCACCCTCACCGTCCGCTACGCCGACCGCTCCACCACGACCCGCACCCGGCGGCTGGACGGGCCGACCGCGCACGGGCCCGCGCTGACCGGGGCGGCCTACGCGCTGCACGGCGCGCTCGGGCTGCAGCGGGCGCGGGTACGGTCCGTGGCGCTGCGCGCGGAGGATCTGTGCCGTGCCGAACTCGCCGCGCGGCAGCTGACCTTCGACCCGTCCGACGACAAGGCGCACCGCATCGAGGCGGCCGTCGACCGGGCCAGGGCGCGCTTCGGTGCCGGGAGCGTACGCCCCGCGGCGACGCTCGGCCCGCACGGCCGTACGCCCCCGCCCCCGCCCCCGGGCATCAAGCCCCTCGGCCCCGGGGCCGTCCGCCCGTAGGGGCTGTCTCCCCGAGGGCGTGTGCCCCCGGTGCCTCAGCCGTAGAGCTTCTTTGCATACTCCGGGCCATAGTGCTGCTCCAGTTCCTCCAGCGGCATGTCCTGGAGCTCGACGCCCTTGACGATCCGGGCCCGCGAGGGCAGGGCGTCCGGCTGCCAGGTCTCCGGGTTCCACAGCTCCGAGCGCAGGAACGCCTTGGAGCAGTGGTAGAAGACCTCCTCGACCTCCACCAGCAGCGCCAGTCGCGGGCGGTTGCCCTTCACCGTCAGCTCGTCGAAGAACGGGGCGTCGCGCAGCAGCCGGGCGCGGCCGTTGATCCGCAGGGTGTCACCGCGCCCCGGGACGAAGTAGTCCAGCCCGACATGCGGGTTGCCGAGGATGTTCACCATGCCGTCCAGGCGCTTGTTGCCGGGGCGGTCCGGGATCACCAGGGTGGTGTCGTCCAGAACATGGGTGAAGCCCGCCGGGTCGCCCTTGGGGGAGACATCGCACCGGCCCTGCGCATCCGCGGTGGCGATCACGCAGAACGGCGAGCGGGCCAGCCACCGGCGGTCCAGGTCGTGCAGCCGACGGCGGGTCTTGTTCGCCGCATGGGAGCTGGGCTCGCCGATCAGCTCGCGCAGCTCCCCCTCCGACGAAACCTCCACGATGCCGGTCAGATCCGCTGTCGCCGCCGTCCCCATCGGTGCCCCCTCATGTCATGTCACTGGTCAAGGCGTTCGACTGTACGGGACGGCTCCGGTGTACAGGGCGGCTCCGGCCCCTGGCCGGCCGCGACGCGCGGAACCGGGTACAGGCACACCCCCGGCGCTCTGTGCCCGGACGTCCGGTGAGGGTCGTGTGTGGCTTCCTTCACCGTCACGCCGCTGGCACTTCGTGCTTACCCAGCCGTAACTTACTTGCCAGTCAACTGCGTTGGCCCTTGCGATCCGGATCGCGTGAACGGCTCACCGAGCACTTCGGAGTCCCCTCACCCCGCAAGGAGCATCGTATGAAGCTGCGCTGGTCAAGAACGCTCACTCTCCTTCCCGCCCTCGCGCTGGCCCTCGGTCTCACCGCCGCCGCGCCCGCCGCAGCCCACCCGTCGCCCGCCACCACCCCGGCCGGAGACGCGGCGCGCCGCCCCTCTCATTCCACCGTCCGCAGCGGCTGGAACAACTACTCCTGCAAGCCCTCCGCCGACCACCCGCGGCCGGTCGTCCTGGTGCACGGCACCCTGGGCAACGCCATCGACAACTGGCTCGGCCTCGCGCCCTATCTGGTGGCCCGGGGCTACTGCGTCTTCTCCCTGGATTACGGGCAGCTGCCCGGCGTCCCGTTCTTCCACGGGCTGGGGCCGATCGATGCCTCCGCCCGGCAGCTCGCCGACTATGTCGACCGGGTGCTGGCCGCCACCGGCACCTCGAAGGTCGACCTCGTCGGTCACTCGCAGGGCGGCATGATGCCGCGGGTGTACATGAAGTTCCACGGTGGTGTGGGCAAGGTGAACGCGCTGGTCGGGCTGGCTCCCGACAACCACGGCACCGACCTGGACGGGCTGACCCGCCTGCTGCCCTATTTCCCCGGTGCCAAGCAGTACCTCGACAAGCTGACCCCGGGACTGTCCGACCAGATCGTCGGCTCGGACGTCCTCAACCGCCTCAACGCGGGCGGCGACACCGTCCCCGGAGTGCACTACACCGTGATCGCGACCAAGTACGACGAGGTCGTCACCCCCTATCGGACGCAGTTCCTCAACGGCCCCGATGTGCGCAACGTCGTGCTCCAGGACCTGTGTGCCGTCGATATCTCCGAGCATGTGGCCATCGGGCTCGCCGACCGCCTCGCCTTCCACGAGACGGCCAACGCCCTCGATCCGGCGCACGCCACCCCGACCACCTGCGTGTCGGGCTGACCGGGAGCCGGTCCGGCCCACCGCCCGTGCGCGGTGGGCCGCTGCCGTCAGCCGCCCCGTACGGGTGGTGGGCCGCTGGTGCCGGTCGGGCCGTACGGGGGGTGGGCCGCTGTGTCAGTCGCCCGCCAGCAGGGCGTCGGTGCACTGTTCCGCCAGGTCCTCGGCGTGCGCGGGCAGCGGGCACCCGCCGTGCAGATGGCGGCGCACCAGCGACAGCGGGAGATCGATGACGGCGAGTGTCACCCGGTCCAGGCCCGGTCTGCCGTGCAACCCCAGCGCCCCTGCGAGCGCCGCCATGGCCGCCCGCACCTGGATGTTCCCCTCCTCGGCGCGGAGCAGATGCTCGTCGGACCAGTCGTCCCACCCGAAGTCATGTTCCCCGTACAGGAGCAGCGAGGCCTTCGCCGGGTGGGTGCGGCTCCACGCCACGATGTGCCGGGCGGCCGCCCGGCCCCCGGCGCGCGGGTCCTCCGACGATTCAAGGGCCTCGAAGTAGCCCTCCTGGAAGTCCTCGACGGTGCGCAGCCACACCTCCGCGAGCAGCGCCGAGCGGCCGGCGAAGCGGTGGTAGAGCGAGCCGCTGGGAGCGCCGACGGCCGCCGCGACCGCGGACATGGTGACGCCCGACGGCCCGGACTCGGCTGCCAGCCGTACGGCGGCGTCGAGGAGCTGCGGGGTAGCGAAGCGGGAGGGCCTGGCCATGTTCTAGAGGGTACTCTCCACTATATTGGAGATGCCCCTCCAGAACGAGGGGGCAGCCCGGCGCAGGGCGACGCCGCACCCCCCGAGGCGAAGGAGGGGGCGGCGTCGTTTCCCGGCCGGCCGGTCGGCCGTGGTGCGGTCGTCAGGCGCGGTGCGGTCGTCAGCCGCGGTGCCGGGCGGCCCTGCGGCGGGTGGTGGCGAACAGCACCCCGGCGCCCATGGCCAGGACGGCGGCGCCGCCGATGGCCATCGGGGCGGTGGAGCCGTCACCACCGGTCTCCGCCAGCTGCTGCCCGCCGGCCGGCCTGCCGCCGCCCCGGGCCTGCGGGGCATTGCCGCCGGTCTTCGAACTGCCGCCCGGCGCCGGGGCATCGGCGCCCGCCGGGGTGCCGGCATCGGTAAGGGCGCCGGCATCGGTATGGGTGCCGGCATCGGTATGGGTGCCGGTGCCGCTCCCTTCGTGGTCGTGCCCGCTCATGTCCATCGAGGACTTGCCGGCGCCCGCCGCGAGCTGGCGGGCGGTCGGCGCCGAGGCGGTCGGCGCGGGCTGCGCCGCCACCTGGCCGCCGCCCTTGCCGAAGACGACGTCCGAGCAGGTGTAGAACGCCTCCGGGCTGTCCGACCGCTGCCAGATGCTGTAGATCAGATGGCGCCCGGACCGGGCCGGCACCTTCCCGGTGAAGACGTACTCCCCGTTGGTCAGCTTCGGGTCGGTGACCTTCGCGAACGGCTTCGACTCCAGGTCGGACCACTTCAACGGCTTGGCGGGGTCGTAGCTGCTCTTGGTGAGGTACAGCTCGAACGACCCCTTGTGGGGCGCGGTGGCCTTGTAGTGGAAGGTGTGGCTGCCCGCCCGCATCCTGGAGGAGGGCCAGTCGGCGCGGGGCAGGTCCAGGCCCTTGTACTCGGGACCGTTGGCGCTGCACAGCTTGCCGTCCGGGATACGGGCCTTGGACCGGCCGCCCGCGTCGCCGTCCCGTACGCCGTTCCAGTCGTAGAGCGCCTGGGTGCCGCCGGCCCGCACGGCCGCCTTGCACGCCGCGGACTTCGGGCTCTCCGGCCCCTCCGCGAAGCACGCCGACACCCGGCTGACCGGGTCCGTCATCGAACCGTGCGCGGCGGCCGGGCTCGCGGTGAGCACGGTGAGCGCGAGCGGGCCGATACCGGCCAGCGCGATCCCGGTGGCCTTGCGACGAGCGGTCATCGTGGGGGTCTCCTTCATCCGTTGCCTCGGGCGGGGCACGAGGCGGCACAGCGGTGGGGGGTCGGGACACGGGCCCGGCGCCGTCCCCCGGTGAGCGGCGCCGACGGCCCGCAGCGCCGCCTTACGAGAAGCACGCTAGCCCCGCTGAACAGCGGATTTGCCCCTGGAGAGCGGTTCCTGAGGATCTTTATGGCGGGCTTAAGGAGACGCTAAGCGGGGCCTCAGGCAGGCGGGGAGGAAACGGGAATCCGAGGAAATGGGCATCCGAGGAAACGGGCATCCGGCGCCGGGTGGTCCGTGCGCTCTCAGTGGCCCTCGGCGCCCGTGAAGTCCGCCTCGTCGTCGAGGTCTTCGAGGAGAGTGCCGAGGTCGGCCGGCGGGGCGGTCCCGGTGGTGGGGCCGAGCGGCAATTCGGCCCAGATGATCTTTCCTTGGGCGGTGTAGCGGGTGCCCCACCGCTGGGCGTAGCGGGCGATGAGGAACAGTCCGCGGCCCCCCTCGTCGGTGGTCCGCGCATGGCGCAGGTGCGGGGTGGTGCTGCTGGCGTCCGAGACCTCGCAGATCAGTTCCCCCGCGCGGATCATCCGCAGGCCGATCGGCCCGGAAGCGTGCCGGATGGCATTGGTGACCAGTTCACTGACGATCAGCTCGGTGGAGAAGCCGAGTTCCTCCAGACCCCATTCCCGCAGCCGTCGGGCCGCGGTCCTGCGGGCCTCGCCGACCGCGGACGGGTCGGCGGGGATCTCCCAGGTGGCCAGCCGGGTCCGGGGCAGGGCCCGGGTACGTGCCAGCAGCAGCGCCACATCGTCGACCGGCCGCCCGCCCGGCAGACCGCCGATCACCGTCTCGCAGATCTCCTCCAGCGGAGCCTGCGGATCGGCCAGCGCATCACGCAGCCTGGTGATCCCCCCGTCGAGATCGAGGGCCTTCCCCAGCAGCAGTCCGTTGGTGTAAAGGGCCAGCAGACTCCCTTCCCGCAACGGCAGTTCGACGGATTCGAAGGGCATACCGCCCAGCCCCAGCGGCGGGCCGGTCGGTAGATCCAGCAGCCGGCCGGTGCCGTCGGGACCGACGAGCAGCGGTGCGGGGTGGCCGGCGCGGGCCAGCGTGCAGCGGCAGCTGACGGGGTCGTAGACCGCGTACAGACAGGTGGCTCCGATGACTCCGTCGTCGGCGTTCGCGTCGTGGGCGACCCGGTTGAGCATGTCGTCCAGATGCGCCAGCACCTCTTCCGGGGACAGATCCAGGTCCGCGAGCGCCTGCACCGCGGCGCGCAGCCGCCCCATCGTGGCCGCGGCATGCACCCCGTGACCGACCACGTCACCGACCACCAGCGCGACCCGGGCCCCGGACAGCGGGATCACATCGAACCAGTCGCCGCCGACCCCGCTGAGCGAATCGGCCGGCAGATAGCGGTAGGCGGCCTCCACCGCGCACTGCTCGGGCAGATCGTGTGGCAGCAGGCTGTGCTGGAGGGTGAGGGCCGCGGTGTGCTCACGGGTGTACCGGCGGGCGTTGTCGATGGATATCGCCGCGCGGGTGACGAATTCCTCGGCGAGCACCAGGTCGTCGGGCTGGAAAGGTCCGGTGGCCTGCCAGCGGGCGAACGAGGCCGCTCCCAGGAAGACGCCCCGCGCCCGCAGCGGCACCACCATCAGCGAGTGGAAGCCCAGAGCCCGCAGCTCCGCCGCCCGGACCGGGTCCTCGGCCGACCGGTCACCGTCGGCGAGGTCCAGCGTCTGGAGCAACGTGGAATTGCCCTCGGTGAGGCTCAGAACGACGGGCGCCGACGGGGGATAGGCGACCGGCTCCCCGATGGCGACCACCGCCTCGGGGCAGCCCGCACGGACGGACTGCGCTCCCGCCCGGCGCATGGTCAGCAGATCCGCCGCATCCAGCGGGCCGGGCGCCGTCTCCTCCGCGGTGAGCAGCGCATCGAGCAGATCGACGGTGACGAAGTCGGCGAGGTCCGGCACCGCCGCATCGGCGAGTTCCTGTGCGGTCTGCCAGACGTCCAGTGAGCTGCCGATGCGTTCACCTGCCTTGTTCAGCAGCGCCATCCGCTGCCGGGCCCGGTAACTTTCCGTGACATCGAGGACCATGTAGCAGATGCCGAGCACCTGCCCTGCCTCGTCCTCCAGCCGGAAGAACGACGTGGAGTAGGCATGCTCGCGCTGTGGATCGGACTGCGGGCGCCCCAGGTATTCGTAGCCGACCGAGGGGGTGCCGGTACGCAGCACCCGGCGCATCTCCGCCTCGATGGCCTCCACGGCCAGGCCCGGCTGCACCTCCGCCAGGCGCTTCCCGAGGCGCTGCTCGCGGCTGGTACCGCCCATCCGCTCCAGGGCGTCGTTCAGCCAGATGAACTGCAGATCGGCGTTCACCATGGCCACACCGATCGGCGACATGCCGAGAATGCCCTCCAGGAACGACCGGCTCGCCCCTGACCACGGCGTCCGTGTCATCTCAGCGGCAAGGACCAGACGCGAGAAGCCCTTTTGGGCATCCATGACCGGCAGCACGCGGAACTCCAGGTCGAGTCGGTGCCCGTCCTTGTGGCGTACGGTCTCCAGCCCGCTCCAGCCGTCCGCCGACGCCAGCCGGGACTCCCATCTGCTGTCCTGCTCCGAGCCGGCGCCCACCCTGGCGAAAAGGTCCGCCAGCGGCCGGCCGACGGCCTCGGACACCGGATAGCCCAGAAGCCGCTCGGCGCCCTCGGTCCAGCCCTGCGCCACCCCTGCGCGATCGGCCATCACCACGGCCGTCCGTGTGAGGTCGAAGACCCCGTCTCCGGAGAGACGGCTGCTCTGGGAGGCACTCATCTGACCGGTCCAATGCCGGTCCCACCATGCGGCAGACGCTCTGTCCGGGGCGGCGCCGCCGCATTCGACCGGCCCCTACAACGGTACTCCCTCACCCTGTGCGGGCGCTCTTCCCGGCGCCCGGTGCAGGGCGTCCCGGGCCCGGCCGAAACGCGTCCACCCGCCGTTGTCAGTGGTCCCTGGCACCATCGGCGTATGAGTACCGACGCGCCCGCCGACCCGGCTCCTCAGCCCTCCGCCGAACTCCCCAACCCCCTTGCCGGCCAGGGGGAATCGGCCCTGCCGACCGCCGACGCCGCCTACTGGGAAGGGGCTGCCGCCTCCTTCGACGACGAGCCGGACCACGGCCTTCGCGACCCCGCCGTCCGCTCCGCCTGGGCCGCCCGGCTGCGCTCCTGGCTCCCGTCCGCGCCCGCCACCGTCCTCGACCTGGGATGCGGCACGGGAAGCCTGGCCCTGCTCGCCGCCGAGCAGGGCCACCGGGTCACGGGCGTCGACCGCTCACCGCGCATGATCGCGCAGGCCCGTGGCAAGCTCGCGGGCCACGACGCCGCTTTTCTGGTCGGGGACGCCGCCGAACCAGCCGTGGGGGAACGGCGGTTCGATGTCGTCCTGGTGCGCCATCTCCTGTGGGCGCTGCCCGACCCTTCGGCCGCCCTGTGCCGCTGGGCCGGGCTGCTCGCTCCCGGCGGCCGGCTGGTGCTGGTCGAGGGCCGCTGGGGCGAGGCGGCGCAGATCGGTATCCCGGCCGGCGAACTCACCGCCCTGGTCGAGCCGTTGGCGGCACACACCCGCGTCGAGGACCTCTCGCACGATCCGGTGCTGTGGGGCAAGGAGGTGGCCGACGAGCGGTATGCGCTGATCGCCGAGCTCCCGCGCCGGCACAGGTGAAGCGGGTGAGCGGCGGGTCAGGGCGCGTCAGTCCCCCGCCCTGTCCCGCACATACCGCCACCTCGCGGCGAACGGCCGGTAGCCGAGGGCGTGGTTGACGGCGAGCATGGGGGCGTTGCCGGCGTCGTTGTGGGTGAAGGCCTCGGCGCAGCCCGCGTCGTGGGCGCGGTGGAGGGAGAAGGTCTTGGCCAGCCGGGCCAGGCCCCGGCCGCGGAAGGCTTGGCGGGTGCCGGTCATGGCGGAGGAGTAGCGGGTGTCACCATCCGTTGCGGCCAGGGCGAAGGAGGCGATCTCCCCGTCCACGGTCACCACCGAGGTCAGGTCCAGATCGAGATGGGGGTGTTCCCAGATGTGCAGCAGCCAGTCCTCGTAGGCCATGGCGTCGAGGGTCACCTCGCCCGGTTCGTCGGCGGTGACCTCGGTATCCGCGGCATACAGCAGGCGCGGGTCGGCCTCGAAGTCCGCGCCGGTGTGCAGCCGGACGCCGGAGGGCAGTGCGGAGGGGAGTGGTGGCAGGCCGCCGGCCGTGAGGTCGAGGCGCAGGTGGTGGGCCGGGCGGGTACGGCGGTAGCCGTGGCGTTGTGCGAAGGCCGCTGTGCCGGGCTCGTCGGCCGCCCAGACGAAGAGCCGGTCGGCACCGGCCGCGAAGAGGTGTTCCTCGGCCGAGGTCAGCAGGGCATGACCGATACCCCGGCCGCGGTGTCCGGGATGGACCTGAAGGGTCACGGTGGCCTGGCCGGGGATATCGGCGTCGTGCAGCAACCCGGCCTGGACCGCGCCGACGATCCTGCCGTCCAGCTGCGCGACGAACAGCCGCAGACACTGCGCCGCGGGGGCCGTGGTGACCTCCCAGGCGATGCCCTGGGGGGTGGACAGCCGGTGGGGCAGAACGGCCCGCCGCAGGTCGGCGACGGCCTTGGCATCGGCGGGGCGGTAGTCGCGCACGGTAGGTGTCATGACGGCGGACGGTACGCGCCGGTGCGCCGTCGCGCCGCTCCTTTTCCCGCGCACGGGGTGTCCGCACGGGGCGCCCGCACGCTGTGCCTGCACGGGGTGCCATGTGCCGCGGCTCTTCCGCATGGTGATGCGTGCCGGGATCGTTCCGGAGCCCCGCCGAAGGACGCAGTGGCTCCCGCAGTGGCTCCCGCGGCAGCGCCCTCGTCCCTCGGTGGCTCCCCGGATCGGTGCCATCACCGACCGGTGTCACCCCCCGATCGGTGTCACCCCCCGACCGATGACACCCCCCGAGGGGTGACACCTTCCCGCACGGTGCGCACTCCTGACGCACAATGGATGCGACAAAACCGCGCACCGACGGGTACGAGCACCTCACGTATCCCGGGGCCGAGGCCCCAGGGGTACGGGCCGCCACGCATCCGCCCGCCCCACCGACCGCACCAGGAGCGCCACCGTGTCCCCGCAGACCTTGACCCTCACCATCGATCCGGCGGCGGCCGCCGCGCCGTTCGAGCAGGTACGCACCCAGATCGCGGACCAGGCCAGGGACGGTGGCCTCCCGGTCGGCTACAAGCTCCCCACCGTCCGCGGCCTGGCCGAAGACCTCGGCCTGGCCGCCAACACCGTCGCCAAGGCCTACCGTGCCCTGGAGACCGACGGCGTGATCGAGACCCGGGGCCGCAACGGCAGCTTCATCGCGGCGGCCGGCGAGGCCGCGGACAAGGAAGCCGCCGCTGCCGCCGAGAGCTACGCCCACCGCGTCCGGCGCCTCGGCCTGGACCACCGTGCCGCCCTCGCCGCCGTCGAGAACGCCCTGCGCGCCACCTACCCCGACGCCTGAGCGCGGCCACCGCGCTCACGTCCGAAAGGATCCGCATGCCCAGCAAGCACGCGCTCGTCCGCCGTCCCGGCCCCCGCCTCGCCGAGGGCCTGGTCACCCATATCGAACGGCATCCGGTCGACCCCGTGCTCGCCCTGCGCCAGTGGGAAGCCTATGTCCAGGTGCTGCGCGACCACGGCTGGCACACCGTCGAGACCGGCCCCGCCGACGACTGCCCCGATGCGGTCTTCGTCGAGGACACCATGGTGATGTTCCGCAATGTGGCGCTGCTCGCCCGCCCCGGCGCCGGCGTCCGCAGGGCCGAGGTGCCCGGCGCCCGCGCGGCCGTGGAGGCGCTCGGCTGCTCCGTCAACGAGATCCGGGAGCCCGGAACACTGGACGGCGGTGACGTCCTGAAGGTCGGCGACACCCTCTACGTCGGCCGCGGCGGCCGCACCAACGCCGAGGGCATACGCCAACTCCGCGCCGTCTTCGAGCCGTTGGGCGCCCGCGTGGTCGCCGTACCGGTGAGCCGGGTGCTGCACCTCAAATCCGCCGTGACCGCACTCCCGGACGGCACCGTCATCGGTCATCCGCCCCTGGTCGACGACCCCGCCGCGTTCACCCGTTTCCTGCCCGTCCCCGAGGAATCCGGCGCCCATGTCGTGCTGCTCGGCGGCGGCGCACTGCTGATGGCCGCCTCCGCGCCCAGGAGCGCGGAGCTCTTCGCCGACCTGGGGTATCGGCCGGCCGTCGTGGACATCAGCGAGTTCGAGAAGCTGGAGGGGTGTGTGACCTGCCTGTCCGTACGGCTGCGCGAGCTGTATGCATGACGGGGCATCACCCCCGGGCAGCTCGTGTGCCTGCCCGGGCCGTGCCCCCGGCCGTGCCTATCGTGGCGCCATGAGCAACCTCGAACTCAGACCCGCGCCCCATCCGTGCGGCGGCAACGGCCGTACGGGCCCGGTCCGCGACGTCCAGCCCGGCAAGCAGGTACCCCTCGGGGAGAGCACCGTCGTCCGCAGACTGCTGCCGAACCTCGGCCGGCGGATGGTCGGCGCCTGGTGCTTCGTCGACCACTACGGTCCCGACGACATCGCCGGTGAGCCCGGGATGCAGGTGCCACCGCACCCGCACATGGGCCTGCAGACCGTCAGCTGGCTGCGCGAGGGCGAGGTGCTGCACCGCGACAGCCTCGGCAGCCTGCAGACCGTACGGCCGAGGGAGCTGGGCCTGATGACCTCGGGCCGGGCCATCGCCCACTCCGAGGAGTCACCGCCCGGCCACGGCCGCATCCTGCACGGCGCCCAGCTGTGGGTGGCCCTGCCCGGCGAACACCGCGACACCGCCCCGGCCTTCGAGCACCACACCGAGCTGCCGGTGATCACCGGCGGTGGCGGACTGTCCGCCACCGTCATCCTGGGCGAGCTGGCCGGCGCCACCTCACCGGGCACCACCTACTCCCCGCTGGCCGGCGCCGACCTCGCTCTCGCCGCCGGCACGGACGCCCGCCTGCCGGTCGACCCCGACTTCGAGTACGCGGCGCTGGCCATCTCCGGCGAGAGCGAGGTCGACGGGGTGCGCCTCGCCCCCGGCGCCCTCCTCTACCTCGGTTGCGGACGCAGCGAACTGCCCCTGCGGGCCGACTCCGACAGCAGCCTGATGCTGCTCGGCGGCGAGCCGTTCGAGGAGAAGATCCTCATGTGGTGGAACTTCGTGGGGCGCTCGCAGGAGGACATCGAGGAGGCCCGCGACGCCTGGACGACGGGCTCCCGCTTCGGTGAGGTGCACGGCTACGACGGGGAGCGGCTGGTTGCGCCGGAACTTCCCCCGGTGGCCCTGAAACCGCGGGGGCGGGTGCGCTGACCTTGTGTGATGTGCCTTGAGTCGATCGGCTGAGTGCGGCCACTTCCACCTGGCGCGTGCCGATCCGGGGGACTGGCCGCGCGTCCGAGTGGCCGCGCCGGGGGTCCGCCGCGGGAAGCGGAGATCTCCCCTGGCGGGGTGAGGGAAACCCCGCTACGTCAACTGTCGTACCTTCCTCCGTTTGCGTGCGCGTACCCCGAGGGAATTGGTTGGCTGAAGGGTCGCATTCCCGATGAGAGGGGCAAACAGGGCATGGTTTCAGGTCCGTTGGCACCCGGAGTGTTCATCAAGGAGCGTTCGAGCGGAGTCCGTACGATCACCGGCGTGGGGACGTCCACGCCCGCATTCCTCGGCTACACCGTGCGCGGCCCGCAGGCGCCCACGCCGCCGGTGCGGATCAGCAGCTGGTCCGAGTTCGTGGACACCTTCCACTTCCGCTCCCCGATAGGGGCAAAGGAGTTGGGGCGGGAGCTGGAGAGGCTGTCCGGGGCCGTCGCGGAGGGCACTGCGGAGCTTGAGCGTCTGGGAACGGACCTCGCAGAGAAGGCCACCACCGGCGGGTCCCCCGTCCTCACCGAGCAAGAAATGACCATCCTCGTCCTGGTACAGGCCGCCGACTGGGCCGGCGAAGCCGTCGACGATGAGGACAGGCACGAGGCCGAAGCCGCAGCACAGAAGGTGACGGAAGCCCTTCCCGGGCCGTACGGGCTCTGGATCGCGGCCGGGAACGACCTGGCCGGCCTCAAGCAGCGTCGGGGAGAGCTGACCGTCCTCGCCGGACACTTCGAGCAGTCCGGCAGGATCCAGCTGCCCGAAGCGGTCTACGGTTTCTTCGCCAACGGAGGGACATCCTGCTACGTCCTCCGGCTCGACCCCGACAAGCCCCTCGCCGGCGAGGTCGACGGCAATCCCGACCGACGCACGGGTCTGGCCGGACTGAAGACGGTGCCGGACGTCGCCATGGTCGCCGTCCCGGA
This sequence comes from Streptomyces sp. NPDC015125, assembly GCF_043080045.1. NCBI lineage: Bacteria > Bacillati > Actinomycetota > Actinomycetes > Kitasatosporales > Streptomycetaceae > Streptomyces > Streptomyces sp. NPDC015125. The sequence continues at coordinate 108,954 of NZ_JBIBVF010000026.1, forward strand.
CCTGTGGCGCGAGCACACCACGCCGGAGACCGGCGCCGCCATCATGGGCAAGGTGGTCGGCCACTGCGTGACCATGCGCAACCGGCTCGCCCTCCTCGAACCACCGCCCGGCACCGCACCGGCCGAAGTGCCGCAGTTCTTCAGGCATCTGGCGAGCCCGGACGAAGAGGCTGCGGCGTTCACGGCGCTGTACTACCCCTGGGTCACGGTGCCCGGCGTGGACGGCACCCCGCGCACCGTCGTCCCGTCCGGTCATCTGGCCGGTGTGTGGGCCCGTACCGATGCCGAGCGAGGGGTCTTCAAGGCTCCCGCCAACCAGAACCTGCGCGGTGTGCTGTCGCTCCCCACGCTGCTCACCGACCAACGCCACGGCGAGCTGAACGACAAGGGGGTCAACTGCCTCCGTGCCTTCCCCGACCGGGGGCTGCTGGTGTGGGGTGCGCGTACGCGCTCCGGCAGTCGTGACTGGCGCTACCTCAATGTGCGGCGTCTGGTGTCGTTCCTGTCGGATTCCATCCGCCAGTCCTCCACCTGGGCGGTCTTCGAGCCCAATGACGACCGTCTGTGGGCCACCCTTCGGCATTCGGTCAGTGGCTTCCTGACCGATCAGTGGCGTCAGGGTGCGCTTTTGGGACGTACGCCCGACGAGGCCTTCTATGTGATCTGTGACCGTACGAACAACACCTCGGCGACGATCGACGCAGGTCAGGTGATCTGCGACATCGGTATCGCGCCGGTGCGTCCGGCCGAGTTCGTCCAGTTCAGCATCACCCAGATCGCCGGCCAGCCCGGCGCCAGCAGCTGACGCCCGGAACCCAGGAGGCAACGCACATGTTGACCGGTAACACCTTCAGCAGCAGTACCTTCGCCATCGAACTGGGCAAGTTCCAGGTCGAGACCGTCCAGGACGTGTCCGGACTGACCCTGGATCAGGACGTCGTCGAAGTACGGCAGATGTCCGCGACCGGCGAGCTGATCGTGCGCAAACAGCCTGGTGCTCGCAAGAGCGGTGAGATCACGATCACCCGTGGCATGGACAAGAGCACCGCGTTCACCGACTGGGTCAAGACCACACTGGTCAACGCCGACCTCGACAGCGCCCGGCAGAACATCACCATCGCCCTGAAGGACGCGCAGAAGCAGACCGTCCGCCGCATCCACCTCACCAACGCCTGGGCATCCCGCTGGGAAGGACCCCAGCTCGGCGCGGCCAACTCCGGGACCGCGACGGAACAGGTGACGATCACCTACGAGGACATCACCGTCGAATAGCCCGGAGCCGAACAGCGCGAGAGGGGAACGACAGCGATGACGACGAAGCCTCCGGGTGTCTACGTCACGGAGAAGTCCAGCGGCGTACGCATGATCGTTGGAGTGGGCACCTCCACCCCGGCCTTCCTCGGATACACCACCACACCGACCGAGACTCCCGGTGAGACGGGGACCCCTCCGTTCACACCGGACGAACGCAGGGTCCCCCAGCCGGTCCGCGGCTGGCAGGAGTTCGCCGATCGCTACAGCATTCCGGCGCTGGGGACGGAGCTGGCGGCTCTCCGGAAGAAGACAACGCCCGCATCCGGGGACTTGAAGCGGATCCAGGTACTCCAGCGATGCTTCACCCTGGCGGAAGCGGTCTACGGCTTCTTCGCCAATGGCGGCACGTCCTGTTATGTCGTCGGCTTCCTGAATCCCGGGGCGGCCGTGCCGGAAGGAGACCTCGGCGGAAACGCGGAGGACCGCACGGGACTCGGCGGGCTGGAGACGGTGCCGGAAGTGACCATGGTCGCCGTGCCCAGTCTCTGGGACATGACCGTCGCGGCCACCGACGCCGAGGAGCCGCCGGACCCGCATCTGCCGACCGGAAAGTCGCTCATCGGCAAGGTACTCGCCCACTGCACCGCCCGGCGCAACCGTCTCGCGGTGGTCGATGCGCCACCCAAGCAACTCGTCGAGCCGCTCAAGGCGTTCGTCGGCACGCTCGACTCGCCGGACTCGGACGCCGCAGCGTTCACGGCGCTGTACTACCCCTGGGTCACGGTGCCCGGTGTGGACGGTGTTCCGCGTACGGTGCCGCCGTCCGGTCATCTGGCCGGTGTGTGGGCCCGTACGGACGCCGAGCGAGGGGTCTTCAAGGCTCCCGCCAACCAGAACCTGCGCGGTGTGCTCGACCTTCCCACCCTGCTGACCGACGACCAGAACGGGGAACTCAACGACAGGGGTGTCAACTGCCTGCGGGTATTCCCCGGCCGGGGGCTGTTGGTGTGGGGTGCGCGTACGCGCTCCGGCAGTCGTGACTGGCGCTACCTCAATGTGCGGCGTCTGGTGTCGTTCCTGTCGGATTCCATCCGCCAGTCCTCCACCTGGGCGGTCTTCGAGCCCAATGACGACCGTCTGTGGGCCACCCTTCGGCATTCGGTCAGTAGTTTCCTGACCGATCAGTGGCGTCAGGGTGCGCTTTTGGGACGTACGCCCGACGAGGCCTTCTATGTGATCTGTGACCGTACGAACAACACCTCGGCGACGATCGACGCAGGTCAGGTGATCTGCGACATCGGTATCGCGCCGGTGCGTCCGGCCGAGTTCGTCCAGTTCAGCATCACCCAGATCGCCGGCCAGCCCGGACAGGGGGGCTGAGACCCCGTGCAGAAGATCGTGGTGCGGCAGGGCGATACGGTCACGCTCACCCTGAATCCTCCCGCGGTGCTGACACCACCGCCTCCCCCTACCCCCCTGCCGCTGGGAACGGCGGGCTTTCGGATCGAACAGTACGTCGCCTGTGTGCCCGACGACATCGAGTCGTGGGTCATCCCGCCCGTCGGCTATTCGACACCGGCCTTTCCGACTCCGGGAACGGTGGGCGTCGAGTTGAAGGTTCCCTCGGCGAACCGCGCCAAGTACGCCAGGGCGAGTCAGGGCGAGACGGAAGCCGTCGTCAACGGCGGCCCGTTCGACGTGATCTGCACCGTGGTGTCCCCGGCGAGCAACTCCGCCGGCGCCACGGACACCCCAGGGGCCACGTACCGGGGCAAGGCGGCCCTCACCTGCCCCCGTGTACGACCCGTGACGGCCGGCTGACCCGGTCGGAGCCCTTGAACCCGCAAAGGGTTCAAGGGCTCCGACGCGGGGGGCACGGCCGTTCTCCGGTGAAGAAGCGGGACTCGTCCACATAGCGGCCGAGTTTGGCGTACTCCTCGCGGACGGCCGCCAGCAGATCCGCCATGGTGAGCGGGCGGTCCTCGTCGGCGGCCCGGTAGGCGGCGGTGACGACGCAGCAGCGGATCGCGCCGCCGGGAAGGTCGAAGGCCGAGGCGAGGGTCGCCAGAGCGGCCTGGTCGACATCGTCGGCCCGGGGCACGGCGGGGCCCAGGCAGCGGTCCCACAGGGCTTGGCGCCGGGCATCGTCGGGCGCGGGGAAGTGGACGACGAGGTCGAGACGGCGCAGAAACGCCGGGTCGATGTTGGCGTGCATATTGGTGGTCAGCAGGGCCAGGCCGTCGAAGGACTCCAGGCGCTGGAGGAGGTACGAGGTCCCCGTGTTGGCGTAGCGGTCGTGGGCGTCGTGGGTGGCCGTGCGCTTGCCGAAGACGGCGTCCGCCTCGTCGAAGAGGAGGACGGCGTCGACGGCGTCGGCCTCGGTGAAGATCCGTTCGAGGTGCTTCTCGGTCTCACCGATGTACTTGTCGACCACCGTGGCGAGGTCGACGACATACAGGTCGAGGCCGAGATCGGCGGCCACCACCTCCGCTGCCAGGGTCTTCCCGGTCCCGGAGCCGCCGCTGAACAGGGCGGTGACGCCACGTCCGCGTCCTCCGCCCGGCCGCATCCGCCACTCTCCCAGGACCCGGCCGCGGTGGCGTACGCGCCGGGCGAGATCCCGCAGTTGCTCGTGCGTCCGCTCGGGCAGCACCAGATCGTCCCAGTCGACAGCCGGGCGTACGGGCCGGGCGAGGCGGCCGAGCGCGCCGCCGTTCCACGAGCGGGCCGCGTCCCGGACTGCGGCGGCGTCGACGGGGGTGCCGTGCGCGGCGGCCTGCCGGCCGGCCGCCGCGGCCACTGCGCGAATCCGGTGGGGACCGAGCCGGTACCGGGCGCCGACGGTGGCCGCCCCGTCGCTCACCGTGCCGGCGTGGGCGCCGAGTTCGTACCGCCACAGCGCGGTGCGTTCCGGCTCCGTCAGGGGCGGGCAGTCGGCGAGCACCGGGGGAGCGGCCGTCCAGCGGGCGTCCCACGGCTGTCGTCCGGTGAGGATCAGGGGAACCGGGGCCTCGGCGAGCGGGGCGAGCAGCTCGCGGAGGTGCCGGGTGTCGGGGGAGTCGACGGGCCCGGCGATCAGCCCGTGGTGGCGCAGCCGTGCTTCGAGGAGCGCCGCGCGAACGGACCCGGCCGGGTCCGGCTCGTGGGCCAGGCCCGCGAGGTCCAGATGGAGCGCCGGCCGGCCGCACGCGCGCAGTGCCGCTTCGGCGACGGCTTCGGCCGTACCGTCCGGGCTGTCGCGCAGGTGGACCGGGTGCCGGTGGGCGAGCAGCCGGGACAGGTGACGCACGGCTTCGGCCAGTGGGCCTTCGCTCAACGGCCGGCCGGGTTCCGGCAGGGCCAGCAGGTGACGCAGACAGGACGGCAGGGTGTCGTCGCCCAGCAGGTGCGCGGTGACCCGGTCCGGGACGCGTAGGGCCCGGGTCAGAAAGGGACGGGAGACATCGGGGGTCTCCACGAGGCCACCGGCGCGCAGGGGCGCGTCGGCCGCGAAGACCCGGCGGGCGGTCGCCGAGGCGCTCGGGACGCCACACAGAGCGAGGGCCAGGCCGGTGGTCGCGTGACGGCAGGTGATGTCGTCGTTGAGGTAGCCGTAGCAGCGCTCGAAGCGGGCATCGACGTCGGGGGCGAGCGCGATCACCACCATGTCGAGGGCGAGCGGGTCCAGCCCGAACTCCTCGGCGAGGCGGCGCGGGGGCGGCGCGGCCCCGGCCGCCGCGGCCGCGTCCTCCCGGGCGCGCAGAGCGGCGGCGAGGGCGTCGTCCGCGGTGGCGGGGGTCAGGGGACCGGCCGGTGCGTCCAGGAGGTGCGAGGCCATGCCGTCGGAGATGTAGAGCCCTTGGAAGGGGTCGAAGGGCGGCTCCAGGAGCTCCGCGGGTACGGACTCCTCGCCCGTACGCAGTGCGATCGCGCGCCGCACCCGGGCCTCGATGACGGTCAGCCGGGCCAGGAGCCAGTCCGCGGCCGTGGCGGTGGGCGCTCCGGGGTGCGCGGCGGCGGTCACCGCGCCTCCTCGTCCGTCCCCGGCCGGGGCTTCAGCACCTCGCGGACGACGGGGGGCCCGGTCACCCAGTGGGTGTAGCTCGCCGGGAGGAACGACAGCAGGGGGATGGTCACGGTCACGTTCAAGGCGGGGACGAGGGTGTGCCCCACCGCGCTCCACAGTTCCGTCAGCGCACGGTCCTCGGCGGGCGGGTGGCCGACGTCCAGCAGCCCGGACAGCTCCAGCTCCTGCAGTTCCGGGGGCAGGGGCACGGGGAAGTCCCGGCTCCTGGCGAAGCCGACGAGGAGTTCTCCGAGGATGCGGTGGGCGCTGAGGGCGTCCGGGGCCCAGGCGGCGACCAGATACGACAGCCGGGCATAGCGCGGCGGGTCGAACTCCGCCGACTTCCGGTCCGGCTGCCCCGTGGTTCCCCTGTCGTACTGGTAGACGGTGCCGGTCTGCCGCCGGTCCAGGTCCTCGCGGACGTCGTACAGGTAGATGCCGACCGTCTCGGAGCCGGTGGTCTCACCGAGTGCTCCGTCGCGTCCGGGCGGCTGGAAGGTGACGGGGATGCCCGGCGGCGGCCAGGTCACCTCCTGCTGTACGCGTGATTTCAATGCCTGGTCGACCAGTTCGATCATCTGTGTGCCTCTGTCCGCGCCGGAGGGAGGGGTGGAGTCGGTACGGTCAGTCCGTCGCCGGCACGCCGACCGCCTGCCGTACGTCGAGCCCCAGCGGGGTCGTCGTGTCCAGGGGAGCGAGCGTCGTGGTGTCGACCACCGATACGGCCGCGCCCGCCTCGTCGGCGAGGTACACCAGGTGCTTCGCGGACTGCGGGTGAGGTGCGCTTCCGGTGAGCCGTTCGCCGGCCGGCACGGTGAAGCGGGGCGTTCCGGTCCGGGTGTCGAGCATCAGGAGCTCTCCGCTGTTCTCGGTGGTCACGAAGAGCCAGGCCCCGTCCGCGGATACCGACACCGATGCGGGCTTGGCGACCCGTGGGTGCTGCCAGGCGGCGACGACCTTGGGCGTGCCCGGCGAGGCGTCGTCGGAGCCGATGACCGAAATGCTGTCGCTCCCGTGGTTGGCGACATAGGCGCGGAGGCCTCCCCCTGGGGCGCTCGCCACGCCCATCGGGTCCCGGCCCACGTCCAGGGAGGTCACCTGGTGGTCGGCGAGGCGGACGCACCGCAGGGAATCGGCTGTGCGGTCGGTGACGTAGGCGTAGGCGCCGTCGTCGGTGACGGCCACGTCCCACGGCTGTGACGTGCCCGGCTCACCGACCGGGACCGCAGTCACCTTGGACCCGAAGACGGTGACCGTCCTGCTGGTGAGGTTGGCGATGCAGAGGGTGCCGTCGTCGGAGACCGCCGCCGAGTACGGCTCGTCGTGCTTGTCGAGGGGCAGTTGCTTGGTCTCCCGGGCCGAGAGGCGCGTCGCGTCGAGAGTGATGACGGCCAGGCACGCTTCGCGAGCGGGGGCCTCCTTCCGTCCCTGGTTGACGATGCACACGGTGTGGTCGTCCGGGCAGACGAGCCCGGTGGGCCTGTCGGTGTGCGCCTCGGGGGCCGTCGCGATGGCTTGCATCGCGGGGCCTCCTCCCGCCAACTCGATGCCGTACAGCGCGCCCAGTGGCTTGTCATCTGCGCGCCACGCCTCCGAGACGGCCGCGTACAGGAAGTGTCCGTCCGGGGAGAGCGCGAGCCCGGGAGGGATGGGGGTCCCGTCCTTGACCGTGATCGTCCGCTGGTGCGCCGCCGGGGCGGCGGAGACGGCGAACACTTCCACCGTGGCCCTGTCCCCGGCGGCGCTGGAGACGTAGAGGGTGGTTCCGTCCGGTGACAGGGCCAGCCCGTACGGCCGTGCCAGGGAAGGATCCTTGACGACGTCCATGTGCCAGGCCCAGGAGCCCTCGGGCGACTCGCGCCGGAGGACCGAAACCTTGCCGCTCTGGTAGTTGGCCACGTAGAGCCGTAGCCCGTCGGGCGACAGGGCCATCTCGTGCGGGCCCGACAGCCGGCCCGTCGCGGCGTCGATGACCGTCCGCTGCTGCCACTGACCCGGCCCGGTCCTGCGCAACACGGCGATCCGTCCGCCTTCCTGCCCCAATTCGGTATGGGCGAAGTCGGCCACGTACAAGGTCTTGCCGTCCTTGGACAGGGCGGCGCCGGTGGGCTGCCGGCACCCCACGACATCGGCGGGGACCGGGTAGGTGCCGCCCTTCGGGTCGACGAGCGAGACCGTTGCCGTACCGGAGTCGGCGGTCACCGCGTACCGGCCGTCCGGGGTGACGGCCACCCCGTACGGGCGGGCACCGGGGGCCAGTGGGACGGGAGTCACCGTCACCTCACCACTCCCGGTGAGCTCGTTCCCCCGGGCCGGGGTGAGGACGAGGAGCTGCGACGACTCCGGGCTCGTCGCACAGGCGAACTGCCGGTCGGGTGCGATGGCGACGTCCCACGGCAGGTGCGCCGCTCCGAGGGGGATGGGACTCCCCGGAGCGAGACCGGCGAGATCCAGCACCGCGACCTTGTCCGTCGCGGAGTCGGCTGCGTAGGCCCACGTCCCGTCCGGGGACACGGCGGCGTTGACCGGCTTCGACCCCGCTCCGGTCGTGACCTCGCCCGTCTTTTGCGGGGTGGTACGCACGGTGGTCAGCTTTCCGGTGGCCTGGCAGGTGACGTACGCGTAGCGGCCGTCCGGGCCGAAGAGCACACCCGCGGGAACGGCCCCCACCTGGATATCCGCAGGGTCGCGGGTGTCCGGGTGGAGGGCGGTGAGGGTGCCCGAGGTCTGGCCGACGACGTGGATCATGCCACCGTCCGGAGCGAAGGCCACGGCGACCGGGTGCGGGCCGACCGGGACGGTGGCGGGAGGGCCGGCAAGTCCGCTGTCCGGGTCCACGGTGGCGACGGAGACGGACGCGGAGCCGTAGTTCGCCACGCACAGACGGTCGCCCGCCGGGCTGAGCGCAAGAGCACGGGGCTCGGCCCCCACGGGCAGGGGCTCACCGACCGTCCCGGCGCCGTCCGCGTCGAGGCCCAGTACCGTCACCCGGCCGTCGTCCGTACCGTCCCCCCGGGAGGCGGCATACGCGAACCGTCCCCCCGGCGCCACGGCGACCGCCCCCGTGACCCCGGGGACGGGGACGACCGCGGTCACCCGTGGTGCGTCCCCCTCGCTCATCTCGACCACGGACACCGTGCCGTCCGCCTCGTCGACCACACAGACCCGCCGCGCCTGCCCGCCCGGGGCCGCCGCCAGCGCGCAGGGACCGGCACCGACCGGGAGTCCGGTGGGCTCCCGCAGCCCCTCCTTGTCGAACACCACGACCCGGCCGCCCGCCCGGTCGGCCACACACACCTGGTCGTCCACCAGCCCGGCGACCACGGCGCACGGGCTGCCTCCGGTGACGACGGAACGCAGCACCGCGCGGTCCGGGGCGGTGAGGTCCACCACGGACACCGCTCCGGCACCGTGGTCGGCCGTATAGGCCCGGGTGCCGTCCGCACTGACGGCCACCGCACGTGGGTTGCTCCCCACCCGCGTGATCTGCACCTCGGGCTGCTCCGGCGTCGTGACGTCCACCACGGCCAGAGCGTCCGCGCCCCAGTCCGCGGCCACCAGCCGGGGCCCGCCGGTCGTGTTCGGGTCGCTCATGAGGGCACCTCCGCGACGGTGACTCGGTGTTCGACGGAGTACACGGTCTCCCCGGGCCCGCAGTGGACCCGTACGACGGGGTCCGACGCCGAGCCGTCGAGCGGATCGACCGGAACGAGCTCGGCAGTGGCGACGCGGCCCACCCCCGGCACCTGTTCCAGGACCCGGAACGCCTCGCCCGCGTACACCGGGCGCCCCAGCGGCCATCCCGTGCCGTCCGGGCCGCCGCCGACGGGGCTGAAGTACCGATACAGGGCGCGTTCCGCCGCGGCGCGGAGCTCGGCGCGTTCGTCGGCGGTGCGGTAGTCCGCGGGAACGATCCGGGCATCGACACGGATGCCGTGGTAGACGGGCTGCTTCAGCCACACCGGAACGCCCTCCGGCTGGCAGGCGCGCAGGGAGCGGCGCAAGGTGTCGCAGGCGTCACGGGTGGGGGTGAGCATGTGGAACGGGAACCAGCCCCGCTCGTCGGCGGTCACGAAGGGGACGACCCTCAGCGTCACGCCGGCCTGGGTGCTGCCGCCACTGGTGTCGGTGTAGCCGTTCCTGCCGTCGTGCGAGGTGGAGACGTTACGCACGCTGACGATGCGGTCGTCCGGGTTCTTCAGCCGCCTGATCCCGTCCGGGGGGATGTCGTTGCCCGCCGCGCCGAGCGTGGACTTGTACGAGCCGTCCACGGTGACGGGCGTGCCCGGGGGCAGCGGAACGGCGCCGTACTGCCGGCTACCCGAGGGGCCGCCCGTCACCTCCGGGCCGAAGTGGACCTGGCCCGTACTGGCGTTGATGACCACGTCCTTGCTGTTCTCCAGGGAGTCGTGGAAGGACGTGACGGTACGCCAGCTCTCGGCGCCGACCCGGACCTTGGGGAGCCCCTCGCTCTCCGGGACGTACACCGGGGAGTACAACAGGGGGTAGACCTGCCCGGGCTTGTCCGTGGACGAGAACGGCTCTCGTGCCCGGTCGTGCTCCTCGTACTGCTCGGCAGGAACGGAGTCCGTCGTCCCGGAGTCGGCGTAGACCGTGTACGGCGTGGACGGTGTGCCTTGGGGATCGGCAATCTGGACGGCGATCCAGCAGGCGGCCTCCTCGGCCGGGAAGCCGTCGCCCCGCCTGTCGACGGCGTCCTGTGCCGTGTGGACGAGGTCGCCGCGCGCCAGGGCCGCTCGCCACCGCACGGCCTTGCTCACGTCGACGGGATGGGCGGAGACCGTCGCCCCGCCCGCCACCGTGATCTCCTGCGCGGGCGCGGAGGCGTAGGCGAGGGGAGCGGCGGTGTCCCACCACGGCGCCGCCTTCCTCGGCGCGAAGACGGACACCGCGATGCGGTCCTCCGGCGCACGGTCCCCTCCCGCCGTCACCCAGAGCGTGAGGCGGCCCGGATCATGCGGCTTCTTGATCTCCACCAGGGCCAGCATCAGCCCGCCGCCTTCCTGGAAAGGCCCGGAGAACTCCCCGCCTTCCTGGTAGTCACCCGCCTCGAACATCCCGACGGCTGCGGTGACGCCGGGGACCAGCCCGAGGCGTGCTGCGCCCACCGCGTCCGGCGGTACGCGCGTGGCCTGCCCCGTCGTGGTGAAGACCGTCTCGCCGTCCTCCGTGGTGACCTGTACCCCTGCGGGAACCGTCAGCGTGCCGGGCGCCAGGGTGAAGGAGACGGCGGTCTTGGCGGGCTGCCACGGCAGGTAGTTGCGGGCCGGGTCGAGCGCGTCGTCGGGTATGTCCCGGACGTGGTGAATACGGGCCATGCCCGCCGAGGCGGCCAGCGCGAGCTGTTCGTAGTCGGCGGGGACGACCGCCCGCTCCGGCGCCGGGGAGCCCAGGGGCAGGCGCGTCGCGCAGGCGGCGGCGCTCTCGCGTTCCGTGCCGCCGACCGCCGGTGCGGGGTTGGTCACGGAAGAGACGTACGGCAGCGGTGTGCGCAGCACGGTGACGGTGCGGGCGGGTACGTTTCCCCGGGCACCGCCGCCGGTCAGATAGCGCCGGATCCGTACGACCGCTCCCGCCGGCAGCGGCGCACCGTGCTGTCGCGGTCCCCGGGCGCCGGCCACCACGGGCGCGAAGACGGCCTCCCCGGTGCGCGGGTCGAGGGTGAAGTGCCGCTCGTCGGGGCCCGATCCGCCGAGCGAGGCGGAGTAGGTCCACTGTGCGGTCCGGCCGTCGAGGACGGCTTCGACGACGAGGGGGTCGGTGCTGCGGGGCAGCGGCGGATGGGCGAAGCGGAGGCGTTCGCCGGGGGCGCCCGTCGCGGTCCCCAGGGTCTCGTTCTGTACGAGCCGGGCCTGGATGACGGGGACGGAGACGCTGAGCACCGGGTCGAGCGCGACCCGGGTCAGCGGGCTCCGGCCCGCATCGGCGCGGTAGCGGATCAGCCCGACGTCCCTCAGGCGCTGTACGGAGTCGCCGCCCTGGCCGCCCTGGCCGCCCTGGCCGCCCTGGCCGGCCGCCCGGTGGAGCAGGAGCTGGGCGGGAGCGTGGGCGGGGGGAAGGTCGAGCGTGACCTTGCCCGGTCGCCCCTGGGCGGTCACCGTGTCCGTGACGACCCGGCAGCCGGTCCAGTGCGTGCCCTGCCAGGCCTCCCAGTGCCCCCGGGTGACGCCCGTGCCCACCTTGGGTGCGAGACCGACGCCCATGCTCACGTCCAGCGTCACGCGCGTACCCGGGACCGGCACCGACAAGACGACCAGGGCGTACGAGGAGCGCGCGGCGCCGTCACCGCCGATGTGCGTGCTCACCGGGCCGGTGTCCGCGAGGGCGTCCCCGGGCGGTGGGAAGTCGCCGAAGTAGGGGAGGTTGAGGTGGAAGGCCGGGCCGGCGAAGGCGGGGCCGCCCGGTTCGACGGTCCGACCCGCCCCCGGGCCGAAGACGGTGAGCGTGCCCTCGACGGCGCCGTCGGCCCGCCCCGATTCCGCGAAGTGCCCGGCGGCGACGAGGACACAGGGGTTGAGCACTGCCTCCGTCAGTGTGCTGAAGACGACCGGATCCGCTTCCCCCACCGGTCGCGTGGCCACCTCCTGCCCGGCCGGGACGACCACCGGCTCGGGCGACGGCGCGGCGAGCCCGAGGATGACCTCGGCCTGCGCGGGCACCGGCCGGTACGGCCGTACGCCCAGGAGCCGCAGCATCTGCAGCCGGCGCTGGTCGGCGGCCAGGTTGAGCCGGTCGCGCAGGACCATGACCATGTCGGTGCACGTCTCGATCAGGCCCCGGCCGGGATCCGTCCGGTCCTGGCCGGTCCAGGCCCGCACCTCCCGCCGGACGGCGGCGACGGCGGTGGCGACGACCTCGTCGCGGGTGCGTCCGTCGTACTCGGGTGTCGGCAGACTCATCCCTGCTGTGACCTCTCGTCAGGAGCCTTGTGCGCGAGGGTGACCGTGACCTTGAAGGGGAGGTGGGCGGGGCAGTGCGCCCGTACCAGGCGCGTGAGGCGGCTCTCCAGCGCGCGCTGGTCCTCCCCGGCCGGGGCGGTCAGGGTGACGGTGAGCATGCGTCCGGCGCCGGGCGCCGGGTCGTCGTGGGTGAAGACACGACCGGGGTCGTCGACGACGAGCACGAAGCCCGGCGGCACCCAGCCGTGGATCTCCCGGGCCTCCAGCAGCAGCCCGTACGGCGTCCCGCGATGAGCGGCAAGGCGGGGCGCGAGGTCGACGGCCTTGCGCCGCAGGCCCTCCGGCCAGCCCGGCTCCACCCGGGCGCCGGTGATCCGGATCAGCCAGTCCAGGAAGGCCGGTGGCGCACGCCAGGGGTCGAGCACCGCGTCGAGGCCGTCGATCCGTTCCTCGGTGGGGGCCATGGCCTCGCCGATCGCGGTGGCGAACGCGAGCGCGACCGTATCGTGCCCGTAAACGGCGGGCAGGGGGAGCGGACGTGCGGGGTACGGGGACATGCGCGGTCCTCCCTCGCTCTCTTCTTCAGCTCTCGGTGGTGTCGACGTCGATACCCACGTCGTCCACGAGGACAAGTCCGCCGTCCGAGACCTCGACGGAGGGCACGGCTTCGTCGCCGACGGACAGGCCCACGTCGGTCGTCTCCCGGACCTCCGGCACCGCCTCCAGCACGCCGAAGACATCGCCCGCGTGGACGCGACGGCCCCACGGCCAGCCCCGTCCGTCCGGCCCGCCGGCCGTGGGGTGGAAGAAGCGGCGCAGGGCCCGTTCGGCCGCCCGCCGGGTCCGCTCCTGGTCCGCCGTCGTGCTGCTCCAGGGGCGCACGGTCGCCGTGATCGCGAAGGGGTGGTAGAGGGGCTTCCCGACGCGCAGCCGCTCGCCCAGCAGCCGGCAGGCGTCGACGACGCCCACCACCGACTCCAGGACGTCCGGGGGGATGTCGAACGCGTCACCGGGCGAGACCTCCGCCGGGTCTCCCTCGAAGCGGGGCACCAGGAGGACGTGGAGCGGGGCGTCCTCGCGACGCCAGAGGGCGGGCTCGGTCCTCGTCCCCTTCATGAAGAAGAAGACACCGCCGATGACGGCCACGGCGTCCGGGGACACCTGGCACTGCGGGGAGAGGCCGGGGAACGCCTCCGAGATCAGGGACCGCACCCCCCGGCCGGCCGCCTGCGGTACGAAGGCCCGGTCGGTGTAGGTGTAGGCGCGGTGGTAGAAGGTCTCGCCCTTGAAGAAGAACAGTTCGTACGCGTCGGCCGTGGCGGGGTCGGCGAGGACGGCGACCTCGTCGAGCTGCGCGGAGAAGTCGTCCGGCAGGTCGGGGAATGCGCTGCTGATGTCCTGTGGTGACGCCTCGTCACCGTCCCAGAGGCACCGGGACCCGTAGAACCACAGCCCGGGCTCGCCCTCGCCGGTGCGGATGACGGCGTCCAGGCACTTGGCATCCGCCACGGGCCGGGGCACCGCAGCACCGTCGCCGGGCTCGCCCGGCCCTCCCAGGGGCAGCGGGAGAGCGGCGATGGTTCCGCCGTCGTCGAAGTAGTGCACGGCCCACAGCGGATCCTGGGCGGCGAGGGCGCAGGCGAGGACCTCGGCCGGGCGCGGCGGCACCGTGAGGGCGTGCGGCACGCGTGAGTCGGTGGGCCGCGTGAGCGCCGTGACCCGGACCCGGGCCGCCCCGGCCACGTGCTCCTCGATGATCTGCTCGTGGTCGGCGGCGGTGACCGCACGGCGCAGCGGGGCGAGGCCCAGCCCCGCGCGTTCCAGCGCCTGCCGCCAGTCCTCCGCGTCCTCGGCGGCGGCGAGCACGCCGTGGGCGGTGGCGCTCAGCCCGTCCGGTGACACCAACGTCAGCGGTGTGCCGATGGGAACACTGCCCTTCCGGCCTCGGTACACGTGGTACTCCGCGCTGATCCTCGCGCCTTTCGGCGGTACGGTCCCGTGCTGTTCGGGCCCGCCCTCGGCGGGGACCAGAGGCCCGAGGACGACCTCGCACGAGGCGTCGTCCCACCAGTGGACCCGGTCGTACGTCCCGGCGTCGGCGAAGGTACGGACCGCCGGCCAGACGGTGTCTTCGACCCGGACCGTCAGCGGCGGGCCGAACGGAGGCTCCGCGACCGGCGTGCCGGGCCCCCAGGGGCGGTGGCCCGTCGCGAAGCGACCGCCCGGGAGGCCGTCGGACGTGCCCAGCACCTCGGCGACCGGAACGAGTTGCTCCACGGCCTCCACCACTCCCGTGGACTGGTTCTCGGCGAGGGGGAGCGGTGCGGTGGTCGCCAGGACGACCGGCTGCTCGCTGTCGGTTCTGACCTCGGTGCCCGCCGGGATCTCCCGGCGCCCGGTCGTACCGTCGGTGCGGGCGAACCGGACGGTGATCCGGGCGGGTGAGGCGGGAAGCGGCGTGATGCCCATGAGGCGCAGCAGAGCGGACTGCTGACGGCCCGTCATGCGATGGACACGGTAGAGCAGCTGGTCGGTCCGCTCGGCGCAGGCCTCGACGAGGGTGACGCCGGGGTCGGAGACGTTGTGGTCGGTCCACTCGGGGACGCGCTGCGGCAGGGCACGCTTGGCGGCGTCCACGAGCGGCTGGAAGCGCAGATCGTCCAGGTCGGGAACGGGCACGCCGGAGGCGCCGGATACCGCGGATTGCTCGGGCGGCGGATCGGTCATGGGGAGGTCACTCACTCGGGGAGTCTCCGGGCAGGGTGTAGAAGGGGAAGACGAGGTTGCGGGGTTCGTTGGTGGTGCGCAGCCGGTAGCGGATGTCGATGTAGAGCACGCCGATGTCCACGGTGTCCGTGCTGAACAGCAGGTCGTCGACCTCGATCCGCGGCTCCCACCGGTCCAGCGCCCGGCGCACCTCCACCTCGGCACGGGCGACGGTCGAAGCGTCGAGCGAGTCGAAGACGAGCCCGTGGATGCCGCACCCGAACTCCGGCCGCATCGGCCGCTCGCCCGGGGCGGTGGACAGGATGATGCGCACGGCCTGCTCCACGTCGTCGCTGCCGGTCGCCAGGCCCACCCGGCCGGTACCGGTGATGACGGCGGGGAACGCCCACCCCGCGCCGATGATGTCCACGGTCGCCCTCTCTTCCGTACCGGGTCAGTTGATGTCCACGGTGTTGCCGGTGATGGTGGTCTTCTGGCCTTCGAGCGTGAGGTCGCCGCCGCTCTTGACCGTGACGGTGGCGCCCTCCAGCGTGAGCCGCCCGCCGCCGCTGCCCGCCGCCGTGACGGTCACCGTGCCGGCCTTGAGGAGCAGGGTGCCCGTCTCACCCGCATCGATGGTCAAGGTGCCGTCGCCACGGCCGTCGAGCGAGACCCGTACGCCCTTCCCCCCTTCGCCCGCCGTGAAGGCGATGGTGGTGTCCTTCCGGTCGAGGTGGGTGACGAGCTTGCCGTCGCCGGTCAGGAGTCGGACACCCTGAGGGCCGTCGGTCACGCTGAGCAGTTCGAGGCGATCGCCTGAACGGGACGCCAGGGAACGCCTGTTGGCCCGGCCCGTACCGGCGTCGACCAGCGGCAGACCGTGGTCGGTGGGGGCATCGAGACCGTTGTAGAGCCCGCCGAGGACGTAGGGCCGGTCCAGCCGCCCGTGCTCGAAGCCGACCAGGACCTCGTCCCCGGCTTCCGGAGTGAAGACGCCGCCGCCCCCGGCCCCGCCCCACTGGACGGTACGGACCCAGTCGGTCACATAGTCCTGCGACAGCCACGGCAGACGCAGCCGTACGGCACCGCGCTGGCCCTTCCCCGGTTCCTTGATGTCCGTGACGACCCCCACCGCCACGCCCAGCGTGCACAGTGGTGGCGGGTAGGGCACGACGGGCGGGGGCAGCGGGCCCACCCGGACCAGGCTCCGGTAGCCCTGGTCCCCGTCGAAGACGTGACCGCAGGAGGTGACGGTGTACTTGCCGGTGAACGGCTCACCCACTCCGGCCAGGGTCACCGGCACGCCCGCCCGCAGCTCGGGGGCGCCCGCGACCTCGGCGGCCAGCGTGGCCATCGCGGCCGCCGACTCCGCCGCGACCGCGCGGGCCGCTGCGTCCACCTGCGGGGCGGTGGTGTGGGCCCGGCCGCCGACGAGCAGTTCCGGCGCCGGCCCGGGGAAGGCCTTGCCGAGCCGCGCGGGCGTGACGCCCAAGCGCAGCCGTTCGCCGTCGCCCGCCCCGGCCTTCGCGGACAGCGCGGCCTTGCCGTCGGGATCCCAGCCCCGGACCTCCACCTCGGCGACCTGTCCCTCGCAGGACACGGCGGCGCGCAGCGCCAGCAGGTTCACCCCGTGTTCCAGGACGAACGGGCTGCGGTCCGCCCCCGTGCCGGGCCCGGGCGCCGCGTCGGCGGCGGCCGGGCGGAGCATGTGGAGGGTGCTCCCGTCGACCGTCAGGCGCAGACCTCGCTGGTCGGCGAGGTGGTTCAGCAACTCCCAGTCGGTCAGGTTGGGCTGGGCCACGTGCGGGATGCGGGTGCTCTCGGCTTCGATCCGGCCCGTCGTCAGCCCGTGCCGGGAGGCGGCCTGCCGGGCGACCTCGCCCACCGTGGTGTCGACGTAGGCGGCCACCCGCCGCCCTCGCGTCAGCCGGTGCCCCCGGTCCATGGCCCGTACGGTCGTGAACGTCCCGTCGGCGTCCACCTCGGTCTCCAGCGCCGTGACCTCGCCGTCGAAGATCCCCACCCGCGTGCGGCGGCGTGCGGCGGCCACCGCTACGGTCAGCGGCGCCCCGACGGCGATCCGCGCCGCTGCCAGGAGCCGGTGCTCGGGATCGCGGAACCGTAAGGTCGCGCGGGCCGGCAGCCCCACCCAGGTGTCCACGGAAGCTTCCACCAGCCGTTCCGACCACAGCTCCTGCAGCGGGGAGCCGAAGGCGATGACCGGCTCCGCCGCGTAGAGCCGCTCCGTCACCCGGCACCTCCCGCGGGGCGCTCCTCCAGGACCGGCAGGACCAGCACCGTGCCCACGGGCACCCGGGCCGGATCGTCGACGCCGTTGGCCTCGGCGATCGCCCGCCACCTCGTGGGGTCGCCGTACGCCCGCCACGCCAGCCCGGCCATGGTGTCGCCCGCCACCAGGAGATGGGTGTCCACCGGCCCGTTGCCACCCGACGTCGGGTTCTGCCGGGGCGTCGTGCCCCCCACCTCCTCCAGGGAGACGGTGCAGGTGGCGCGCAGCGGTGTCCCGTCGTGCCCGAACCGGGTGTACGCCGCATCGACCTGGGTCACCAGCGCGAGGAACGCGGTCGTGCGCGAACGCCCCCACTCCAGCCGGACCCAGGGCGCCGACGCGGGCTTCGCGGTGGCGCTCCGCGCGGTCGGGGCGCAGCAGTCGAGCAGCTTCTCCACCTGGTCCTGCACGCTGGAGCGGAAGTCGCCCGCGTCGAGGAACACTTCCAGCGTCATCGTGCGCGGCTGGGCCCCCACGAACTGTGCCCGTGCCGCCTCCTCGCTGGAGGGCGACGGGCTGCGGTCCCAGCGGGCCCGTTTGCCGACCTGGACCCGGTCGGGGTTGAAGTGGAAGCGGACGCGGCTGCGTTCCGGCCCCGGGGCGTTGCCCGTCCCCGTCGGCGGGTCGTAGATCACGAGGGCGGCCCGTACCGGCGCGCCTCCCAGGAGCTCGGACAGCATGTGGTCCTCTCGACGGTTCGGGCGGCTCGGGCGGGTCAGATGGTTCGGACGGGTCAGACGGGTCGGACGGGTCGGACGGGTCAGACGGGTCGGAAGGTTCGGACGGGTCAGACGGGTCGGATGGTTCGGACGGGTCGGACGGGTCGGATGGTTCGGGCGGGTCAGACGGTGATCCCCAGGAAACCGTTGTGGGCGATCTCCAAGGTCTCCCGGGCCGGCTGGGACTGGTCCACATCGAACGTCGGCCCGCTCCAGCGCACCGGCAGCACACCGTCGAGCAGCCAGCGCACCAGCGGCTGCCGGTCCGGTCCGAGGGCGACGAGCTGCCCCGGCAGCCGCACCGGTTCGATCACCTGAGCCCTCAGCCAGGCCCAGACGAGCACGGTCTCCTGCGTCAGCGGCCTGCCGAGCACGACGTTCGTGTAGCGCAGCCGCGTCGGCAGCTGCCACACGTGCCCGTTGGTCCCGCCCTCGACGCGCTCCTCGACGTCCATGGCGCAGCCGAGTCCCTCACAGGAGGTGAAAGAGCCGAGGGCGTGCATGCCGATGGAGAGCTGGAAGTGGGAACTGACGGCGAAGGGCTGGTCCGGCATGCGTGAGCACTCCGTGGGGTCGGGCGGTGCGGCCGTTTCGGGGGCGACGCGCGGGGCGTTGGCGGGGCGTCAGCGGGGTGGGTAGGACCCCCAGGGGCTGTCTCCCGTTGGCGGTTGCGCCCGCGGCGGCGACTGCGACTGCCACCGCGTCGCGGCCCGGCGCATCCGCCGGGAGAGCCCGAGGGACGGAACCACGGCCTCGGCCAGGAGGCCGGCGTGCCGCCGGGCGACCTCCTGAGCGACCTCCCGGGCGATGGCCGCGGTGTCCGGTGGGGTCGGATTTCGTGCGGTCTGCGGGGCCGGGGTGGAGGCGAACGAGGGGGCGGCGGTGGACGGTTCGCCGGCCGCTGTGCCGGGCGGCCGTCCGTCCCCGGCGAGGGGCGGGGTGACGAACGGCAGGGCCGTGCCGGGCAGGTGGGGGAGCGGCTCCCCGACGCCGAGTCGGTGCCGAGGGCCGGTCGGGGGGAGGGAGCCGGTGGTGGGGAAGGCACCCCGATCCCGCTCCTTCTCCGAACCGGGGCTTCGCCCCGGATCCCACGGGGGACGGGGCCCGGGGGCCCCGGCGTACCCGGCGTACCCGGGTCCCTTCCGGGAGTGGGAGTCCGGTGCTTCGCCGCGGCCCGGACGGTCCCGGCGGGGCCCGGATTCTCTCGGCGGGCGGACGTCACCGGCTTCGTCCCGGTCCGGTGGGTGCTGGTGGTGCCCGGGATTCCGAGGAAGCTCGTGGGCAGGGGCTTCGCCTTGGCCGGGTCGGTCCCGGTGGTGTTCCGGCCCCCTTGATGTGCCGGGGTTGTCGGCTGCGTCCCGGTCGGACGGGCGCCTGCGGCGCCTGCGGCTCCAAGGAAGGCTGAGGCCGACGGACTGGTCTTGGCCCGGTCGGTCGGTGCGGTGTCCCGGGGCTTGTGGTGGGCCGGGGATGTCGGTGCCCTCCCGGTCCGGTGGGCTTTCGCGGTGCCCGGGAGCCCATGAGGCGCTGGGTGCTTCGCCCTGGCGAGGCCGGGCACGGTGCTGTTCCGGGCCGGTGACCGGGCCGGGGCCGTCGGCTCCGCCTCCGTCCGGCCGGCCATGGCGGTGCCCGAGGCCCCGTCGAGGGGTGAGGTCGAGGTCTTCGTTCCGGGCCGAGAGGCCGTGACGGGGCCCGGTGCTCCATGACGAGTCGGGTCCGGAAGCCCCGCCCGGCCCCCATGGGTCTCCGTCGTCTCCAAGCTCTCCGAGCGAGCCCGCGCGGTGAGCTTCGCGGTGGCCGAGGCCGCCTCCCTCGCGCCTTGGGTTCCTGGGCGGCCCCGGCACGGAGACCTCACCCGGTTCCTGCGGGTCCTCGGCGCGCACCGGACCGGCCGGAGGGCCGCTGACGAACGGTTCACTGCGGACGCCGCTGTCCCCGTCGCGCTCCGGGCCCGCCGGACGGCCGGGCGGTGGGGCGGCCTGGTGCCTGCCGTGCCCCGGGCTCCCCAAGGCACCGGCTTCGTGGGCTTCGCCCCAGGCCCGTTGGTCCCGGTGACGCCCTGGGCCGCTCGCCGGCCCGGGCGTACGGGGCTCGGCACGCCCCACACCCTCCGAGGCGCCGGGCCGGTCGGCGGGCTCGCTCCGGGCTCGTCGGTCCGCACCAGTTCCCTGCCCCGAGGGGAGGCGGGAGCCACCAACGGCCCCGCCCTCATGCCGGGTGCCCACCCCGTACTCGCCGGACCGTCGGTCGACGTGCTGCGTGTCCACCGCGGGAACGGGGGTGAAGCCCCCGGTTCCGGGACGGGGCGGGACCGGGGAAGAGCCCACCTCCACCCCCACCCCCGACATCTCGGACCGCGACAGCGTCCCGGCGACCGGCGGCACTTCCGCCACCGTCACCCCGGTCAGCGGAGCCCCATGGTCGGCCGGCGCCGGCGCCAACGGCACTTCCGCCACCGTCACTCCGGTCAGTGGAGCACCGCGGTCGGCCGGCGCCAGCGCCAACGGCACGCCGCGCGGCAGCAGCCGGCCGTCGGCCGTGACGAGCGGCGCCGGGCGCCAGGCCGCGAGGTCCCGTCGGAAGCCGGCGAGCCCGCAAGGGAGCGGCACCGGCATCCGTAACAGCCCGACGGGCGCGACCACGCGCCAGTCCGCACGCGGCGGAGGGCCGGGCGGAGCCCCTGCCGCCGGGGAGGCCGAGGCCAGAGCGGGCGCCGGGTCCGTACGCCGTCCCCGCCGCCACCGCCCCGGCTTCAAAGGGTTCAATGGCTTCCATCCCTTGAGCACGCCCACCACATTCACCGCCCCTCGTCCGTCGCGGTGTTGATCCGCGCGATCTCACGCACCCACGCGCGCCGCTCCGCGTGCGGCAGGGTGAGGATGTCCTCGTACGCCCAGTGGAAGTGGTAGGCGATGTAGGCGCTCTCCTCACGGAGCCGGCGCTCCGGGTGCGTCATGCTTCCCCCAGGCGGCCGCCCGAGACCGGTCCGGGCAGGGCGAAGCTGGTCCCGCAGGAGGGGCAGGCAACGGCGCCGTGACCGGAGTCCAAGCCGTTGATGCGCCGGTAAAGGTCCTGGAGATAGGCGAGATCCTTGGCGAAGAGCTGTTCCACCACACCCGCGTGGATGTCGCTCACGGTCCCCAGCCGCGTGATGACGAGGCTGAGGAGGACGACCCCCAGATAGGCCGGGTTCTCCCGGACCCGCTGGTCGATCAGGGGAGACAACTCGTCGCGGGCCGTGGCGAGGCGCATGGCGCCTTGGCGGTGGACGGCGCCCGCGGCATCAACGTAGCCGTGGGGGAGTTCGAATGCGTACTCGGTGCGCAGCAGCGAATCGTTCTCGGGCATGGTGGGGCAGCTTCCTCCTTCTGCGTCGGCCATCCGGGTGCCGGTCGGCGGCTCCCGGATCCCGCCCCGGATCCCACCCCGGGGCGGGATCCGGGCAGGCCGGTCAGCATGCGGCCGTCACTGGATGTTCTGGTCGAGCAGAAGGCTCACCGGGGTCTTCGCCACCCAGACCCGTACGGCGAACACGTCCGCCCTGTCACCGGCCGCCAGCACCGGGGAGGCGGCCGAACCGTCGGCTTCGCTGGTCACCTTGGCGGTGTCCACTCCGCCGGGGAATGTCGCCGCGCCCTCGTCGCGGACCTTGAAGGTGACCTCGGCGCCCGGGACGGGGCTGCCGTTCCTGTCCTCCACGATCACCGTCATCGGTTCGTCGAAGGACTTCCCCGGGGGTACGGTCTGTCCGGCCCCCGAGACGTAGCGGACGTGGTGCGCGGCACCCACCGGCGGGGTGACGGTCAGGCGGGAGAAGGAGGCGACGGCCTCGGTCTCCGCCCAGCGGGCGGTGACGAGGCAGGGTCCTTCCTTGAGCGCCTTGAGCAAGGAGCTCGTGGCGACGCCGAGCTGGTCGCCGTCGCTGCCGGTGAAACGGACCTCCGTCGGCTTGCCGTCCTCGAAGACGGCCGAGCCGCCCTCCACGGAGAACTCGATCCGTTGCTCGGCCACCGGTGTGCCGTCCAGCTCGACGGCCTTGACCACGAGCGGTTCGGAGAAGCGCTGACCGACCGTGACCGACTGGGCGTCCCCGGAGACGACGGCCAGCCGGTACCGGGACACGCGCCGCAACGCCGGCCTACCGTGGAGCGAGGCCCAGAGCCGGCTGTCGGCGGTCACGGCCAGCCCCGAGGGCTGCGAGCCGTCACCCGTGGAGATCACGGCCGCCCTCGCCTCTCCCGGCAGGACGTAGCCGATGGCGTCGCCCTGGGGGCTGGCGAACCAGAGGGTGCCGTCCGCCGCCGCCCGGAGACGGCGTGCCGGACAGGGGGAGTCGACACGTGTGAGCAGACTGTCTCGGACGCTGTACTTGTAGATCGCGTTCTCCGGGGTGGCCACCCACACGGTGTCACCCGACGGCGTGACGGCCAGGTCCTGTGCCTCGACGCCGATGTTGATGGCGGTGGAGAAGGCGCCGGTGTGGGCGTCATAGCTGACCAGCGACCTTCCCCCGGGAGAGCTGAGCCAGTAGAGGGTCGGCTCGCGCTCCGCGACGGCCACCCCGTACAGGCCGTCGGGGTACGCCAGTGAATTCGTGGTGAAGCCGGCCGAGTTGATGAAGACCAGCCGGTTCCGGTCGGACAGCACGGCGACGATGCGGTCCCAGCCCTCACGGCTCTTGGCGAGCACCATGGAGTGGGATTCCCGCCCGCTGTCCAGGGAGTGGATCTGGTAGTGGCCGTAGCCGTCGCACTTGACGAAGGCGGCCGTGCTCTGCCCCGAGACGAAGGTCCACACCCCATGGCCGGGCCAGGCGACCAGGGAGTTCGCGGTACCCGTGAAGCCCGGCCCCGGGGTGAAGAGGGTGCTGGCCCAGGGGCTGCGGGGCTCGAAGCGGCCGACCGTGCCCTCCGCCGTGACGAACCACAGGTTCTGGTCGTCGCTCTGCCACGCCAGGTCCACGGCGGGCGCGCCGATGGGGAACTCGTCGTTGTTACTGGTGGGGATCGTGGTGGGGATCGTGGTGGCTGTCATTCTGGTGCCCCTCCGGAAGGCGGGATGAACCGCATGGGTCGGTGCCGGACCGCTAGTCCTGGGTGATCCTCAGCGTCGTGGTCGCGTGCGGCTCGGTGTCGCCCAACCCGACGCTCAGGACCGCCACTTCCTCGATCAGCCCGGCCGACACGGGCGGTACGGCGACACGGCCGAGCTGATCGGTCAGGACCACGCGTTCCTTGGACCCGTCGTCGAAGGTCGCCCCGTCCGCCTCGATGCGGCACGTGAGCGGAATGCCCGGTACGGGATGGCCGTTGGAGACGTACTCGGCGATGAGCGGCTGCTCGACGTGATCCTTCATGTGCACCACGGACTCGCCTTGGTAGACCACCTGGGTCCGGCCGACGAGGGAAGCGCCACCGTAAGGAGGCGGGGGCACGGAGTACCTGCCGAAGGACTTGTTCGTGGGGTTCGTGTACCAGAGCTCCCCGTTGGTGCCGACGCAGAGACCCTTCGCGCCACCGCCGTTGGGGAGGTTCACCATGGAACCCGGGCCCGGCTGATGGCGGTCGATCTCGTGCAGGCCCTTGCTGGAGGCCACCCACACCTTGTCGTTCGTGTAGAACACCAGCTGTTGCGGCACCGCGTCGCCCAGGGACACGGTTCTGGCGGTGCCTTCCGCGATGTCCCAGCGGATCACCTGGTTGGGGTTGGTGGCGGTGAACCAGACCGCCTCGGTGTCGGCGATGATGTAGAAGGGCTTCTGCTCGGGGCTGTCGAGAATCTCGACCCTCTCCCATGCCGTCTGCCCGGGGGAGCGCCGGTAGAGGCCGTTCTCGTTCCTGACGGGGCTGCTGGTCCGCTTCTGGCCCGTGGCCCAGTAGGTGTGGCTCTTTTTGTCCGCCGCGGTCGTGACGGCCACGTCCCACAGCCAGGTGCTCCGGCCGAGGGGCATCTTGTCGTAGGAGCCACCCTGGGCCGGGATGGAGAGGACGCCGATGTAGCTGTGCTGCGGCTCGGCGAACAGCAGGCTGTAGCTGATGTTCGGCGTGCCCACGGAACCCCTGTCGGTCGTCCGGAGCTTGATGCTTTCCGCCTGGGCGTCCTGCTCCAGGACGTATGCGGTCACCGGGTAATTCCCGTAGGTCTCCATCATCAGGATGGGGTCCCGCTTGGCGGGCGACGCCATCCAGATCCGCTTGTTCTCGGATACCGGGTCCTTCATGATCCCGGCCGTGAGGTCGTACTCCCCGGTGGGAATCGATTGAGCACTGTTGGGGTCATTGGGGTTGATCTTGACGACGGTCTTGTTGCTCGTGGTGATCCACAAATACCGCTGATTTCCCACGGCCACCGAATGCGGCGTCTTGTTGAGACTGAACTCCTGGATGCTGGCGATGTCCGCCATGCTGTTCCCCCTCCGGCCTTTTGTTGACGCGTGAAATCATTCAGAGAGCGTGTGGAAGTGCGCACCGGCAAAAGGTGCCGCAGATTGATGGCGCACGCGGAGGCGGCGCTCGACCGGTCGAGAGTATGCCCCCGGCACTCACCGCGCACCAGCGCGAACCGGCCACCGTGGGGCACGACTTGGGCTTCCGGATGGCGCGGTGTCGCCGCCGGGGTGTGGAGGACATTTCAGCTGCCGGCAGGGGTATCCGGTAGAGGTAATTCCGCGTGAGCCCCTTATGGGCGACGCTACCTGACTGTGTGTCAAGAGGGCCTGTATACCGCCGATATGGCCGAGCGGCATGGCCGGAATTCCCTCAAGATACGTTTCCGCACACGGGAAAATCGACCCGATGGTGAGAATCAACCTCACCTGATTGACGTCCTCTGTTTGGTGGTCGCGCCTTGCGGGGGAGTATGCGCAGTCGGGATCCTTATCGGATCGGTCGCAGCGTCCGGCGCGGAAACCGCTCAGGTTCGAACAGGCCGGTCCTGCGTCGGCCGTGGCGCCCCCGGGGAGGGCCTCGTTGCTTCCGGCCCTCCGGCGGGCGGCCGGAAACGGCGCGGTCCACGTCACCAACTCGGCGATGATCCCCTACGAGGACATGGTCGCCAAGTGGGCCGGAACGGACGCCTGGCACTTCTGGGGCCGGTTCGAAGTGCCCCCCGGGGGAACCCTGTTCCCGGACCGGATCGGGCTCTCCCGCGAGACCGACGGCCACCGGGACCCGGGCACGCTCCCTGGGCTGATCCCGGCGGAGTCCGATCCGCTCCGCGGCAGGACCGTCGATCGTCTCGCTGATGACATCACCAAGCGCAACGTCGACGCCACCCGCGGGCTGTACGAGCTCGGCTGAAGGCAAGACCGCGCTTGGTCACCACCGCCGCCGGCCACGGGGCCCGCCGGGCACCGACATCACCCCTGCCCGACATCACCCCTGCCCGACACCGCCTCTTCCCTTGTCATTCGTCCCGGCGCCGGCCGGTCAGCTCTGCGTAGAGCGCATGCCGTGCGACGGGGTCGGTCTCGGCCGCGGCCAGCCGTTGTGCCCAGCCCTGCTTCAGCTCCTCCAGGAACCGCATCCAGCCGCCGCCCGTAGGGGTCCGGAACCCGCCGAGGTTGACGTAGCGCTGGTTCACGGCCAGCTTCCCCTCGCCGATCTTGTCCTTCTTGTGTCCGTAGAAGCTGGACTCCGGGTTGGCGGTGGCCTCGGTGGAGCGCCAGGTGTGCTGGTACCCGACCGGGCTGGGGCCACCCGGTGACGTGGTCTCGATTCCCACTTGCAGGGCACCGTCGCGGTTGCGGCGCGGCGGGGTGAAACCGAGGAACATGTGGCCGTGCCCGCCGTCCGGGAGGACCACATCGCCGTTGAAGTCGCGGCTGCCCAGGCCACCGGCGGCCAGATCCAGGCCGTAGAGCCGTACCCGCTCGAACGTCTTGCCCGGCTGCACCACGTTCTTCACCGATGCGAGCGTGCCGCCCTGCTCCTCGAACTTCCCCGCCACGCCGCCCTTGTTCTCGCCGATCTTCATATGGTGGGTGCCGAAGACACGTCGTTCTGCGGGGTCCACATCGTGCCCGCCGTCGCGGGTCAGCCCGAGCCAGTCGGTGAGCGCGAAGGCGGAATCCGTGACCTCCAGCTGCGGGATCCGGATGTTGACCCGTCCACCGTGGGCCAGCGCGCGGGCGACGTCTCCTTCCCGGAAGTCGATGTGACCCGCGCCCTCCTTGTGTACTTTCAGGCCGTTCTGCAGGATCAGGAACACGCGGGTCAGGATCGTCCGGGCCCGTGCGTCCTTCCGCCACGCGTCCGGGTCGTTCGGGACGGGGGCGGCACCGGGATCCAGCGTGTCGACGAAGGCCCCGTGGATCTGCCGGTCGCGTTCTTCTTCCGCGCTCCTGCGCTCGTCGTCGGACAGGCCACCGCAGCGCAGGGCCAGATGACGGCCGAGGGTGTACGCGGGGCTGGTGGGGGTGGGCCGGCCCTCTTCCGGCCGGCGCCTCGTCCACTCCAGGGTGGCGATGAGCAGGCGCTGACCGGGTTCCAGTTGCAGCCAGCCGCGGTAGTCGCCCTTCTCGGTGTACTTCTCGGCGTCCTCGTAGCGGCCGATGCCGACCTCGTCGAGCCACTCCGGGAACCGGGAGACGATCTGGATGCTCCGGAGCTCGTCGGCGCCGAACACCGGACCCTCGGTGAGACGCCGGGTCAGAGCGTCCCTGACACGGCTGGTACTGATCTGCCGGGTACCGCTGTCCTGTCCGGTGAGCAGTTCACCGAGACGCCCCCTTGCGTCGCGTTGCTCGACGGCCACTGCCATGGCGTGGTTGCCCAGGACGGGCTGCAGACCGGCCAAACCGGCGGCCGGCGGCGTCGATGGTCGGCTCACGGTCCGGTGTGCGGAGCCGGTGAGCGTCGCTGAACCCGTTCGCTGGCTTTCGTCGAGGTGTTGCCCCCTGTACGAGCGCATCCGCCCGCCCCTCCGCGGTCGATGAAGCCCCGGGGCCACCGCTCAGGATCCGAGGGACGGCCGGTCCGATCTTGGCAGGGTGCTCTGCGACCGCGTCGCCTTCCGGGATGTCGACGGCCGCCCAAAAGTCCATTTTACCCGGAGACGGAGGGGGTTACCAGGGTGTGGTCACGCTTGCGAAAGGCACGGGCGTATCCGTCGGAGCGGGATGCGAGTTCAGGATTCCCGCCGTGCCCGACCGAGGAATGGGGAGCGGCCCGGTCCCCACGGACCGGTTCCTTCCAGGCAATCCGCGCCTCGCTCCAATGCCGCCTCGCTCCAACGCCGTCTCGCTCCGACGCCGCTCGCTCCAACGCCGTCTCGACGGACTCAGTGAAGGTGCCCCTCCAAGCACTCCTCGATGATGGCGACCGCCTCGCCACCGAAGAAGATGCGCTGTTCGACGGTGACTTCGTCCATATCGTTGAGGACGCCCCACCTGTGCTCGCTACTACTGAGGCGGCAATCCCGCGGCCATGACCGAGCAGTCGCATCACCCCGAGGTCTGCGTTCCGTTCTGTCCGGGGCGGCGCGGAGTGTTCAGGTGTGTGGACTGTTCACATGTCCGGATGGTCGGGTACGGGTGAGGCGGCGATGGCGTCGTCGATGATCTGCTCCCGTCCCGAGAGGATCAGCCTGTTGAGCGCGGCTGCCAGGGGGAGGATTTCTCCGGGCCCGTCCGGGGCGGTGATCCGGTGGGACGCCTCGTCGAGGAAGGCCATCGCCTTGTGCATGAGGCCGTGAGCCTCGGGAGTTGTGGGAAGCGCGTCGGCTCTGATCAGGTTGAGCATCGTCTCCAGTGCCTCGGCCAGCTCGCGGACCGTTTCGCGCATCTCGGTTTCGTCGGACTCCATGCCGCATACCATCGCGGATCGGGTGAGGAGATGCCATGCCGCCGGTCCCGGCCGGAGGGCAACAGCGGCTGCCGCACCGCGGTTCGGCGGTACGGCAGCGGCTACGGACCCTTCGTAGGATCTCCTGCGCGGAGAGGCAGAGCGCGGCGGCGCCGACCGGGCATCGGGGGCGACCGGGCAACGGCGGAGGTTGGCCGACGGTGGTGGTTTGGCCGACGGCGGTGGTCGGTCAACGGCGCTGATCGGCCGAGGGCGGTGGTCGGCCGACGGCGGTGACCCGCTCGCCGGTGCCGGGTCAGGGGTGGTCAGAGGTAGAGCCCCGCATCGGCACCCGAGTCCTGGGGCGGGACCGAAGCGGGCCGGGTGCCGCGCCGCAGTGCGTACAGTTCGGCGAGCGAGGCACCCTCGCGTCCGATGCCCTGCTCCGTGCCGAGCCAGTGCACGGCTTCCGGCCGGGTCAGCGGCCCGACCTCGATCCGGGCCAGGCAGCGGCCGGGGCGGATCACCGCCGGATGCATCCGCTCCAGGTCCTCGTTGGTGGTCACCCCGACCAGGACGTTACGGCCCTGGCCCAGCAGGCCGTCCGTCAGATTGAGCAGCCGCGACAGCGCCTGGCCCGCGGCGTGCTTGGCCTCGCCGCGGATCAGTTCGTCGCAGTCCTCCAGGAGCAGCAGCCGCCAGCGGCCCTTGCCGGTGCTGTCGTCCTCGCCGATCGCGATGTCCATCAGATAGCCGACATCGTTGAACAGCCGCTCCGGATCCAGGACGCAGTCCACCTGGCACCAGTCGCGCCAGGAGCGGGCGAGCGTGCGCAGCGCGGAGGTCTTGCCCGTACCGGGCGGGCCGTGCAGCAACAGCAGCCGGCCGGCGATCTCCTCGGGTGCCACCTTCATCAGCCGGTCCATCGCCTCGGCCACCGGCGCGGTGTAGTTGGGCCGGATCTCCTCCCAGGTGCCGGCCGAGATCTGCCGGGACGTGCGGTGCGGTCCGCGGCGCGGGGAGAAGTACCAAAAGCCCATCGCCACGTTCTCCGGCTGCGGCTCCGGCTCGTCCTGCGCACCGTCGGCGGCCGCTCCCAGCACCTTCTCGGCCAGCTCGTCGGTGACGGCGGTGACCGTCACATCGGCGCCGCGGTTCCAGCGGGAGACCAGCAGGGTGAAACCGTCGCCCTCGGCGAGCGTGGCGCTGCGGTCCTCGTCCTTCGCCGAGCGCAGGACCCGTGCGCCCGGTGGCAGCAGCGTCAGGCCGGACTTCACCCGGTCCAAGGACCGGCTGCGGGCGTACGGCTGCTCTCCCTTCGCAAAACGCCCCAGGAAGAGCGCATCGACGACATCGGCGGGCGTATCGCTGTCGTCCATGGTCAGCCGCAGCGGAAGGGACTCCTCGGCGGCGGACGGTTGGACGTGATCGGCGCACATGCCGCCATGATCTGTCACAGCTGCCCGCCACGTACACGGATTATCCCGGCGTTTTCCCTGCACCAGAACAGAACTGTTACTCAGAAACTCGGGCGTAGTGGGTGGTTCGCTGGCTAATCTGCCCATTGTGCGACGCCATGGTGGGGAACGGCAGGGCCGGAAATCTGCGATTGCGGCCGGGGTGGCGGTGCTGGCGATACTGCTGGTCCTCTGCTCCCTTCCGGGCGACGAGGGCGGGGATGCGAAGCGGCCCGCGCGCCCGCGCGTCGCGGGCCCCGCGGTGGGCTGGGGGTTCACCCACACCCAGTTCAGCGCGGACGACGGCACCGATGCGGCCACCGCACGGGCCGCCCGGCTGCTCACCGCCCACCCGATGCCGCAGAACCAGCACCTGATGGGCTGGGGCGCGGACAACCCCGAACCGAGTCCGGGCCGCTATGACTTCGCCGACCTGGACCGCCGGCTCGCGCTGATCCGGCAGACCGGCGGCGCCCCCGTGCTGACCCTGTGCTGCGCACCGGACTGGATGAAGGGCGGCACGGCCGGCCGCACCGACTGGAGCACCCTGGAAAAGGCGCCCGACCCGGCGCATTACGCGGACTTCGCCGCGCTCGCCGGAAAGGTTGCCCAGCGCTATCCGGACGTCCGGCACTTCGTCGTCTGGAACGAATTCAAGGGATTTTTCGACGACGCCAAGGGCCGCTGGAATTACGAGGGTTATACCCGTCTGTACAACCTGGTCTACCGCGCGGTGAAGAAGGTGAACAGCGCCAATCAGGTGGGCGGCCCGTATCTCGTGATGGACAGTTACGTCCCGGGCGACGACACCTATGCCTCCGGGCTCAAGGGCCCCTGGGGCAGCGTCGACCGGCGCACCCTCGACGCCTTCGCGTACTGGAACCGGCACAAGGCCGGCGCGGATTTCCTGGTCGTCGACGGCTCCAGCTACAGCAAGGACGACCGGTACGCCCCGGGTGCGTTCGCCGCCACCCGGAAATTCGCCGACGTGGGACGGTGGCTGCGCAAGGAGAGCGGGCTGCCGCTGTGGTGGGCGGAGTGGTACGTCGAGATCCCGGACGGGAACGACGACCGGGCCGGCTGGAGCGAGCGCCGCCGCACCGCCGTACAGGCCACCGCCCTGATCGAGATGGCGGCCGGCGGCGCCGGCAGCGGGTTCTACTGGAACCCGGAGACCGAGGGCGCGCACTGCCCCGGATGCCTGTGGACCAGCACCGAACGGGACGACGGGGGAACGGAGCTGCCCATGATGGACCTGCTGTCCCGGTTCTCCCGCGCCTTTCCGCCGGGGGAGCGGCCGCAGGATCTCGACACCGGCGGGACGACGGTCCGGGGGCTGACCGATGACCGGACCGCGCTGCTGGTCAACACGAGGGACCGCCGCGCCGTGGTGACAGTGGACGGCAAGGACGTCACGCTCGACGGATACCAGGTGCGGTGGGTCGACCGCACCTGACCCGCTCGTGCCGCGCTCCCGAACGGTTCCCGGAGTGCGGGCGCGCCCGCACCTCCCCCGACCTGAGGATGCCCTGACGGCCTCTGCCCTGACGGCTACGAACCGAGCCCGGGGCGGTCCGTCGGCCTCTCTCGGACGCTCCTTACCGCCTTCCTCGCGGCATCCCTCGCGACGTCCCTCACGACATCGTCAGGAACCGCTGCACCAGCGACGCCAGAAACACCACCAACAGCGGCAGCGAAAACCAGAACAGCCCCTGGATCCAGTGGAGTTGACGCACGCTCGGGGCGACCCCGACCCGGAGCACCTCGCGGGCCGCCAGCACCACGATCAGCGCAAGCGCCGCCAGCGCACCGAGTACCGACCAGGGCGTCCAGGTCACCTGCGGACCGGCCCTGCCGGGCCGCGGCGGCGGGACCTCGCCCGCCGGGCGCCGCGCCAGCTCGTACACCGCCGCCTGCGGATGGGACAGTACCCGCCGCAGCTCGGGGCGCCGGTCCAGGGCGGTGCGCAGCCGGGCCTCCCAGTCCTTGCGGTACCCGGAATCCAGCCGCAGCGACTCCGACTGGCCACGGTTGACGATGAGGTACGACTGCGGCCCCGCGTCCCGCAGGGCGGTCACGACCGGGCCCACCCGGTCCGGATCGCGGGGCGCCAGGACCGGCTCGTACTGCACCCGCTCCATGTCCTTGGCGCCCCAGGGCATCGCCGGAGTGACGCTGTTGACGGGGTCACTGCTCAGCCACAGCAGCCGCACGGTCGGCCGGTCGTGCGCATAGATGTAGTCCATCGCCGCGACCTCGCCCGGCCGGATCCGCTCGAACGGCTCGTTGCCCCAGCGGGCGACGAGGAAGCCGGCGGCCAGCAGCAGGCCCGTCAGCAGCGCGGCGAGCGGGCCGAGACCGCGCCGGGCGCCGGTATCGCACGGGAACAGCGCCAGCGCCGCCAGTACGGCGGCGCCCGGCAGCGCGAACAGAAAGACCCGCAGCGCCATTTCGCCGCCGTAGGACTGCATCCCGAACGCCAGGAAGGGCACGAAGGCCAGCACCGGCAGCGCGCGTTCGGTGAAGCCTGCCGCCCGCCGTCGCAGCACTCCCCAGCAGGCCAGCGCGAGTACTCCGCCCGCCAGCGCCACCCGGGTGTAGAGCACCAGCTTGTGGGTGGGATCGCCGCCGCCGATCCGGTCCGTGACGGACGAGGCGACATTGCCGCCGATGCCGCCGATGCCGCCCAACAACTCGTCGAAGTGGCCCGACCAGTAGGGCTCGGCCAGGAAACCGATCCAGGCCAGGACCAGTACGCCGAGCAGCAGCGGCAGACCGTAGAGGCTGGAGCGGCGGGCGAGCACCAGGAAGGTCAGCACACCGAGCATGACGAACGGGGTGAGCTGATGGCCCGCCACCGACGCCGCGAACAGCGCGATCAGCACGCCGAGCAGCGTCACCAGCTGACCACGGCCGGCCGGCCGCACCTCCGCCTCGCCCGGCCGGCGGATACCCCACGTCGGCCGGGGTTCGCGGAACCAGACCAACAGGATCGCCACAAAGGCGAGGTAGAGGAGGTAGGTGAACCCCTGCGGGGAGAAGTAGTCCTGGCCGACCCAGCCGCACAGCGCGAACAGCCAGAGGGCACACCACTTCGCCCGCCAGCTCGCCCGTACCGCCCGCAGGAGGAGGTACAGGGGCGCCAGGTAGAGAAGTTGTACGGTCAGCGGCCACCAGCGCAGCACTTCGGTGAAGTCCGTGACCCCGCAGGCCCCGGCGACGAACTGCACCGCGGCGAAGAAGCCGGGCCAGCTCCAGCGGGCGTCCAGGTCCGGTACCGCGGAGCCGGTTCTGCCGAGGTAGTCCAGGAAACCCAGATGCTGCCAGGCCGTCGGGAAGCGCGGCTCGGTCTCCAGTACGGCCGGCAGCGCATGCAGCGCCACCACCGTCAGCAGCAGCACCGTGGCGAGCAGCGCCCGCCGTTGTCGGGCGAGCGACAGTGCCGCGACGAAGGCCGCCACCAGCAAGGCGACCCCGGCGAGCGTCGCCACGGGCAGCACCGAGAGCAGCCCGAGCCCGTTCATCCGGTCCAGCGCGGTGTCGCCCATCCCGCGCAGCGGCAGCCAGAACAGCGCCAGCGCGGTGGCCGACAGCGCCCAGACGGCCAGGTCGGGGCGGCTTCCGAGGCGTTCGAGGCGTTCGAGGCGTACGAGGCGTACGAGGCGTACGAGGCGTACGAGGCGTACGAGGCGTACGAGGCGTACGAGGCGTACGAGGCGTGTGCGGCGGCCCGGCGGTCCGTCCCCGGGCCGGGAGCGAGGCACGGTGGTGACCGCCGGCTCGCTCTGCGCCTGGTCCCCTCGCACCGCATCCCCCAGCTCCCTGTGGACGGACAGGTCCGCCGGATCACCGTCGGGGGCGGGTCCGCCCGCCGGTGTGCGGGTGGCCGGCGCGGGCACCGTCCCGCGCAGTACCCGGCTCAGCCGGACACCGGCGATCGCGACGATCACCGCCAGGCTGGAGATCTCGGCGACACCGGCGCCGGTCAGCCCCATCCGCGGCAGCAGCACCAGTGTCAGCCCGAGCACCAGCACACACAACAGGCCCTGCAGCGCGGCCAGCCCGGACGTACGGCTCTGGGCACGCAGCACCGCGAAATGGACCTCCATCACGACCCGCAGCACCGCCCCCACCGCGAACCAGCGCAGCAGCGGCGTCGCGGCCTCCGCGTACCCCGGGCCGAAGATCCCCAGAATATGGGGCGCGCCGAGGAACAGGACGGCACAGACCGGGAGCATGATGCGGGCCATCCGCCGGAGCGCGGCCCGGGTGTGGTGGGCCAGCTGCGCCGGGTCGTGTGCCCCCTCGACGGTCAGCGAGGCGCCCATGTTGAGGGCGAGCAGATTGACCGTGCCACCGATGGTGGTGGTGATGTAGAAGTACGCATTGTCCGCCGCGCTGACCTGCGAGGCCACCAGGACCGGCACGAGATAGACCACCGCGAGCGAGAACAGCGACCCGGTGGAGTCGCCGGCCAGGAAGCGGCCCATCTCCCGCAGCGACGGTGGCCGTGCGGTCCGGTGCGTGGCCCGTACATGCCGGGGCACCAGCCGCCGGAACACCAGCCAGCCCAGCGGAATCACCGATACCGCGATCGCCGCGGCCCAGGAGGCAAAGACCCCGGCGGTGGGCAGCGCCGCGGCGAAGACCACCAACAGCCCGAGCTTCACCGTGGAGAAGGAGAGGTTGCCCACCGGCACCCACGGGGCACTGCGCAGTCCGGTCAGCACCCCGTCCTGCAGGGTGAGCAACGACCAGGCGACCACGGCGAGCAGGAAGCCGAGGCCGTTCAGCGGGCCGTGCAGAAAGCGGTAGGAGGGCCCCCAGAGGTCGAGGGTGAGCAGGAAGACGGCCGCGGCGGCGGCCACCACGGCCGAACTGCCGGCGTAGGTCCGCAGTACCAGCCGGCCGGTGTTCCGCCCGGCGACCGGGAGGAAGCGGGCCAGCGCGCCGGTCAGGGTCACCGCCGTCAGCCCGGCCAGCAGCTTCATCGCGGCGATGGCCGCCGAGCCCTGGCCGACCGCGGACTCCGTGTAGTAACGGGCCGCGACCAGCCAGAACCCCAGGCCGAGCAGCCCGGAGACGCCGGTGTTGAGCATCAGCGCATAGGCGTTGCGGAACAGCGGACTTCCGCCGCCCCGCCCCGGGAGCCGGAGCGGGCGGCCGCCACCTCCCCGGGGCTCCGGTTCCGTGTGCTCCCCGGCCTTGGTGGTGGTGTCAGACACCGGCTCCGTTGCCCTTTCCGTTGCCGCGGGTTCCTTTGCCGCGGGCGAGCCGCGGTGCGCTCAGCCGCCCGGTGTACACAGCCGGACCGCCTGCCGCGCTCTGCGGACCACCGCGTACCCCTTGGTGAGCACCCGGTCCCGGGCGAAGGCGCGGACCAGCCCGCGGCCCTCGATGATCCGGGCGAACTCCTCGGTGTCCGTACGGCGCCGCACCGTCAGCCGGGCCAGGGCGTAGGGCCCTTGGCGGCGGGCCGCGAGGGCATTGCCCACCGCGAGCGCCTGCGAGAACCCCAGACCGCGCACCGTCCGCCGTACCCGCCGGCTGGAGTGACCGTAGGGATAGGCGAAGGATTCCGGCGGTGTGCCGGTCTGCTCGGTGATGATCTCCTTGCACCGCAGCACCTCGTGCCGCAGCCGCGCGTCACCGAGGCCGTCCAGCTGCGGATGGCTGTGGCTGTGCCCGCCGATCTCCACACCCGCTGCTGCCAGCTTCCGTACCTGGTCCCAGTCGAGCATGGTGTCCAGGGCGCCACCGGTGTCGTACGGGCCGGGCAGCCAGCCGGTCGAGACGAAGAGGGTGGCCGGGAAACCGTGCCGGGCAAGAGCGGGCAGCGCATGCCGGTACACGCCTTCGTAGCCGTCGTCGAAGGTGATCAGCACCGGCTTGGCCGGCAGCCGTCCGCCGCCCCGCCAGGCCGCCGCGAGCGCGGCGGTGGTCAGCGGGGTGAAGCCGGCGTCGGCCAGCACCGCGAGCTGCGCGGCGAAGGCATCGGGCGGCACGGACAGCTCCCGCACGGCGGGTGCCGGAGCCGCGGTCACCGCGTGGTACATCAATATCGGCACCACAGGAGGCCGTTCGCTCATATCGCCGCCCCCTCGCGCTCCGGTACCGCCTCCGCGGCCGCACTTTCCGCCGGCCGGCCGACCCGCTCTCTCCCCCAAGGCTTTCCGCGTGCCCGTGCCCGTGCCCGTGCCCGTGCCCGTGCCCGTGCCCGTGCCCGTGCCCGTGCCCGTGCCCGTGCCCGTGCCCGTGCCCGTGCGGTGCCCCACGCATAGCCGGCCGCGGCGGCGGTCACGCCTGCCACGATCGCGCCCGCCCGCCCGGCGCCGCCGGGCCGTCGCAGCAGCGCGTCGCGCACCCCGCGCAGCACCCCCACGGGCAGCACCCGGGTCGTATAGCGCCGCTCGGCCGACAGCCCGTCCCGTGCGCCGACGCTGCGGGTCACCAGCGCCTTGGACAGGCCCTCGGCATACGCCCGGCTGCGGAAGTAGCCGAACCGCTCCCGGGCGGCGGGAACCCGGTGGTGGATGACCGACCGGTCGTCGATCAGCAGCACGGCGCCCGGCAGCGAGCGGCTGATCCGGATGCACAGCTCGGTCTCCTCGCAGCCCAGGGGGCGCCGGCCGGCATCCCGGCCGATGCCGACGGCGAACCCGCCGACGAGATCGAACGCCACCCTGCGGAAGGACGCATTGCCGCCCAGGACATTGCGCACCCGCACCGTGCCCGGCGGCAGACCGCGGTACGTACAGCCCACCACCCAGTCGAACTCCTCGGGGAACCACGCCGGGCGGCGGCCGGACGCCCAGACCGGCTCGGTGCGCCCGCCGACCGCCATCACCGCCGGGTCCGCGTAGGCCGCGGCGAAGTGGCGCAGCCAGTCCCGCTCGGCCACCGCATCGTCGTCCAGAAAGGCGATGATCTCGCCGTCGGCCGCGGCAATACCGGTGTTACGCCCCGCGGACAGCCCTCGGGGTCCCGAATTGGCCATGATCCGCACGGGAGTTGCGGGAGCACGGGAACTCGATGCGCCCGCGTGAGCGCCCCTGAACTGCTCCCTGAGCCGGGCCAGCAGCGCGGGGTGATGGTCCACCACCACGAGCAGCTCATGGGCGGGACAGGACTGGCCGTCCACCGACGCCACCGCGGCGAGGATGTCGTCCCACCGGTCCTCGGTGTGGACGCAGATGACGACGGAGATCCGTGCTGCCGGGCCGGCCGTCGGTCTCGCCGCGCTCACCGGACGTTCCCGGTGATCAGCGCGGGCCGGGCCGCCCGGTTCCTTCTGGAGCCCCGCTCGCGCAGGATCACTCGCAGCACCCGCAGCCCGTCCCGCACCGCCCGCAGATTGCTGACGCCGTGGATGCGGTTGTACTCGTGGCTGGGGATCTCCTGCACTCGCAGCCCGGCCTTGACCACCCGGATGTTCATCAGGGTCTCGACCTCGAACCCGGCGCAGTCCAGGGCTATTTCGTCCAGGCAGTGCCGCCAGAAGGCGTTGTAGCCGTAGCAGAGATCGGTGTAGCGGGCGCCGAACTTGGTGTTGACCACGGCGGTCAGGACGCGGTTGCCGAGCTTGCGGACGGGCGTCATGTCGTCCGTGCCGCCGCCGTTGGCGAACCGCGAGCCCTTGGCGAAGTCGGCCCCGGATACCAGCGCCGAGACATAGCTGACGATCTCGCCGCCGTCGGCCGACCCATCCGCGTCGATCATCACGATGATCTCGCCGGTGCAGGCCGCGAAACCGCTGATCAGCGCGTCGCCCTTGCCCTTGCCGCGCTGCGGTACGACCGTGACGTCCGGCCACAGGTCACGGGCGACCCGGACCGTGTCATCGGTGGAATTCCCGTCGACCAGGATCACTTCATGGATCCAGTCCGGCAGGGTCTTGAAGACATACGGGAGATTTTCCGCTTCATTCATCGCCGGGATGACGACACTGACCGGCGGAGCAATGGCCAGATGCGAGGAAACGGGACGGTAGACGGCCTGGTCCGGCAGCAGCGTCAGCGGCGGTTCTTCCGCATCGGCCGGGCGAAGGAACGAGCTCATCGGGTTTCTTGCCCTCTCGTCCGGTGGACCGCCCACCCCCGGGCGGTCCGTGTGGTTATCCGGGTCGAAAGGGGGGTTCACACCCCGGTCGCACGGCAGGGTTCACCGTGCGGACAAGGCGAGCAGGCACGCGTGATTCCGGCTGCGCGGCTCGTGCTCCGGCCCTCGGCAAGCTGTGATCGGCAAGCGAAGACCGTGCGCACGGGACCCCCCCACCGCGCACCGCACCGGTCGCTTCATCGTGTCGTGCGGGCTCTCCCCAGAGCCGTCTTGCGATGATCGTCCGTTGCGGGTGGATGTGCGTCGGTATTGATGTCAGGGACTGTAGGGCACGACCTTCCGCGTCAAATACCCTTTGCGGCAACTGGCCGGTGCACTCGGGGGCACGCCCGTATTGATGCACCGGCGCACGCCCCGTTGCGCCCTCTCGAACTCCGCAAAACCCCGGCACGGACCGCCGCTGCCGGTTATGCGTCACCGCCCCGACCGGATCCGGCCCACCCGCTTGAGCAGGCGGTCGGCGGGCGCAAACAGCTCCGGCCTGGCCAGCACCGCATTGCGCAGCGCACGGACCGGCGCGCGCCGCGCCCGATGCCCCAGCGCCACCGGATGCCGCCGCATCACCCACCCCTCGGACACCATGAGTTCACGGGTCTTGAGGGCGTCCTTGTAATCCTTCGCACCGCGCCCCAGGTCGAGGTACCCGAGGTCTTCCGCGGCCGCCGCCTGCGCCATCCGCAGATGCAGCACCAGTCCGGGGGAGAACTTCGCGAACTGAGGGTCGTAGGCCGGGAACCAGCAGGCGAGTACGGACTCCGAACGCAGCCCGAAGTGCGCCGCGACCGGCCGCTCGCCCGCGTACAGCACCGACAGCAGCCCCGCGAAGGAAGCGCTGCGGGTGTGGAACAGGTGCTGCACGAGCCGGACGATCCAGGGGTGCGCAAAGCGGTCGCTGCGCCCCGTTCTGCGGTACTGCGCGGACTTCCACTCCATGAGCGTCCGCAGCGCCGCCGGGTCGCGCTCGTCGTGGACATAGCGCAGCGGCCCGATGTCCCGGCCGAGCTTGCGTTCCTTGGCGAGGGTGGTCCGGGTGAACTTCGGCGACCGGGCCCGCAGCCCCGTCAGATAGGCCTCGAAGCCCTGGCCCACATCGATGACGGGTGAGGCATGGGCGCTGAACGAGGCCGCCGCGAAAGGGTGCTGGCCGGCCACCAGGTGATCGAACTCCAGCACCGACAGCCCGCAGGCCCGCAGCAGCTCCTGGGCGTCCCACCGGAACCCGGGCCGGTGCACCAGTCCTTGGGCATCGGAGACGCCCAGGCCGACCGCCCGCCCGATCCCGAGCGCCGAGCGCTGGAAGGGCAGAAATGCGGCCGGCCCGCCGTGCTGGTGGAGCACCGCGATCCGAACTCCGCTCCGGCAGCGGCCGACGGCCAGCGCGAACTCGGGGGAGAGGAAGGGGTTCGCCAACTGCGGCGCCGCCAGGGACCGTGCCTGGGACTGCAGGGCGGTCCAGGCACTCCGGTCGGCCCCGGTCAGTTCGCCGGGGCGGTACAGCGCCACGTCCATCTCAACCCGCCCGGCTTCCGGGGGCCCGGCCTGCTCGCCGTCGCACCGCGCCGGCCAGCAGCAGGGCGCCGCTGAGCGCCGCCACCGCGAGCACACCGCCGCGCAGTGACCACAGATGCAGCGCGAGCATGGTCTGTGCCACCAGCAGATCGACGGCCAGCGCCCCGGCGCCGGCGGCGACCGCGCGGCCGAGCGGATCCATCCGGCCGAGCGCCACGGCGAGCGCGGCGGCGGGTGCCATCAGAAGGAAGAAGAGGGTGAACGGCGCGCGGAGGGGGGAGTCGATATCGGCGAGCGCGAGGACGGCTCCCATGATGCCGATGCCGACCGCCACCCCCGCGACCAGCGAGGCGGTGGCGCCCGCCGGCCGCTCCTCGGGTGGTGGCAGGTCGTGCGAGCCGTGACGAGCGATGGTCTTGGTGTGCATTGGCAGCTTTGCCCCCCATAAGCGCCGGATGTCGGGCCTCAATGTCGCGCAACGCTCGGAGCACCGTCAAGACATGACGAAGGCCGGAAACCTACGCAACCGTGCGGGGGTGTAGGCGCCGGGCCGCCCTCGGACGGCGCAATGGCGGCAGCGCGGGCCGGCCGTCCGGAGACTGGGGGGATGTGCCGCGAGGTGCGGTGACCGCCGGAAGGAGCCGTGCCCGTGGAGCCGCCGAGCGGAATCGCCCTGACGGTGATCATGGTGTGTCTGACCGTGGCCACCGGGGTGCTCGACGCCGTGAGCTTTCTGGCGCTCGGTCAGGTCTTCACCGCCACCCAGACCGGCAATCTGCTCTTCCTCGGGTTCGGTATCGCCGGCCAGGGCGGGCTGCCGGTCCTGGCGACGGTGGTGTCGCTCGGTGCGTTCGTCCTCGGCGCGGCGCTCGGGGCCCGGATGGAGTCGGCGCTGGCCGTCCGGCAACGCCATTGGTTCCCGGTCGCGCTGGCCACGGAGGCGACGCTGCTGGCCGGGGCCGCGGCGGCCGCCTGGGAGTCGGGACCGGCCCGGGGCCTGTCGCCGGGCCGGCGCCTGGTGGTCGTCGGGCTGATGGCGGTGGCGATGGGCATGCGCAATGTCACCGCCATACGGGCCGCCGCCCCCGACTTCACGACGACGGTGGAGACCCGGGCGATGACGGCCCTGGTCAGCGGGTCACCGCTGGGGCGCGACAAACGCCTGGGGTACGGCAGCCACGCCGCGGGCCGCCGGCTGGTCTCGGTCTCCGCGATGTTCGCCGGGGGCCTTCTCGGCGCCGTACTGCTCGGTCTGGGGACCCGTCCGGATCTGGTGATCCTGCTGGTGGCCGTCGTCATCGCGGCCACCGCCTGCCTCGTTCCCGGCCTCGCCCGCCGCCTGCGCCCCACCGGGGAATGACCGGTCCGCCGCACGCCGGCCCGGAGAGGGAGGAACGCCTGTGCCTCCGGAGGGACCGGCGCGGTCGCCGTCGTCGGCCGTGGTGGTGGCGGTCGGGGCTTCATCGCCCTCGCCCGGGCCACGGAGGCAGGGCGGTGACGGGGCGGCGAACATCCCCTTGTACCGGGATATTTGCCATGAACTTCCGACGACTTTTGGCATGGACACTTCCGGCTACCCGCGAGTTTTGCTACGACGAATGTGGCAGAGATCCTGCTAAGGGAGGTTCCATGAGACTGTCCCGATTTGCGGCCTTGACATCCGCCTTCTTCGTCACCACGGCGCTCGCGCTCACCGGCGCGAGCGCCGCCGTGTCGGCTCAACTCCCCACCGCCACGGGCTATGTGGCCCTCGGTGACTCCTACTCCTCCGGTGTGGGAGCCGGCAGCTACGACAGTGCCAGCGGCTCCTGCAAGCGCAGCACCAAGGCCTACC
The DNA here is from genome assembly GCF_043080045.1 of Streptomyces sp. NPDC015125. Classification (NCBI taxonomy): domain Bacteria; kingdom Bacillati; phylum Actinomycetota; class Actinomycetes; order Kitasatosporales; family Streptomycetaceae; genus Streptomyces; species Streptomyces sp. NPDC015125. The sequence continues at coordinate 149,588 of NZ_JBIBVF010000026.1, forward strand.
CGGCCCTGTGGGCCGCCGCGCACTCCCCCTCCTCCTTCCACTTCACCGCCTGTTCCGGCGCCCGAACGGGTGACGTTCTCAGCGGTCAGCTCGCCCCGCTCAACAGCTCCACCGGCCTGGTCAGCATCACCATCGGCGGCAACGACGCAGGTTTCGCCGACACCATGACGACCTGTGCGCTCCAGGGCGAGAGCGCCTGTCTGGCCCGGGTGGCACAGGCCAGGACCTACATCGCCACCACCCTGCCCGGTCAGCTCGACGGGGTGTACGGCGCCATTGCGCAGAAGGCCCCGGCCGCGCACGTGGTGGTCGTGGGCTATCCCCACTTCTACAAGCTCCGCGGGGGCTGTATCGCGGGCCTCTCCGAGAGGTCCCGTGCCGCGATCAACGCAGCCGCCGACGACATCAACGGCGTCACCGCCAAGCGGGCCGCCGACCACGGCTTCACCTTCGCCGATGTCAACGTCACCTTTTCCGGCCATGAGCTGTGCTCCGGCAGCGCCTGGCTGCACAGCGTGACCTTCCCCGTCCTGGAGTCCTACCACCCCACCGCCGCCGGGCAGTCCGGCGGCTATCTGCCGGTGTTCGCCTCCGCTGCGTAGTCATCCGCCCGCCGGGTGCCGGGGAGAGGCAGTGAGATCCCGGTCTCTCCCCGTGCCTCCTGGCGCCCCGTCAGGCGCCCCGTCCGGGCCCCGTGGCAGCCCGATGACGCTCAACTCGCCCTGGTCCATGCGGTGTACGTGACATTCCGTATGGTGTTTGTCAACGCCAAGGCGAGGCAGGTGAATCCGTTGACCGGTCTGCACGCGTGTCCGCCAAGAGAGATAGGGTTACCCTGCCCGGGCCGGGTGCCCTCGTAGGGTGGGGAGAGTCATGGAACAGATAACAGTGCGTAGCAGGGCGCGAGTCCCTGCCATCAATTGCGGGAGCAGTGCGTCCAGTGCGCGTCTCGACCGCCATTTCGCGGTGCTGGGTGGTCCCGCCATCCCGCAGCGCGAGGTGGAGGGCGCGACCTCGCTGATGCAGGAGCTCACCGCGCGTGATCGCTCGCGTACGAGGAACAGCCGCGGCGCCAGGGTGTCGCTCTTCGCGCCGCTGCGCAGGCTGCGGCGCTCGCTGTTCGGGGGTCACGGCTGATCCGCTTCTGAAGCGGCATCTCGGGCGATCACACCGTCCCGGCGTGGCACTGCGGTCCGATCGCTCGTCAGGCCCAGGGCGCCGGCAGCTCGTCGGTGTGCTCGCCGGGGCGGGACTCCTTGCCCCGGAGATGCCGTGAGGTACCCGCTCCACCGCCCCGGCCCCGTCCCCCACCCGGCCGGTGCAGCACTCCCCACCACCCGTTGCCCGGCAACGGGTGGTTTTGTGTGTGCCCTCCGGCCCCTCCGGGAGACCCGGGGCGGATCGGCGGCCCCCCGGGGAAACACCGATCCGCGGCCCCCTCGGGTTCACAGCAGCGCGAACTGCCCTTCCGGGCCTTCCTCGTGGTGGTCGAGCACCGAGGCCGGGCGGTGTGCGGAGACCGGCGCCGGGAGGATGCCGGCGGCCCGTAGTTCGGCGGCCGTCAGCTGCGGACCGTCCTCCGTGTGGCCCTGCAACTCCTCGCACCGCGGCTGGAGTTCGGACAACAGCGCCAGTACGGTGATCAGCTCCAGCAGCTCCGAGGTCCACTCCTGCGGCCAGTCGGCGGGGCGCAGTGCCGCCAGCGAACCGGCCTCCGGCACGTCCGTGCCCGCCGCGGCCGTGCCGGTGCGCTCGGCCAGCCATGCTTCCAGGACACGTACGCCGCCCGCGTGGAAGTCCCAGGCGCCCGGCGGCACCGGTGAGATCCGGCCGCCGCCGAGCAGCAGCGCCTCCTGTGCCGGGTCGTAGGCGACGTCCTGCGGCAGCCCGCGGGCGGGGAGCGCGGAGCGTACGTAAGGGCGCCGGCCGCCCGGCATCCGGGGCCGCTCGCCGCTGCGCCCGCCGTTCGCCCCGGCTGCGTAGGCGCCCCGGGTGGTGAGCCAGAGCAGCCGCCCGCCGAGCGCGACGCCGCGGTCCCAGAGTGCGGGGTCGGCGGTGAGCGGCACCGTGCAGCCGTCGGGGGAGTGGTGGGCGCTCGCGGCGAGCCAGGCCAGCAGGTCCGCCGGCGGCGCCGGGCGGTCCAGGCGCCGGCCGAGCAGGGCGAGCAGGCCCGGGGCGAGATTGGGCTCGCGCCCGCCGGGCCGCCGGTAGAACGGACGGATCCGGCCGGGGCGGCCGGCCGGCGAACGCCCGTCGGGCAGCAGCGCGGAGCACACCACCGCGGGGCCGGGCACCTGCGGCACCTGCCCCCACTCGACCACGAACAGCTGCCGTTCGTCCGCCACCCGCCACAGCTCCGGCCGCGCGCCGTCGATCAGCCGGTGATCGGGCAGCAGCCACTGCTGGTCGAACGGACCGTGTGCCACCCGTACCGGCTCGGGGCACGGGCCGCCCGCACGGTACAGCCGCTCGGTTGCCGTGGCCTGGCCCGGCAGCTGGCCGACGGCGGAGTGCAGGGTCCGGGCCCGGGACGGCCGGAACAGCCGTTCGCGGGCCGCCGTGTCCTCGGCGTCCACCAGCGCCGCCCAGCGGGCCCGCAGCGTGGCCGGATCCGGCGCCAGCACCCAGGAGCGGCCGAGCCGCAGCGGCGCCACGGACCACGGCATGAGATCGGACAGCCGTGGCGCGTCCTGCTTCGCCGTCACGCGGAGCCCCTCCCGGACCGTTCGGTTGACCCCGGCATGGTATCCACCGGTCCCGCGGCGGTACCGAATCCGCAGGCCACCACCACCGTCCGGGGCGGCCGGGCAGGCGGTCTTCCGCTTGCTGATCTTGGAGGAGTACGGTCCTCGCCGTACGCCCGACCACGCGGTGCGGACCTGGCTCCGTCCTGCGCGCCGGGACCTGCTCAGGGGAGGACCGCCATGACGGACACCACCTCTCCCACGCCTGAACGGCGCGGGGGGACCCCCACCGGCATTCGGGCCGCCGCACGGCTGGACCGGCTGCCGCCGTCCCGGTGGCACCGCCGGATCACCCTCGTCGTCGGCATCGGAGCCTTCTTCGAGCTCTACGAGATCTTCCTCGGCGGGGTGCTGGCCGCGGCCCTCGCCGAACAGTGGCACCTCGGGCACACCGCGAAGTCCTGGGTGATCGCCGCAGGGTTCCTCGGCATGTTCGTCGGCGCGAATGTGCTCTCGGTGCTCGCCGACCGCTTCGGGCGGCGCCGGATGTTCATGATCAACCTGGCGGCGTACTCCTTCTTCTCGCTGCTGTGCGCCTTCGCCCCGGACCTGTCCTGGCTCCTCGTGCTGCGCTTTCTGTCCGGTCTCGGACTGGGCGCCGAACTCGTGCTGGTCGACACCTACCTCGCGGAGTTCCTGCCCCGGGCGGTACGCGGCCGCTATATCGCCCATGCGTACACCGTCGGGTTCCTCGGCGTTCCGGTAGCCGCGCTGCTCGGTGCCCGGCTGGTGGCCGCCCATCAGCCGCTGGGCGTCGAGGGCTGGCGCTGGCTGCTGGCCGCCGGTGCGCTGGGCGCCGGGTTCATCCAGTTGATGCGCCGCCAACTCCCGGAATCACCCCGGTGGTTGGTGGTGCAGGGGCGTGGCGAGGAAGCCGAACGGATCGTGGCCGGGCTGGAGGAGCGGGTGGCCCGGGAGAGCGGCGGCAGTCTGCCGTCGGTACCGGAGGCGGAGACCGTACCGGAGCGGAAGGTGCCGTTGGCCGAGATGTTCCGGGGCGACCAGCGGCGGCGCACCGTCATGTGGTGGATCTTCCAGGTGCTGCAGACCGTCGGCTACTACGGCTTCGGGTCGCTGGCGCCGGTGGTGCTCACCGCGAAGGGCCACAGCGTCACCGAGTCGCTGTTGTACGCGGCGCTGAGCTTCTGTGGCTATCCGGTCGGCTCCGCGCTGTCCGTCCCGCTCATCGACCGGATCGAGCGCCGGACACTGATCATCGTCTCGGCGCTCGGCATCGCCGGCTGCGGTCTGGCCTTCGGCTTCGCCGCCACCACCTGGGCCATCGTCACCTTCGGCTTCCTGCTGACGGTGTGCAGCAATGTTTTCTCCAACGCCTTCCACGTCTACCAGACCGAGATCTTCCCGACCGCCCTGCGCAGCAGCGCGATCGGCATCGCCTACTCGCTGTCCCGGCTCACCTCGGTCGCGCTGCCGTTCGTCGCGCTGAGCGTGCTGAACGACCTTGGACCGGCCGCGGTGTTCACGGGCTCGGCGGGGCTGATGCTGCTGCTGTGCCTGGATGTGGCGCTGCTGGGGCCGCGGAGTACTGGGCGGAGCCTGGAGAGGATTTGAGCCCCACGTTTTTGGTTTCCCACGTTTTCGGCTTTCGCGCCGTTTCGCCTGGCGGCGGGCGTTGCCGCTGCGCTTTGCCTCTGGCCCACGTTTTTGGCTTTCCCGCCGTTTCGCCTGCGCCTGCGCCTGGCGGCGGGCGGTGCCGCTGCGCGGGGCGGGGTCCGCTGCGCGGGGCTGTCGGGGTGCGGTGACGGGCCTCCGCGGGTGGGGTGCCGGACTGCTTCGCTTTACGTCCGGCACCCCACCCGCTCCGGCCCGTCCCCTCCCGTTGGGGGTGGTGGAAAGGCTGGTGGGGGTGGGCGTGG